>NZ_JBBOSM010000002.1:0-29992 GCF_038005145.1 Staphylococcus sp. FSL K6-3157 | reverse complement strand
AATAAAAACCTCATTTCCATTTATTTTGGGATTGAGGTAATAAAACAATTTTTACGAAAGTTACATGTTTTGTGCTTGCACTTAGATGACTAGATATATATAATACAAGTATCAAAAAAATATATAAACAAACGAATGCAAATCGTTTTATTACCGAGAGCCGATGCTACGCCAATAGCATTGGCTCTTTTAATATTCATAAAATAATATTAACACTTTTAAACCTGTATATAAAGCGTTTTAAGAATAGTTAGAATTATTCTATAACCTCAAAATACTACCTATAATATTTTTAGTGCCTAATTAGGTAGTTATAATACTGTATAGGTATCTAATTAGGCATTTAGGTGCTAAATTAGCCACTAAACCTAGGTGGTAAAAGATGAAAAAAACTTCGTTAGGTGGTAAAATTTAGGTACCTAATTTAGTACCTAAGGATGGATGTTATGAAAACTATTAAAATGGTTGCTGATGAACTGAATGTAACCAAACAAACTATTGTTAATAATGCTAAAAACTTAAATGTTTCTTTTAAAAAAGAAAACGGTGTTAATTATATTAATAATGATGATTACTTGAGAATTATAGAAAAAATAACTAAAAAAGAAAATACGATAGAAAATAGGGAAACTGTTAAAAAAGAAGACTTTAATAAAAAATATCCAGAAGTTGAAAATACAGTATATAGCAATATTGATAGTTCTGATACACTAAAAACAAAAGTGAATGAATTAGAAAAACAAATAGAAATATTCGAAACTAGAGCTAAAAATGATGAAAAATATATTGGAAGTCTGACTAAACAATTAGACCAACAGAATAGCAATGTTAATACATTGAATAAACTATTGGAGAATCAACAAATTTTAGCTTTGGAAAGTAATAAAAAAATTCAAAAGCTAGAACATCAATTAGAAGAAGAACGACAGCTTAATTATTCTTTTGATACAACGACTAATGATAGACAAAACGTCAATGCGCAAGAAGCAACTTTTACTAAAGAATCTCCAAATATCAACCAACAACAAGAAGAAAATGAGCCATCAGAAACAGAAGTGGAACATACAGATATATCTGAAGAGAAAAAGATTGAAAGTATAAAAGAAGATGAATTCCAAAAGAATGATAAACCATCTGAAGAAATCAAGAGTGATCCTGGTAATAGGGAAGAGGAAGCACCTAAAAAGGGGTTTTGGAGCCGGTTTTTTGGTAGCTAATATAATTAATTAGGCACTAAAAGGTTATAACCTTTTAGTGCCTTTTTTATATAGTGATAACTTCTGATAATCATCTGTTATGTTAATTCTATATAGGGTCCTTTGTATTTTAAGCGTTAATGAAAATTTCTGAAAATTAATTTCTTTGCTTCTTTGTTTATATTATAATAGATTATATTATCTATAAAAAGGAGCGACAACCATGAGTAACCTTCTATCATTTTTAGCAATAGTAATTGTTATAACGATTGTCCCTGGCCCTGATTTTTTTGTTGTTATGAAAAATACCATTGCTTATGGGAAAAGGGCGGCGGTATTGCTGTATTAGGTAGTGCCACTGCGCATATCATTTACATATCTTTATCAGTTGCTGGCCTTATTATTTTACTCACTAATTTTTACTTTATTTTCCAAACAATTAAAATTTTAGGTATTATTTATTTAATTTACTTGGGTATTTCTAGTATTATTTCTGGTTTCAAAAAAGATGATATTAACCAGTTATATACGGTAGATTTTGACGGTAATAACAAAAACCATAAATTAATTTCTTATAGACAAGGTTTTCTAAGTACTTTATTAAATCCAAAAGCAATACTTTTTCTTCTACACACAAGGGAGACATTTATATAATTGGTGATTATCCAAAAGAGATATTAAACGAGACTACTTTATTGAAAAAAGAGTCTCTTAATCGTTTCAAAATGATATGCTCCTTTCAAAGTAGACACCTAAAAAGTGGAATTTTGGAGGGAGCATTTTTATGAGCAGAAAACCTATACAATTTTAGTAATGGCTGATGACCACGGGTTTATAGAAATATATTATCTGGCCCTTCTTTTGTCATTTCTACTAATTCATCTACAGTATACGTATAATTATTTTTTTGCCATTGCTTTAATACTTCAATAATTCCACTACTGTAAAAATCGCATAACAATTGCGGATGTTTTGAATGACGTATTTTGATAGACAGCACATCATTATTTGTCGAAGATTGTTCTTTCAGAAGCTTGCTGCCTATTTGGTTCAAAGCGTTAAAAATATCCACTTGGCGTGATGATATAGCTAAATGCTTGAATAATTTTTTATTAGCATCAACATAATATATTAACGCCTCAAAAATAGAATCGCAACGTGTAGCTTGTACTTCCTTATATAACAGTTCTGTTATATGCTGAGTTACGTGATATAGTAAATTATACTTATCCTCAAAATAGCGATAAAATGTACTACGATTAATATCAGATTCTTCGCAGATTTTCTGAACTGTTAATTGGTCAAAGTCAATTTCATGCAATAAATCAAAGCAAGTTTGAATGATATGTTGAACTGTTCTTTTTTGTGCAGAAGTATACACTGTAAAACCTCCTTTACGATTACCTAATTTCATATAGTTATATTAATTTACAGAGTAACTTATCACAAATATATTGCACTTTTCGTCTTTGTTACTTCATTTATTAAATACCAAACAGCCTGTTAATCAACTTTTTTAAATACATTTTAAAAGAGAGATATAAATCCAACTAAAAAGGTAACTATACTGATTAATCAGTATAGTTACCTTATCAATTTCTTAACGCTCATTATGGATAACAAGTTTTAAATCATATTTACTGCTGAATACCTTCAAGCCATTTATCTTTCTTGCTTTCATGACCATCAACATATTCTTCAGCTACTTTTTGTGGGTCTTCTTTATCTACGTATATGCGTTTAGACAACTTATTTTCATCTTCTTCATTCCAGTCATCAGCAATACGCGTAGCTATTTTATAAGCAGCAGGATGTTCATCCTTAAAGTTTTTATTAAAAACTAAATTGATATGTTCATCACCACTACCATAAACTTTATCTGGATCTTTTAGCATTTTTAAGTCCATTTCTTCAAATATCCAATGTGGTTTTGCTCCAGTGAAAATAATCGGTTCTTGTTTTTTATATTTTTTCTGTAATTCTGACAACATTTCTTCATCAGAAGATTTATTAAGATTCCAATCATTAAAATCGTCATCTTGTAGAGCTTCGTTAGTCTCTTTCATTACACCGTTTCGGTCGTCTGTTCCTGTAATGTTCCAATCAACGGATTTACCTAAATCTTTATTATCTTTTAAATCGTCAATTGAATCTACATCGTCCATATACTTGGGAACAGCTAATGATACTTTAGCTTTGTCGATTAAGTTTTTCTTATCGTATACTTCTAAATTGCTATATTGATTTAAATAACTTTTATCCGTTGAAGGGAAAATGCCTGAAGCATTAAAAGTATTAGCATTTTCAGAAGTTGTAGCATACATAGGACCACTAGCAGGCATTGGTGTTGTTATCACTTCATATCCTGCATCTTTTAAAACTTCAGCTATAACTAATGAACGCGCTGCTGAATTATCACCTTTATAAGGGATTTCAATCTCTTTACCTCCTAATTCAGTAGAACTATCGCTCTTTGAACCCCCGTTACCACAAGCACTTAATAATACCGCAAGCAGTAAAGTTACAACTAGTCCTAGGGATTTCATAATTTTCTTTTTAAACATTCTTAATAACCTCCTTTACTTATCATTACCGTCGCTTTGGTCACCTTGATTATTGTTTTTGTCGTAAATAGAATGATTATTTTCTTTTGCGTAAAGCATAAGAGCATTAAATAGTAATGTTTGATCTGTTGAATTATATGATAAATCTTTATATAGATTTTCAGTTTTTTCCTCTATGTTTTGAGGATGTTTATTTACTTCTTTGTTGTTTTGACCATCATGATTTCTATTATCAATGTATGAATAAGTGGAGTTAGGAGACGAATATTCCGAAATATATGATTCATCTGTATCTTCTTCATTTTGATCATAACTTTGATTGTTAGAATGCTTGTCAAATGATGCATTATTTTCACTTCGTGTTAGATGTGATTCGTTGTTGACCTCATCATTAGTCATTGTTCTTCCTCTAGCTTTTTCATTAGAATTTGATGCTGGTTGCCCACTTTCATTTTCTGTATCTTCTTGTAAACCGTGGCCTTCAACATCAATTTTAGGTAAAATGCGGTCTAACCATTTTGGTAAATACCATGAAGCTCGGCCAAATAATTTTGTAAGCGCAGGAATTAGAGTCATACGTACAATAAAGGCGTCAAAAAGTACGCCAAATCCTAAAGATATACCCATTGCTTTAACTGTTATATCATCTTGAAATACGAAAGCAATAAATACACTAAACATAATTAACGCTGCAGCTACTATAACAGGACCACTTTCTTTAACACCTACTTTAATTGAATGCTCATTATCACCTGTCTTACTGTATTCTTCATGAATACGTGACATTAAGAACAGCTCATAGTCGATGGCTAAACCAAAAAGCAGACCTATGGTTATAACAGGTAAAAATGCAAGTATTGGACCTGTGGCACTAATACCGAACAAACCACTTAAAAACCCTTCCTGCATAACTAAAGTTGTAAATCCTAATGTTGCAGCTAATGATAAGACAAAACCTAGTACTGCTTTTAATGGAATAATTATTGAACGGAACACAAACATTAATAAAACAAATGCTAGTGCTACAATAACTCCGGCAAATACAGGAATCGCATCATTCAATTTCTTAGACATGTCTATGTTGATAACGCTTTGTCCAGAAATTTCAGTATTAAAGTCATAATTATCTTGGGCTTGTTTGTTATAATCGCGTAAATCATAAACTAAGTCGTTTGTTGAAACTGCATTAGGTCCTTCTTCAGGAATTACAGATAACAACGCGTAATTTTTATTACTTGATAATTGCGGGCTAGATACAGTGTCTACATTATCGTAATCTTCTAAATCTTTACGTGTATTATCCAAATTACGTTCAACTGTCTTCTCACTACCGCTATCTTTTGTATTAACGAGCATGACGATTTGCCCATTATAGCCCTCACCAAACTCATCAGAAATGATTTTATCTGCTTTATATTGCGTTGAATCTGTAGGTTTCATACTATCACCAGGCATGCCTAGACGCATGTTGCTTATAGGTATGATGGCTAAACCTAAAATAACTAAACTTGCGATAATAGCTAGAACAGGTTTGCCAACGACAAATTTAGACCATGGTGTATCAACGTTTCCATACTTAGATGTTTCCTTTGATTTTATTTTGATACGCTTATGGAAAATACTAATAAATGCTGGTAATAATGTTAATGATGCTAGAACAGCAAACAGTACACTAATTGCTGCAGAAAAGCCCATAACAGTTAAGAAATCGATGCCTACAAGAGAAAGGCCACAAACAGCCATAATTACCGTTACACCAGCAAAGATAACGGCACTGCCTGCAGTTCCGACAGCCATACCGATTGCTTTAATATAATCTTTTTCCGTTTTAGCTATTTCTTTATATCTAAATAAGATAAACAGTGAGTAGTCAATACCTACGGCAAGACCAATCATCACAGATAGTATTAATGCAAAATTGGGTATATCAAATACGTATGTGAGTAATCCAATAACCCCTACACTAGAGCCTAGTCCAATAACGGCGCTGATAATCGGCATACCTGCAGCTATTAATGAACCAAACGTTATAAGTAAAATAACAAATGCTACAATAATACCGATAACTTCAGCTGATGCTCCTATTTCTGCATCAAAAGGAGCTTGATTTGTCGTTTCAATTTGTAAATTATGTTTATCTTTTAAGTCATTTAATTCATTATCAACATTTTTTTTCGATGAATCTTTTAATGAATTTTGTGATACAACATAACTAATATCAGCAATTGCAGTATCCTTATCTTCATTTATTTGTTTGCTTTCATAAGGATTCGTGACGTTTAAAACGTCATCATCATCTTGTTTAATATTGTCTAATGCTTTTTCTATATCTTTTTTAGTATTATCGTCAGTTATTCCATCATCGGATTGCGAATGAAATACCATACGCATTGATGCCTTTTCACTGTCTTGGTGAAACTCCTTATTTATTTTCTCATTCGTATCAAGTGACTTTAATCCATTCATTTTTATATCACTATCAAATTTTGGTGCACTCAACATCAATGGTACAACGATCATTAATAGTAATATAATCCAAGCGATTACGCTCAACCACTTATTCTTAGCTATAAAGGTACCTAATTTATATAAAAGTTTTGCCAAGACCATTTCCTCCTAAACATGTTTTTTGCCCTTTAATCTAAGTGCAAATTGAATTTCGAACTCAGAAAAATCGCAAATAATCCCTCTATTTGCGAAAATTTTAATCAACTCGTATTCAGTGTTTGAATTGACAGGCCCTAATATATCAAGGTATATGATATAAAAACACCGATATTTCCATCGTTATGTTGCATAATGAAACAATATTAAAAAAATGTTTGAATTTAATGAATTCCATTATATTACAGACGTAAGTAGTTACTTATCTTATCCTAATATGTTTAACGACAAGTAAGAATATATTATCATCGAGCTGTTGCTTGCATAACATAGTTTAATAAAAAATAATGTTAAGTATGGATGAAAAAATTCTAAGAAACCAACTATTGATTAACTGAGCTCCATTATCTATGCAAAAGAACCCTTATACATCTCAAAAAAGCTGATAAACTATTACCTTTTCAGGACATAATTTATCAGCTTTTAACACTTTTTTTATTTAATTGTCAAATTCTTTAATAGAATTTATTAATTCTTCTAGAGATTGTATAGTATGTTCTGCTTTTGTTTTAAAGTGATTCGACATGAAATCTAGAAGTTTTTGGTTCTCTTTTGGAACCTCAATATAATTATAATATTTAGAAGTTTGCTGAAGTTTATCTTGAATATCTTTTGCTTTATCTTCTAAAATATAAATTATTTTTTTCTTATCCACATATTTAAGATTAGCGATACCTATATACATTTCAGTGATTTGATTAGCGTTTTTAAAGAGTTTATAAATCATTGAAGGTAAAGCATCTTTTCCTTGATCAGTAATAGCGAAAATTTGTTTGTCAGGTCTATTTTCTTCTCTAATAGTTTGTGTGACTTCAATTAAGCCTTTCTTCTTAAGTGAATCAAAATGATAGTAAAGCTTACTTTCGGTTAGGCCACTCATTTTATCAAATGGAATAGGTTCAGATAATTGTCTTTTTAATTGATAAGGATAAGTGTTTTGTTCCATTAACTTACTTAATATAAATATTTGTACAGACATTAATAATACGCCCCTTTAAAAATTGGACTTATTTCATCAGAATCGGGATTACGTTTATTGATTAACAGTTTCTGTGGAATTAAGTTTATTTTTATTCATATAAACTGGCGATTTCTTATGAATAAATGTAACTATGAGTATGTTTATTAGCAATGCACCTAAACCCACTGCTCCCATAGATAAAATATAGGGTCCTTGAGATATACTACCATAAAGATTAGCAAAGTGTGCTTGGACAGAGTAATACATTGGTGAAATATGACTAACCCAATTATACAATCCAGGCATCATATCTCGACTCATTGTTGCTCCATTTGCAATTGTTTGTATTAATAAAATTGGAATATTTAAAATCATACCAGCTTCTCCTATTAAAAATACTACAATTGCCGTGAAATTGAAGCTGACCATATAATTAAGTGTTAATTGACCTAACATGCTTAAGAATAATTTCCCATCTAAATCATTTATAAAATAAGTCACTCCTAGCGCTACTAATGAAGATGAAATAGCAATTAATAGTGCTGTAAATTGGACGTAAATGAATAATCTGGTTTTAGACGCTTTTGAACGTAGTAAATTAAATGAACTAACTAATTGCATAGATCCTATCATAGCACCAACATAACCTGCTAGCGTCAAGAACATAGGTAACATTTTAACATTCATACTTGAGGGCAGTTCATTAATATGAGAGACTTCACCAGAATATGACGCATTAATTTGTTTAACTAAACCGTCTACTTGTTTTTCAGGTACTTTCACTTGTTTTAACACCGTACCAGTAGTTTGATTAGAAAACTGTTCACTTAGTTGACTATTTATATTTGTTGCAATTGAATCCATTGACTGACTAATCATGGTTGGGGACGCATCGTTTATTTTAAAATCTAAACCAGGTGTATCTTTTCCAGATTTTAAATTACTAGAAAAATCTTTAGGAATGTGAATTACAAGGTTCAACTCATTATGCTCCAAGTCCTTGTTTGCCTTTGAGTTAGAAATATCTTTCTTAATATTATCGAACGGTAAACTTTTATTTAATTGTTTTGATATTTGGTTACCATAGTCTCCTGTATCATCGTTAACAATAGCAATAGGAAGTTTATCTACATTGCCAGGCATTGCTTTATAACCCGGTAAAAAAATAGCTAGCATAACTAAAGCGTAGAAAATCCCCATAAATATTGCGCCTGTGGCCCCTCGCGTTTTCAAAAATTCTATATATTTCATTTCACTTCTTCTTTCCTTCGTTTTTGAGACTAGAATTTTATGCCCTACTTACTTCTTTTATTTTCATTCAAATATTTGCTTGCATGATGAGTCGAAAATGGTTATAATATATTCAAATAAATATTTGAATGAAGATGGGATGATAATATGAAAAAGAAAGATACTTGTGAAATTTTTTGTTATGACGAAGAAAAGGTTAATCGAATACAAGGGGATTTACAAACAGTTGATATTTCTGGTGTTAGCCAAATGTTAAAGGCTATTGCCGATGAAAATAGAGCAAAAATTACTTACGCTCTGTGTCAGGATGAAGAGTTGTGTGTTTGTGATATAGCAAATATCTTAGGTATTACGATAGCAAATGCATCTCATCATTTACGTACGCTTTATAAGCAAGGGGTGGTCAACTTTAGAAAAGAAGGAAAACTAGCTTTCTATTCTTTAGATGATGAACATATCAGGCAGATAATGATGATCGCCCTAGCACATAAGAAAGAAGTGAAGGTCAATGTCTGAACAAAAGGTTAAACTAATGGAAGAAGAAATGAACGTCTATCGGGTCCAAGGATTTTCATGTGCAAATTGTGCAGGAAAGTTTGAGAAAAATGTTAAAAAGATTCCAGGCGTTCAGGACGCAAAAGTAAATTTTGGAGCTTCAAAAATTGATGTCTTCGGCAGTGCAACTGTTGAAGAACTAGAAAAGGCTGGTGCTTTTGAAAATCTTAAAGTGGCACCAGAGAAACCTAAAAGACGGGTAGAACCTGTGGTAATTAAAGATAAAAACGTTTACCGTGTGGAAGGATTTTCCTGCGCAAATTGTGCGGGGAAGTTTGAAAAAAATGTAAAACAAATAGCTGGAGTTGAGGATGCAAAAGTAAACTTTGGCGCTTCTAAAATTGATGTATATGGAAATGCATCGGTTGAAGAACTTGAAAAAGCAGGTGCTTTTGAGAATCTAAAAGTATCTCCTGAAAAACTAGCGAATCAAACGATACAAAGGGTTAAAGATGACACTAAGGCTCATAAAGAAGAGAAAACACCATTTTATAAAAAACATAGTACATTGCTGTTTGCCACACTACTAATTGCTTTTGGTTACCTTTCTCACTTTGTAAATGGAGAAGATAACCTCGTAACTTCCATGTTATTTGTAGGTTCTATTGTAATTGGCGGATATTCATTATTTAAAGTCGGTTTTCAAAATTTGATACGCTTTGATTTCGACATGAAAACCCTGATGACCGTTGCCGTTATTGGAGCTGCCATTATTGGTGAATGGGCAGAGGCATCTATTGTTGTTATTCTCTTTGCAATCAGTGAAGCACTTGAACGCTTCTCTATGGACAGAGCAAGACAATCCATACGTTCATTGATGGATATCGCCCCAAAAGAAGCACTAGTTAGACGAAATGGTCAGGAAATAATAATCCATGTGGACGATATCGCTGTGGGTGATATCATGATTGTCAAACCAGGGGAGAAAATTGCCATGGATGGAATCATTGTGAATGGCTTGTCGGCTGTCAATCAGGCAGCTATAACAGGAGAATCTGTTCCCGTCTCCAAAGCGGTAGATGACGAAGTATTTGCAGGTACGCTTAACGAAGAGGGACTAATTGAAGTAAAAATCACCAAATACGTAGAAGATACAACCATTGCCAAGATTATTCATCTTGTTGAAGAAGCACAAGGGGAGCGTGCTCCAGCCCAAGCATTCGTTGATAAATTTGCGAAATACTACACTCCGATCATTATGGTTATTGCAGCCTTGGTTGCAGTCGTTCCACCCCTATTCTTTGGTGGCAGTTGGGATACATGGGTTTATCAAGGATTAGCAGTTCTTGTAGTTGGATGTCCTTGTGCATTAGTTATTTCTACTCCAATCTCGATTGTCTCGGCAATTGGAAATGCAGCGAAAAAAGGTGTGTTGGTTAAAGGTGGTGTCTATCTCGAGAAATTAGGAGCCATTAAGACAGTCGCATTTGATAAAACAGGAACACTGACAAAAGGTGTACCAGTGGTAACAGATTTTGAAGTATTAAATGACCAAGTGGAAGAAAAAGAGCTATTCTCTACCATTACAGCTTTAGAATATCGTTCACAACATCCACTTGCTTCAGCAATAATGAAAAAGGCAGAGCAAGATAATATCCCTTATTCTAATGTACAAGTGGAAGAATTCACTTCGATTACTGGGCGAGGTATAAAAGGGATTGTAAACGGAACTACTTACTATATTGGAAGCCCAAAACTTTTCAAGGAATTAAATGTTTCCGATTTTAGCCTTGGGTTTGAAAACAATGTGAAAATCCTACAAAACCAAGGAAAAACAGCCATGATTATTGGAACGGAAAAAACAATTCTCGGCGTAATTGCCGTTGCAGATGAGGTTCGTGAAACAAGTAAAAATGTGATTCAAAAACTTCATCAGTTAGGTATCAAGCAAACAATTATGCTGACAGGTGATAATCAAGGTACTGCAAATGCAATCGGTACACATGTAGGCGTTTCTGATATTCAGTCTGAATTGATGCCACAGGATAAATTAGATTATATTAAAAAAATGCAATCGGAGTATGATAATGTAGCTATGATTGGCGATGGCGTTAATGATGCTCCAGCACTTGCTGCATCTACTGTTGGAATTGCAATGGGCGGTGCTGGAACGGATACTGCAATTGAAACAGCTGATATTGCATTAATGGGAGATGATTTAAGTAAGCTTCCATTTGCAGTAAGACTCAGTCGAAAAACTTTAAATATCATTAAAGCTAACATCACTTTTGCTATCGGAATTAAAATAATTGCCTTACTATTAGTTATCCCGGGATGGTTAACCCTTTGGATAGCGATTCTTTCCGATATGGGAGCTACTATTTTGGTAGCATTAAATAGTTTACGACTGATGAGAGTGAAGGATAAATAGGTAGAAAACAGAATAGTAAGGTCACGCTGTGCGCAATTCAAGGGGGGCTTTTCAATTTGAAGAAAAGTCCTACCCCTAAAATATAAAATATTGGAGATGGAAAAATGACCGCAACGATACTTACAGCAGCTGCGGTATATGTAGCAACAGGAATTGATTATCTCGTTATATTAATTCTTTTGTTTTCGCAAGTAAAAAAAGGTCAGGTGAAACATATTTGGATAGGACAATATATAGGGACTGCAATTGTTATAGGAGCAAGTCTTTTAGTTGCACAGGGGGTTGTAAATTTAATTCCTCAGCAATGGGTTATCGGACTACTTGGACTTTTACCACTTTACTTAGGTGTGAAAATGTGGATTAAAGGAGAAGAGGATGAAGATGAAAGTAGTATTTTATCTTTATTCTCCTCTGGAAAATTTAATCAGTTATTTTTGACGATGACTTTCATCGTATTAGCTTCCAGTGCGGATGACTTTTCGATTTATATACCGTACTTCACGACCTTAAATATGTCTGAAATCTTTATTGCTGTTATTGTCTTTTTGATTATGGTTGCTGTTTTATGTTATGTCAGCTATCGCTTAGCTTCCTTAGATTTTGTATCAGAAAAAATTGAGAAATATGAACGTTGGATTGTACCTATTGTATTCATTGGGTTAGGGATTTATATATTGTTTGAAAATGGTACATTTAACGCTTTATTCTCATTTCTTTAACAATCGGAACGCTTTCTCTAATAAGAATCAGCGCTCGTTTGACATATAAGACCGCCTTTTGGGAGTCACGATAGAAGTCCAATTTCTTAATTTTAGAACTGAGAAATTGGACTTCTATATACCTCCTGACTCTAACCTTATTAACTTGTAATGCAAAATAACGATTAAAATAGGTGCAAAATAACTCCTGAAGTGACAAGCTAAGCATATCAATACATATATAATGTCTATTTAGGGTCTACCCTAATCGAACCATTATCGATGCTAGCAAAACAGTATTTCTGTATGTATGATTAGAGTACTAAAAATGATCGTTTTTGATACAAAACCTCTTAACTTAATATTAAGAGGTTTTTCTTGGATATCGAAGTCTAAAAACTTGTGTTATAATCAATGTATCATAAATACCAAAAAATATGAGTTTTCAGACGATGAGAGCCGCGTTTATTTGCATCGAGAACTAGATTTCATTAGTAAGTACTCATAAAACGATTAAAAGAGGTGGTATTCAAATGGCTAAAATTGGTTATGCACGTGTATCAACACAAGATCAAAGTCTTGATGGACAGATTGATACACTTGAGGAATATGGTTGTGAACGTATCTTTAGCGAGAAAGCGAGTGGTCGCAAAACGAAACGAACGGAACTTGATAAATGCTTAGATTATTTACGTGAAGGCGATATTTTAGTTATCTATAAACTAGATCGTCTTGGCCGAACAACCAAGCAATTAATTGAGTTATCTCAATGGTTAGATGATAATAGTATTGATTTACATATTATAGATATGAACGTATCAACCAAAGATGCGATGGGCAAGATGTTCTTTACTATGATGAGTGCATTTGCTGAACTTGAAGCTAACTTATTAAGCGAACGTACGAAAAAAGGATTAGAAGCAGCAAGAGCTAGAGGGAGAAAAGGTGGAAGACCATCATTACCAGATCATAAAAAAAGAGAGATTAAATTCTTATATGATGAGCAAAAACTTACTGGCGAAGATATTGCTAAACAAACAGGTGTAAGTCGTTCTACAGTATATAGGATGCTTAAAGATTAAACTCTATGAAAAAATATATTACTTAAGGCTCTTATAGGTGTATCTAAATCATTTTATGAACATTGATTTTATGTTGAGTTTTTGAACATATTATATACTGATATTCATAGATTTTGGATTATGAAGAAAGAGTGTACAGAAAACAGTTATTTTCTGTACACTCTTAAGTTATTTTAATGATTCTGGAAAATCTTGATAGCCTTCTCTAATATTTACGACATTTTCAAATCCTTTGTTTTCTAAGATACCCACGGCGATTGAACTTCTAACACCTGACTGACAATGTACGTATATTTTATCCTCTTTATTAAATGGAATATTTTCATTTAATAATTTACCATGCGGAATATTGACTGCTTGATCTAAGTGCCCATTATTCCACTCTTCTTCATTACGTACGTCAAGTATATATTCTTCTTTACCAGTCATATCAACGCTATGGATGGATTGGGTTAAAATTTCTGATTTTGGTAAACGATAACCTGCTACATTATCAAATCCAATTAATTGTAAAGTATGCGCTGCTTGTTCAACGGTAGATTTATCACCAATTAAATCTATACTATTTTCATAGTCTAAATACCAACCGATTTGGTTAATAAAGTTTTTGTTGTAAGGAATATTGATTGTCCCTTTAGTATGACCACCATGAAAGGCTTCTTTGCTACGAAGATCAAATGCTATTCTTTCATTGCTTAAACTAGGATAAACATTGTATGGTTGATATAATTCCATACCAAATTGGTTAATTTTTTTCATTTGTGTAAAATGATGTGGTGGCGCTGGTTGATTTGATGTTAATGTTTCAATGAATTTAATTTCATCAGTTTCACTAAATGCCCAGTTATTTATTTTTTCATAACCTAGCGTAGACATTGGTACGGCGCCTAATGCTTTACCACAAGGACTTCCAGCACCGTGGCCTGGCCAAATTTGAATATAATCTGGTAAATCTTTAACACTTTCTATAGATTGATACATTTGTTTCGCACTAACTTCTGTAGAACCTTCGACTTGAACTGATTTTTCTAGTAAATCGGGTCTACCGATATCACCAACAAAAATAAAGTCACCACTAAATAAACCCATTGGAACACTTGAGCCGCCACCTTCATCCGTGAGTAAGAAACTAATACTCTCTGGGGTATGACCAGGTGTATGCAATACTTCTAATTTAATGTTACCTACATGAATAATATCTTGATGTTTAACAAAATGTGTTTGTTCTGGCATATTACGATAACTTAATTCATCGTCACCTTCGCCAGATACATATACGTTTGCATTTAATTGTTCTGCCACATCTCTAATGCCTGAAGCAAAATCAGCGTGGATATGGGTTTCTGCAGCTTGTGTAATTGTAAAACCTTCGCTATCTGCAACTTCCATATATTTTGTTAAGTCACGTACAGGGTCAATTATTATTGCCTCTCCTGTGCGTTGACAGCCAACTAAATAAGATGCTTGAGATAAATTGTTATCGTAAAATTGTTTAAAAAACATATAAAGAACTCCTTATTTTAATAGATTTAATTAAATAAATAAATTATGACTCGCGTTTTCAGTATCACCTATATAAGTGCCTACACCGCCGTACTCAACTTCGTCTCTTAATTCTTCTTTCTTAATGCCCATGACATCCATGCTCATCGTACATGCGATTAATTTGATATCTTGGTCGATTGCTTGGTCGATAAGTGATGGTAATGAATCAACATTTTTCTTTTTCATTACGTAGCGCATCATGATATTACCTAAACCGAACATATTCATTTTAGAGAGTGGCATTTTCAAGGGTGTTTTTGGCAACATAAAATCAAACATTTTTGCGATACCTTTCTTTTTAACGTTAGCTGTTTGCGCTTTTTTCAACGCGTTAAGTCCCCAGAAAGTGAAAAAGATGGTTACATCTCTTCCTGCAGCTTTAGCACCATTCGCAATAATCATTGCTGCCACTGCTTTATCTAATTCTCCACTAAATAGTACAATTGTAGTGCCTTTAGACGTATGACTCACTTCTAAATCTTTGGGTTGTTCTTTTTGAATAATCGCTTTAATTTCATTGTCACCCCCATCAAGTTTTACTAATGTGTGTCCCGTTTGTTTCGCCCAGCTTTTAATATCACTTGCGAATCCTGGATCTGTGACTGTAACCTCAATTTGGTCACCTTCTTGAATATTTTTTACTTCTTTACTGATATTTACAATAGGGCCTGGACATTGAAGACCACTATAGTTTAATTGTTTACGCTCTGCTTTAATTTCTACATTTGTGTTTTCTTCTTTTGTATCATCGCTGACGTTTTTTTCTTCATAAGCTTTATAGCCGCCGTCTAAATTTACAACGTCATAACCTTGTTCAGCTAAATATTTACTAGCTTTAGCACTTCTGTTACCACTTTTACAGTGTACATAATAGGTTTTATTTTTGTCTTTATTGAACGACTCAATCTCATCTACAGGATGCAGTGTGGAACCATTGATGTGCCCCAATTCATATTCTTCTTGTGTTCTTACATCAATCAATTGACCTTGAGAAGTTAATTTTTCTAATTCTGATTTACTTAAATCATTAATATGTTTTTCATTATATTGTTTCATAATAACCTCCTGTTAAATACCTATAAGGGTATGTTAAAAGATATAACTCTTTTTGTCAAATACCCCCGCACGTATTTGACAAGCTTGTTTTAATTTATTATTATGACTGTATTCAATTAAAAGTGGAGGAAATTACTATGAATTATGATAAAAACATGATCAATCGTATTAATAGAGTACAAGGGCAATTAAATGGCGTTGTAAAAATGATGGAAGAAGAAAAGCATTGTAAAGATGTGATTACGCAACTTAGTGCTTCAAAAAGTTCATTACAAAGATTAATGGGGATTATTATTAGCGAAAATTTAATTGAATGCGTCAATTCAGCTGATGACAACAATGAAGATTCACAAGAAATCATTAATGAAGCTGTTAACTTATTGGTGAAAAGTAAATAATGGATATTATAAATATTATCATTATGTTGCTCATCGGAGTGTTCGGAGGATTTATATCTGGTCTAGTAGGTATAGGTGGCGCTATTATTATTTACCCAGCCATTTTATTGTTACCGCCACTATTTGGGGCTCCTGCATATAGCGCGTATATCGCATCAGGACTTACTTCTAGCCAAGTCTTTTTCAGTACCTTAAGTGGCTCTTTGAAAGCAAGAAAAAAACCAGAATTCTCACCCCAGTTGGTCCTTTATATGGGAGGAGGTATGATTATAGGGAGCATGTTAGGGGCTTTGCTAGCAAATTTATTTGATGCTACATTTGTAAATATGGTGTATATTATCATTGCTTTACTTGCATTAATATTAATGTTTATTAACGTAAAACCTAGTTCAGACCAATCTTCCTTTAATAAGCCTTTATTGGTTATTGTGGGTCTTTTCGTTGGCATCATTTCGGGTATAGTTGGAGCAGGCGGCGCCTTTATTATTATTCCTATATTATTAGTTTTATTCAAATTACCAATGAATACGGTGGTTGCTAATAGTATAGTAATTGCTTTTATATCTTCAATTGGCGCCTTTATCATTAAACTTATACAAGGTTACATTCCTTTAGAAGATGCGTTATTTTTAATAATAGGGAGTATTATTTTCGCTCCGTTAGGTTTAAAATTAGGTAAAAAAGTCCCTAGTTTTGTACAAAAGTGGATCATCAGTATTTTAATTATTATTGCGATTATTCAAATTGTTTTATAAATAAGAAAGAGAAGTACAACTAATATTTGTACTTCTCTTTCTTATTTATAAAGTTAAAAAATTCTCATATAGCAAGTAAATTGACATGCTACATTCGTTTGTATGATTAGGGTGTATGAGAAAGGGTGTTAAAAATGATAGTTGGATATGCAAGAGTTTCTACCGTTGATCAAAATTTGGATAGACAAATTGAAAATTTGCAATCTTTTGGTGCTGAGAAAATCTTCACTGAAAAACAATCAGGGAAATCTATAGAAAATCGACCTGTATTTCAAGAAGTATTAAATTTTTTAAGAATGGGAGATCGTTTAATTATTGAGTCTATTGATAGACTAGGAAGAAATTACGATGAAATAATCCAAACAGTTAATTATTTAAAAGATAAAGAAGTTCAATTAATGATAACGAGTTTACCCATGATGAATGAAGTGATTGGTAATCCATTACTAGATAAGTTTATGAAAGATTTAATCATTCAAATATTGGCAATGATTTCAGAACAAGAAAGAAATGAAAGTAAACGTCGACAAGCTCAAGGTATTAAAGTAGTCAAAGAAAAAGGTATTTATAAAGGAAGACCTGTTCTGTATTCTCCCGATGCTAAAGACCCTCAAAAAAGACTTGTTTATTATCGTATTGTTGAACTACTGAATAAAGAAATGTCAATTAGTAAGATAGCTAAAAAAGTCGGTATAACAAGGCAAACTATATACAGAATTAAAAAAGAAAGAAAATATTAAGAGAAGTACATTTGATATTAAAATCCTGCGCAGTTTCTATGGAGTTCAGCAATTATCGGTTTATTTACTAAATAGAATGGGAATTAATTTAAGAGATTTAGATTTCATTGGAGGTGTATCAAATGACTGATAAACAATATTACAATCTGGTTCAAACGCTACATGAATGTATGGAAGCGTGTAATCATTGTTACGATGCCTGTTTGAAGGAAAAAGACATGACAATGATGGCAGAGTGCATCCGTCTGGATCGTGAATGCGCAGACATCTGTGCATTTTTAGAACAATCGCTAACAAGAAATTCACCATTTGCTTCTGATTTGGCGACAATATGCGCCAAAGTATGCGGAGCATGTGGTAATGAATGTCAGAAGCATAACCATGACCATTGTCAAAATTGTGCAGAGACGTGCTTTAAATGTGTAGAAGCTTGTAAAGAAATCGCGTAAACAAAACCAAATAATATAAGGAGTGGCACATTGGAGATAAAGCCCCCATGTGCCACGTTTTTATTTCTTGCAACTAAAGAAACGAATATAAAATAAGTATGTGCCTGGAAACACAGCAATTTAACCCAGCAATATGAATATACCTCTTGGACGTCGGTTTACCACAGTCATAATGATAATCAGGATATCAAGTATAAAACCAGCGCCTTTGCCTAGTTTGCTCTCAACTTCAATATTCCCCCATGCAATGCCACAATTTCTTTGGCGATGGACAAACCAAGACTAAAGTTTCTATTTAAATGGCTATCAAATTTTCTGAACGCTGAAAAATAAAAAATACTAAATAATATATACGTCCAGGGGGTATATGTTATACTCACATTATCTTATTACTATCTCTAAAAATATAAAATTAGGAGGTTTTATTTTGCCGAATAATGAAAAACATCAAAATCATGAGAATCATAGCCATCAAGAACATGAGAATCACGCTAGTCATGGCGATCATGCACATCATCATGGGAATTTTAAAAGTAAATTCTTTATTTCTTTGATTTTTGCGATACCGATTATTATTTTATCACCCATGATGGGGGTTAAATTACCGTTTCAATTTTCATTTACAGGGTCAGATTGGATTGTATTAATTCTTGCTACTATTTTATTCTTTTATGGAGGAAAGCCATTTTTATCAGGGGCTAAAGATGAAATTTCAACTAAAAAACCTGGAATGATGACGCTTGTTGCTCTAGGTATTTCAGTTGCTTATATTTATAGTTTATACGCCTTTTATATGAATAATTTCAGTGGTTCATCCACACATACAATGGACTTTTTCTGGGAATTAGCGACTTTAATTTTAATCATGTTATTAGGTCATTGGATTGAAATGAACGCAGTAGGTAATGCAGGCAATGCACTGAAGAAAATGGCAGAACTTTTACCTAATACTGCAGTGAAACTGATTGATAATAATCAACGAGAAGAAGTTAAAATATCAGATATTTATATTGACGATATTGTGGAAGTCAGAGCAGGCGAAAGTATACCCACAGACGGAATCATTGTTCAAGGAGAAACATCAATTGATGAATCATTAGTTACTGGCGAATCAAAAAAAGTTCATAAAACTCATAATGATGATGTTATTGGGGGTTCAATTAATGGTTCAGGCACAGTACAAGTTAAAGTGACAGCTACGGGTGAAAACGGCTACCTATCTCAAGTTATGGGTCTTGTTAACCAAGCGCAAAACGATAAGTCAAAAGCTGAACTCCTCTCGGATAAAGTCGCAGGTTATTTGTTTTACTTTGCCGTAGGAATTGGGCTGATTTCATTTATTGTATGGATGCTTATTCAAAATAACGTTGATTTCGCACTCGAACGACTTGTAACCGTATTAGTTATTGCTTGTCCTCATGCATTGGGATTGGCAATACCTTTAGTTACAGCACGTTCTACTTCTATAGGCGCACATAATGGTTTAATCATAAAAAACAGAGAATCTGTAGAAATCGCACAACACATTGATTACATCATGATGGATAAAACTGGGACACTTACTGAAGGTAACTTTTCAGTGAATCACTATGAAAGTTTTACGAACGAGCTAAATAATGAAGAAATATTGAGTCTATTTACTTCATTAGAAAGTAACTCTAATCATCCACTTGCCACTGGTATTGTTGATTTTGCTAAAGGCAAAAATATTTCATATGCTACTCCTCAAGAAGTTAATAATATTCCAGGTGTAGGCTTAGAAGGCACAGTTGATAATAAAAAACTCAAAATAGTGAATGTTTCTTATCTCGATAAAAGCAATTTTGATTATAATAAAGAACAATTTACGAATCTCGCTCAACAAGGGAATTCTATTAGTTATCTAATTCATGACCGACAAGTTATTGGTATTATCGCACAAGGCGATAAAATTAAAGAAAGTTCAAAACAAATGGTTTCGGATTTATTATCGAGAAACATTACGCCAGTCATGCTTACAGGCGATAATAAAGAAGTGGCACAAACAGTGGCTGAAGAATTAGGTATTAGTGATGTCCACGCGCAATTGATGCCCGAAGATAAAGAAAGTATTATCCAAGATTATCAAAGCAATGGTAGCAAAATCATGATGGTTGGTGATGGTATCAATGATGCGCCAAGCCTTATTAGAGCAGATATTGGTATGGCAATTGGCGCAGGGACAGATGTAGCTGTTGAATCGGGGGATGTCATACTCGTTAAAAGTAATCCTTCTGATATTATCAATTTTTTGTCCCTTTCAAAAAATACGATGAAAAAAATGGTTCAAAATTTATGGTGGGGCGCAGGATATAACGTGATTGCAGTTCCTCTTGCAGCTGGTATATTAGCTTCTATTGGTTTAATATTATCACCTGCTGTGGGTGCAATACTTATGTCTTTAAGTACGATCATCGTAGCAATTAATGCATTTACATTAAAATTAAAATAAAAGAGGTAAATATAATGTATAAAAAAATGTTCACAATTTTAATTACGTTATTTTCTATAATGTTTATGGTTCCTAATGATACTTTTGCAGAAGGTAAGCACAACATGATGGACATGAAAGAAAATGATCAAAAGCGAAATGATATGATGGATATGAAAAGTCATGACGAAAGAAAAAATTTGAATTCTTCACAAGGAAAAAATGAAATAACATTTCCCAAAGTTTTAGATCCTAAAAAAGATAACAATGGTTATAAAAGTTATACATTAAAAGCGCAGAAAGGAAAGACAGAATTTTACAAAGGTAATTTCTCTAACACTTTAGGATACAATGGAAATTTACTTGGGCCAACTTTAAAATTAAAAAAAGGAGATAAGGTTAAAATTAAGTTAGTCAACAACTTAGATGAAAATACAACATTTCATTGGCATGGGTTAGAAATAGATGGAAAAGTGGATGGAGGCCCTTCTCAAGTTATAAAACCAGGAAAAGAAAAAACAATAAAATTTGAGGTTAAACAAGAGGCTGCTACATTATGGTATCATCCCCACCCCTCCCCAAATACAGCTAAACAAGTTTATAATGGTTTATCAGGGTTATTATATATAGAGGATGACAAAAAGAATAATTATCCTAGCAATTATGGGAAAAATGATTTGCCTATAATAATCCAAGATAAAACATTTGTATCTAAAAAATTAAATTATACAAAAACGAAAGATGAAGATGGTACTCAAGGTGATACAGTCCTTGTGAATGGGAAAGTAGATCCTAAATTAACAACAAAAGAAGGAAAAATACGTTTGAGACTTTTAAATGGCTCCAATGCTCGGGATTTAAATCTTAAGCTAAGTAATAATCAAAGTTTTGAATATATTGCTTCAGAAGGCGGCCATTTAGAAAAGACTAAAAAGTTAAAAGAAATTAATTTAGCTCCTTCAGCAAGAAAAGAAATAGTAATAGATTTATCTAAAATGAAAGAAGAAAAAGTCAATCTTGTTGATAATGATGAAACAGTAATTTTACCAATTATTAACAAAGAAAAAAGTACTAACAAAGACACTACTCCAAAAGTAGATAAAAAAATCAAATTAGAAGGTATGGACGATAATGTTACTATTAATGGCAAAAAATTCGATCCTAACAGAATAGATTTCACACAAAAGGTAAACCGGAAAGAAACTTGGGAAATTGAAAACGTCAAAGATAAAATGGGTGGTATGAAGCACCCGTTCCATATCCACGGAACGCAATTTAAAGTTTTATCAGTGGATGGGAAGAAACCTTCAGAAGATATGAGAGGCAAAAAAGACGTTATATCTCTGGAACCTGGACAAAAAGCCAAAATAGAAGTGGTTTTTAAAAATACTGGGACATACATGTTCCATTGTCACATACTTGAGCATGAAGATAATGGAATGATGGGACAAATAAAAGTAACAAAATAATTTATAAGGAGAATTCAATATGATGAAAAAATTGAGCTCAATTATAGTAGCTTCAGGATTAGTATTATCAGCTTGTTCAACTGGTAACGAAGAAGAAGAAAATTCTAAAGATCAAAAACAAGAAAAACATATGAATCATAAGAGTGAAAGTAAAGCCCCAGATAATATGAAAAGTACAGATGACAGTAAATATAAAAAGGACGATAAAATAACAATTACAGCTGATCATATGCCTGGTATGAAAAATGCTAAAGGTACAGTTAAAGGTGCTTACAAAACCTATGCTTATGTCGTGAGTTACACACCTACAAATGGTGATGAAAAAGTTAATAATCACAAATGGGTCGTTAATGAGGAAGTTGCAGATGCCCCTGAAAATGGATTCAAGAAAGGTGATACAGTTAAATTAGAAGCTGACCATATGCCTGGTATGAAAGGTGCAGAAGCTCAAATTGATGATGTAGAAAAAACAACCGTTTATATGGTGGATTATAAATCAACAGAAAACGATGAGATGGTTAAAAATCATAAATGGATGACAACTGACGAACTAAAATCTCGTTAATGTCTATCATTTTAAAGCTTTAAAGTATTTAGTTAGTTATTCACAAATGCAATGAGAATCCCCTTTGTTAAATAGACAAGTAAACAAATAAAATTTATGGCCACTCTCATATCCACAATAATGAGAGTGGCCATTTGTTTAGAAAAATTAAATGATTTTAATGAAAATGAGGGGATCTTTTATAATTTATCAATGGAATTTCGAAAAATATAAAAAATGGAATAGTGAATGTATTGAGCTTTATCATTTATCAAGAAAAGTTATTCTAAATTAGCAGGTAAAGTCACAAACATTCATTACTGACTGATTAGGGCTTACCCTAATCAGTCAATTTTGTTTATTACGCTTTTTGCTTTTCTTATGTTTATAATTTTCCATTTTATTACGGATATATTGTTTATCCTTTTCATTTAACTCTGTTAAACATTTATAAAGATACTCAAAGTGCAAAAATAACATTATTGCATTTTGTTTTGTTCCATACTTATTGTCATAACCATGCATGATAGAATGTCTATTAATTCCATTTATATTTTTATCGCCAAATTTAAAGGCTCTTTTTAACTTGGATTTGTAGTATTCCTTAATTTTGTCATAATCATCATCAATATAATAATCATGATTAGATTTGTACTTGTTTATTGTTTCTTCTATTACAATATTAAAGAGATTATAATCAGTTCTTCCTTCATAATTTACAGAATTAAATATCAGTCCTTCTAATCTTGCTAATAATGCAGGGATTATAAGATAATAATATCCATGTTTATATCCATCTAGTATCTCTTTTAATATAGTAATTTCTTCTTGTGGTAAGTTGTAAGTGGTTACTTGGCTTTTTAAACGATCAAAATGAATTTCATCAAAATATCTTGTCATTATCAAATTAATATTTTCTATAGTTACCTCTTGATTATTTGAATTCATTTCAATATAATTCATGACTTCACTTATAACGATAAAATCTATTGGTGGATAGTCATAGTTAATAAAAATTGAATTAATTCTAGCTGCATTATTATTAAAGCTCTTTAAAGCATCTTTTAATTCATCTAAATTAGGTATACTTTTAGCTAAAACTTTTACTGTTTCAAATATTTTCTTTCTGAATTCATCATTTATATCTTCTATGTTTTTATATATACTATTAAAATTCAATTTATGTTGTGTAATGTTTTCACCAAGGTTATATTTCATTTTTAAAATCCTTTCTTTGTTTACATAATGACAGTTATCTACATTTAAAACGTATTACCTCCACTTCTCAGGGTTTAACTGAATTTTTATTAAATTAGTATATTTGTTTAATAGTATATCAATTTAATGATTTTGCATTCCTAACCACTATGATGTTATAATGCAATTAACAAAGATGTCGTGCATGTATGCACCAAATCCCCTAACTATGCCAGTAGTTAGGGGATTTTTTGGTGTGACTAGTCGCCTATTTATCATTGCGTTTGCGTAGCCAGTTCGCAAATAAAGCAACGATGCAACCACTTGCTGCTGTGGTCATGATGTTTACAAAGATGTCGGTCATTGCGTATGCACCTCCTCTCTACGTCAAATTGACGCCAGAGATAGGCGACTCCACTATTATACCATCTGTTAATCTACAAGCATATGCACTTCCGATAAGTTGAATTATGTCAGTTCAACTTTATTATGATTAAACCAACTTCGTTCAAAATAACACAACTTCTACTTTATGTTTTACTGCATACATTATACGTGCATACAATCTACATGTATAATGTGTACACGTGTGTCCAATAAATTATCAGTTGTGTATTATTATCTTATTTAAAGAAGGTTATTGAATATTTAAAAAACACTATGCTATTATTTAAATGTGTAAAAAGAACAACATGCGCTAACATGCTGTCCTAATGAGCCTCTTTGAAAGATGTTAGGCTTTCAGTAAAGTGATAAATATCCACTTTACCTACTCAGTCAAAAATTGAGAATGATTATTTTTTGGTCTTTATTGCTAATTAATACTAAACCAATGATTATGAGTACAACCATCAGCATTTCATAATCAGATAATGCTATTCCTTTCTCGAGTCCCCTTATTAAGTTTTAATTAACTTAATAAGGGGACTTTCGTTGTAGATTCAAATCATTTTATCTCAGATTTTAGATTTAGCTTTTCAGCTGATTTCAAGACTCTTTCTATATCAATATGCTTAATTCTACCGATAATTTGCTTTTTATCCTTTGAACCAAAATTTTCAATCCTATCTAATGTTAACTGTGTTAAAAATTCCACTAGATTTACAGGATAGTAACTATCACCTAAATACCTTTTAAGTTCTTCCTCTGTATAATGAATAAAGTTTCACTTAGCAACTAAACCTTCTAAAGAATAAAATAAGAATTGTCTAGCTTTGTTAAATTCATATCACTTCACAAAAATTCTCTAGTAAATTGAAATACTTTCACTATTCACTTTAAAAACTCTAAAATCAAAGTGAAATAGATACTCTTAATAAATCAAAAACCTCCACAAGACAACCAAAGTTTTTGTGGAGGTTTCCTTCCTTTTGAAATAGCAAATCTACCATAAAAAATATATCAAGGAGCACACTATGTTGATTACCTTCATTCCATAAAATAAACAAATACAAAATTAGAGAATAACAGTCTAATGTTTTTCCATCAAAGTATCTTTTGTAAACTTAAAAGAAGTAAAAGCTAAAGTAAAAAAACTTATTGTTTCTTTCAATATTTCTACTCTTTTTCAAAAATATAAATGTAAACTAGTATCTCAAATCAAATTTCACTATATATCTAATTCCTCTTTTTTAGTTCTACTTTAAGTCACTTTTCCATTGATAACTTTCTATTTTTAATAAAAATCGACTTATACATCGTGTATCAAATCCCATTAAAAACTTATACACCATGTATAAAAACAAATATAAAAGGCTCTATATCAAGGTGATTTTGAATAAAAGTGTAAAATACTCGATGCCATTTACATAAAAATGTATAACTTTACAATCACTTAATTTTAGTGTGTATAAAAATCAATAAAACGCTATTACACCAGTGTTTTAAATAGAATAAACGGATCAGAAATATTAAAGAAAAATACATCAGCTATGCTGATTGACACGCAAGTGGCATTGTATTTCCTTATGCTCTTATTTTTTATTCTTAAATTTGTATAAAAAATAATTAGATTTTAATAAAATCAACCAACACGTATACCAAAAATCATTATAAAGAGTATATTCATTGAAATATTAAAAGGAACATTTTATAATTCTTAAATTATTTTTTGACTTTTTGAATTACATTTACTTAAGATATACATTAATAAAAAATGGACTTCTATATTTAAGAAGTCCATTTGCTAAATTGAATTTTATAATTCTTCTTCACCTACTGAATATCCGGAATCTATTTCTTCTTCATCATATGTCCCACCATTCAAGTAAAAGTCTTGAATTTTTTCTTTAATTGATTTTTCATTTTCTATTATTTCATCCTCCGGAATTTTTTATGACTTACACACTTCATGTTCACTATTTATATACTAATTTAAAATTTTCATCTGTTTTTTGACTCTACATGTAAATTTTATTCAACTATGATTCTCTAATCATAATTAAAATCTCAATTAAAAAATGACCTTCTGCATTAATTCATAATACGATTAGGTCATTTTCTACTCACAATTTTGATTTATAAAATTCGAAGTAGTGTATTAATTATATTTAATCCTTTGCTCTTTTATATTCGATTAACTCTTTATTAACATCTAATTGTAGTTTTTGTTGTTGTTTGAAGAGTATCATCAAATCTTCAATCAAGTTTTCTTTCTTACTAATGTCCCTCTTAAGATATTCATTATTTTTTCTAATTTCCTTGATCCTTTTCTTTAGTAAATCTTTTTCCATATGAAGAACGTTAATTTCTTTCTCTTTACCTTTTAAACCTCCATTTGATTTTTTTAATAGTCTCTCTCTTATAAAGTTTTCTACGTCTATATCAATTTTATAGACATTTTTTTCTTTAATTACTGATAAGTTCTGAGGTAGGTTTTGTAAATAATTCCAAATTGTTGTTCGTGATACATTTAGTTCTGTCGATAATTGACTTATACTTTTCATCATGAAAAATCTCCTTTTTGATTTTTCACTACTTCTATTTTAACTTTTTACCACCTAGTGTGATTTTAACAGTTATCAAATTGATAGTCGTATAAACAATATCAAAAAAACATAAAAAGAACGCTATTTCTATATAGTATCAAGACAAGAAGAAACTCGTTTCAAAAACCCTCCTGATTTTTAGAGAAAAACTCTCTTATTTCATCGTCTTTAATAAAATAATATGCCATCTTTCCATCTTTATAAAAATCAAGTACCTCATTTTTATATAAAAGCCTTAAATGATGTGAAGTTGAAGCAACACTCATTTTCAATATCAAAGAAATATCACAAACACACAACTCATCTTCTTTAATCAAAGATAATATGATTTTCAATTTCTTCTCATCACAAATTTTTTCTAAAATGTTAAGTAATTTCTTAGATTTATCATCTTCTAAAAAACTTAAAGCATTGTTAACTTTATCCTCATGTACACAGATCACATCACAAGCATTTTCATAACTCATATAAAATCACACCCTAAATTAAAATATAAATCCTAAAATTGTTTGAATAGTGTCATTTTCAATAATAATAAATAAACCTAAAGCTATATAAATAACAGCCATAATCCAACGACTAAATTTCTCAACAATTTCTCCAACTCCTGGAATATTAGCTAATTTTTGTGCAGTAAATACCAAGAAGAAAATTAAAATTAAAAAGACAAACAGAGTAATTAATAAATTAGTAACACTTAATGTCACAAAATACGGAACAAATAAACCAATATTATCAGCACCACAACTTGCTATCGTAACAATTGCAACCGTACCAACTAATTTAGACAATCCTTTTTCATTCAATTCTTTTTTAGCTCTCTTTTCTCCTTCACAATCATCATAAATAGCCACTTTAATTCCAAGATAAATTGGTATTAAACCCAATAAACCTAATATCCACTTCTCTGGAACATAATTTAATACAAAAGCTAAAAACAAACTAACTAATATTAAAATAATAGACCCTAAATATTGACCAACATAAATATCTCTATATTCTTTTCTAGTCTTTGCTCTAGCAAAAAATATTAATAAAATCACTAATAAATCAACTGCTGTAGCAATATAAAGAACAGCAGCAGTAATAACCGTTTGAATCATAATACACCTCATTCAAAAATATTTTTGAATGTATTGTAACTTATATTTTCAAATAATCATAGATGCTTTATTCCAATTGCTTTATTGACGTTGAGCCTCGGAACCCTTAACAATCCCAAAACTTGTCGAATGGTCGGCTTAATAGCTCACGCTATGCCGACATTCGTCTGCAAGTTTAGTCATGGATTGGCTTTTTATTTTTATATAGCCTCATTTAGATTCTAAAGGGGCATTTCAAAGGATTTAGAGTTACTTATATAGATTTATACCTAAAGCTTATATACGTTCTTAAAATGCAAATATGAGCCAAATAAACACATCTTAATTTCACAAACCAATTTTTGATACAAACGCGTTTTGATTTTTTAATGCGTTTAACTTTAACAAAGGATTGAGTATATAAATAATCTCTCTTAGTATTCACTTCTCAAAAGACCATAGATTAATGTATCTCTGTATGTATCTTGCACTAATTTATCTTTTCTCAAAACGCCCTCTTGTTTCATGCCTAATTTTTCTAGCACAAT
Organism: Staphylococcus sp. FSL K6-3157; assembly: GCF_038005145.1. Classification (NCBI taxonomy): domain Bacteria; kingdom Bacillati; phylum Bacillota; class Bacilli; order Caryophanales; family Staphylococcaceae; genus Staphylococcus; species Staphylococcus sp. FSL K6-3157. The sequence goes on along the minus strand of NZ_JBBOSM010000002.1, from coordinate 1,431 downwards.
CCCGGCAGCTATATTGCTTGAATCAATGGATGCCCATATTCGATTGAGTTTCAGTACTTTAAAGGCATATTTGATGATTGTTTTTGCTATATCCGTCGCAATGCCGTGACCCCAACAATTTGGGTGGACAATAAAGTTAATTTTAGCACTTTGATTTGCTTCATCTATGGCTAATTGTATCGTCCCTATCACTTTATCTGTATCAGGATCCACGAGGACATTGTAAATCCAATTTGAATCTTTCTCTAAAACCACATTAATGAATTGCTGAGTCTCTTCATAACTTTGAGGCCCCCAAGTTTGATACTGTGTCACTTCTGGTAAAGCATATAATTCATTTAAACGATCTATATCAGTATTCTTTAAGTCTCTAGAATAGAACTCCATACGCGCCCTCCTAAAAATAGTTTAATCCTATGTAACCCTTTATTTACGAGCTACCTATGATATAAAGGGCGTTTCTCTTAATTTAAATGTGAACGCACGCCAAATTTATTGATTAAAGATATTATGTTGTTTCATGTTTTGACGACGCATATTAAGTGCGTGTATTTCTTCAAGTTCAGCTTTAATCGATTGCATTAAATATCCTTGCATAGCTTCAACTGTTTCATTCTTTTGTAGCAGCATCGCTTTAAAACGTTTCAACACACTTACAATTTCAAACTCAACATCTTCTAAACGATAATAGGTATCATGTGCATTATTAAATGATTTCTTCCCTTTGAGTAATACACTTTTAATAATTCGTATTTCTCTAATTTCAAATTTACTTAAATAGTCTTGAAGTTGTTGTGGCAATTCTTCGAGTACTTGGAACTTAAGCGCATCATTATTAAATTCGGTTTGTTGATGATTTGTATGATCCGAATGATTATTGTTTATTGGATTGTTGTATGTATCATTCAAGTCATTCGTATCATTATTCTCAGTCTCTATATAATCAGTATTACTTAAGTCAGTATCATTAGACTGTGAATTTGGAAGTTCTTGACCAATTAAATTCACAGTTCCAGAACTTCCAAATTCATTGTTCTGGAACTGTGAATTTGGAAGTTCCTTGATATGACTCGGTTCAGTGTCATAATTTGGTTTCAATAAATATAATCTGTTAGGTTTGTTAAGACCTACACGTTCTTGAGTAAGTAAATTAAATTTCACTAATTCTTTTTTTAATTTTATGATTTTTTGTTCAGCATAGCCTAAATATTCACATAAATGTTTATTACTGAAAATAAAATAAATGTTGTTATTTTTATCTACCCATTCGTTCTGTATAGATAATTCAAAGCGATCTTTTAATAATGCATACATAATTTTGGCTTCTGCTGACATTTTTTTAAAATATGCATCTTCAAACAAATATTTAGGCAATTGATAAAATCTTTCAGTTTTCACTTGTGATAAATTGTATTTCTCAAAACTTGGCAT
>NZ_JBBOSM010000001.1:2445000-2773065 GCF_038005145.1 Staphylococcus sp. FSL K6-3157 | reverse complement strand
ATGAATAAACTCCAACTTTCATAAATTTTAAAAGTTATACACAAAAACAACAGGCTTAAATAAAACTAATCACAGCATGTTGATAATTATCCACAAGTTACACACAATCAGTGGATAACTATTTACTAACTATGATTTATACACAGCTGTTTAGTATATAATTCAATAAAGTAAACCCTGTATCTATCAATATTTACATGACTTATCCACACAATTATACTTTTTAACAATGACCAATGTCAAATGGCTGTGAATATGTTGTTAAAACGTAGATAATCTTGTTAATAACATATATATTATCCACAAAAATAGAAAACGTAACTGTGCATAAGTGGATAACTTAGAGGAACAAACAGTATATCAAAAATTTAGCCATTTGTGAGCTTGGGAAATAATTTATAAAGATTGTATGGAAAATGTATAAAGAAAAATGAAGGTAATGCGGTTTATTTTTTAGATAGTGATGTTTCTACTATAATAGGGTGAAGTTAGGGAATTTATAATTCAACACTTCCTTATATGCAATTGAATTTGGAAGTGTTTTGATTTTGCCTATAAAATCGCAAAGACTCAAATTGATGCTTGCTTTATAAAATATATTTTGTTATATTGTAGAAGTTGCTTGAATTATGACTAGAAATTAATAACAGTTAAATCAAGACTTAAGAGCAGAAGCGTATATTAATTTATCTATTATAATAGTTAGATAACCGAATAAAGATGGAGGTGTTTTTGCATGGTAAAACGTACTTATCAACCAAATAAACGTAAACATAGTAAAGTTCATGGTTTCAGAAAACGCATGAGCACAAAAAATGGTCGTAAAGTTTTGGCGCGTCGTCGTCGTAAAGGCCGCAAAGTACTATCAGCATAAGATCACTGACTCATCAGTGGTCTTTTTTTTGGTTTTAATGAAGGAAAATGACAGGAAATTACGTTAATTTTCGTTAGTAATTTAAGAAAATTAGTGATATAGATTAAACATATATAAAATATAATACATCCAATGAAGAGATAAGTGAGTGATGGTTGGTGGAAAAAGCGTATCGAATTAAAAAGAATGGTGATTTTCAATTTATTTATAAAAAAGGGAAATCAGTCGCTAACAGACAATTTGTAGTATACACAAAACCCAACAAAAATTTAGAGCATTTCCGCCTAGGAATAAGTGTTTCTAAAAAAATAGGTAATGCTGTAGTCAGAACCCGTATTAAAAGAGCTATTCGTGAAAACTTCAAGGTACACAAAGAAGACATGCTACCATTAGATATTGTAGTAATAGCGAGGAAGCCAGCTAAAGATATGGATACGTTACAAATTCAAGCGAGTCTTGAACATGTATTGAAAATAGCCAAGGCTTTTAATAAGCGTATCTAAGTAGGGTAGGGGAGCGGTTAATTAGACTGTCGTCAGTCTAACCTCAGACAAACCTAAGACTAACTGTGTATTTTTTCAATCAAGATGTTCGCTTTTTGATAGGAAACTCTTTACAATATTATAATGATAAAATTTAGACAATAAAGGAGGCGAGATGGATGATGGATTTAGATACAATAACGAGTATATCCACGCCAATGGGCGAAGGTGCGATAGGTATTGTACGTTTATCTGGTGCTGATGCAGTTAACGTTGCTGACAAGTTATTTAAAGGAAAACAAAAACTTGTAGACGTAACATCTCATACAATTAATTATGGTCATATTATTGACCCGGAATCAGAAGAAGTTATAGAGGAAGTAATGGTTTCTGTGCTACGTGCACCGAAGACTTTTACGCGTGAAGATATTGTTGAAATCAACTGTCACGGTGGTATTTTAACAATTAATAGAGTGCTTGAATTAACAATGAGTAATGGGGCACGTATGGCTGAGCCAGGAGAATTTACGAAACGTGCGTTCTTAAATGGACGTATTGATTTATCTCAAGCGGAAGCGGTAATGGATTTTATTCGTTCTAAAACCGATCGTGCATCAAAAGTTGCAATGAATCAAATAGAAGGCCGTTTGAGTGATATGATTAAGCGACAGCGACAATCCATTCTCGAAATCCTTGCACAAGTCGAAGTTAATATAGATTACCCAGAATATGATGACGTAGAGGACGCTACTACAGAATTTTTATTAGGTAAATCAAATGAAATTAAAACAGAGATTAATAAATTATTAGAAACTGGTACGCAAGGTAAGATTATGAGAGAAGGCTTATCTACAGTAATTGTTGGTAAACCAAATGTTGGTAAATCATCAATGCTTAATAATCTAATCCAAGATAATAAAGCTATTGTTACAGAAGTGCCAGGAACGACAAGAGATACATTAGAAGAATACGTCAACGTTCGAGGCGTACCACTAAGATTAGTAGATACAGCAGGTATTCGTGAAACTGAAGATATTGTAGAGCGCATAGGTGTTGAACGTTCTCGAAAAGCATTGGGCGAGGCTGACTTAATCTTATTTGTATTAAATTATAATGAAGCACTCTCTGAAGAAGACCGTAAACTTTATGAAGTAATCAAAAATGAAGACGCGATTGTTATTGTAAATAAAATGGATTTAGATAAACAATTAGATATAGATGAAGTTAAGGCAATGGTTGGAGATATGCCGTTAATCGAAACTTCTATGTTAAAGCAAGAAGGAATAGATCAATTAGAAATACAGATTAGAGATTTATTCTTTGGTGGCGATGTTCAAAATCAAGATATGACGTATGTATCTAATTCAAGGCATATTTCATTGTTAAAAGAGGCTAGAAATACAATTCAAGATGCAATAGATGCAGCAGAATCAGATATACCAATGGATATGATTCAAATTGACTTAACGAGAACTTGGGAAATATTAGGTGAAATCATTGGAGAATCCGCAAGTGATGAATTGATAGATCAATTATTTAGTCAGTTCTGTTTAGGAAAATAATAAGGAGGAAAATAGTATGGCTCAAGAATATGATGTAATAGTAATAGGAGCCGGGCATGCTGGTATTGAAGCAGGACTTGCTTCAGCTCGACGTGGTGCAAAAACGCTGATGTTAACAATTAACTTAGATAATATCGCGTTTATGCCATGTAATCCATCAGTTGGTGGACCGGCAAAAGGAATCGTCGTGCGTGAAATAGATGCCTTAGGTGGACAAATGGCCAAAACGATTGATAAAACGCACATACAAATGCGTATGTTAAACACGGGTAAAGGCCCAGCAGTGAGAGCATTACGTGCACAAGCAGATAAAGTATTGTATCAACAAGAAATGAAAAAAGTGATTGAAGATGAAGAAAACCTTGATATTATGCAAGGCATGGTAGATGACTTAATGATTGAAGATGATGTGATTAAAGGCGTACGTACTAATATTGGAACAGAATACTGGGCAGAGGCAGTTATTATTACAACAGGTACATTTTTACGTGGTGAAATCATCTTAGGAAACATGAAATATTCAAGTGGGCCTAACCACCAATTACCATCTATTTCATTAGCTGATAATTTAAGAAACCTTGGCTTCGAAGTTGTTAGATTTAAGACAGGTACACCACCTCGTGTAAATGCGAAAACAATTGATTATTCTAAAACTGAAATCCAACCAGGTGATGATGTAGGTAGGGCGTTTAGTTTTGAAACTACTGAATACATCTTAGATCAATTACCATGTTGGTTAACATATACAAATGCTGATACACACCAAGTGATTGATGATAATTTACATCTATCAGCAATGTATTCAGGAATGATTAAAGGTACAGGTCCAAGATATTGTCCATCAATTGAAGATAAATTTGTGCGTTTCAACGATAAACCACGTCACCAATTATTCTTAGAACCAGAAGGACGTAATACGAATGAAGTTTACGTACAAGGATTATCTACAAGTCTTCCAGAACATGTACAAAGACAAATGGTAGAAACAATCCCTGGTCTAGAAAAAGCAGACATGATGCGTGCGGGATATGCAATTGAATACGATGCACTCGTACCTACACAATTATGGCCAACACTTGAAACTAAAAAAATCAAAAACTTGTACACTGCTGGTCAAATCAACGGTACATCAGGTTATGAAGAAGCGGCTGGACAAGGTATTATGGCTGGTATTAATGCAGCAGCTAGAGTACAAAATAAAGATGAAGTTGTATTAAGCCGTTCTGACGCATATATCGGCGTATTAATTGATGATCTTGTTACAAAAGGTACAAATGAACCTTACCGTTTATTAACTTCTCGTGCAGAGTACCGTCTATTAATAAGACATGATAACGCAGATTTACGTCTAACTGATTTAGGTCATGAATTAGGAATGATTTCTGAAGAGCGTTATGCACGTTTTAATGCAAAACGAGACATGATAAAATCAGAACAAGAACGTTTAGCTAGCATCCGAGTGAAACCACATGATCGCGTTCAAGAAATTATTGAAGCACAAGGTGGTTCTCGCTTGAAAGATGGTATTTTAGCATTAGAATTGTTACGTCGTCCTGAAATGACTTACGACCTAATTCTTGAAATTCTGGATGAATCACATGCACTTCCATCTGATGTTGAAGAACAAGTAGAAATTCAAACGAAATACGAAGGCTACATCAACAAGTCGTTACAACAAGTTGAAAAAGTAAAACGTATGGAAGAGAAAAAAATTCCAGAAGACTTAGATTACAGTGTGGTAGATAGTTTAGCGACTGAAGCGCGTGAAAAATTAACAGAAGTTAAGCCATTAAACATTGCGCAAGCTTCTCGTATATCTGGTGTGAATCCAGCTGATATCTCAATTTTACTTGTTTTTCTTGAACAAGGAAAAATCCAAAGGGTGAAAAATTAAGATGAGTGTAGAATGGTTAACTAAGCAACTCAGTACACAAGGAATAGAACTTTCTGAAGAACAACAACGACAATTTCAAACGTATTATCAAATGCTTGTTGAATGGAATGAAAAAATAAATTTAACAAGTATCACTGAAGAACATGAAGTGTATTTGAAACATTTTTATGATTCAATTGCGCCAAGTTTTTATACGGATTTGACTAAAGAATTAACAATCTGTGATATAGGTGCTGGTGCTGGTTTCCCAAGCATTCCTTTGAAAATTATTTATCCGAATTTAAAAGTTACAATTGTAGATTCGTTAAATAAACGTATAAAATTTTTGAATCAATTAGCGGAAGCGCTAGACCTTGAAAACGTAAATTTCGTGCACGATCGTGCCGAAACGTTTGGCAAAGGAGTCTACAGGGAGTCTTATGATATCGTAACTGCACGTGCTGTTGCTAGACTTTCAGTATTAAGTGAATTGTGTCTGCCTTTAGTTAAGAAAGGCGGTCAATTCATCGCTTTAAAATCTTCTAAAGGTGAAGAAGAATTAGAAGAAGCACGTTTCGGTTTAGGTATCTTGGGTGGTAAAGTTCGAGAAACAATTTCATATGAATTGCCAGAAGAAGCAGGCGAGAGACAAATGATCCTTATAGACAAGAGAAGTCAGACACCTAAGAAGTATCCTAGAAAACCAGGAACACCGAATAAGTCTCCATTGCTTAACAAGTAAATGCAAATCAATACAATTAATTTAGAGGGAGCGCATGGAAAATGAAGAAACCTTTTTCTAAATTATTTGGTTTAAAGAACAAAGATGACATTGTTGGTTATATTGAAGAAGATCATAATAATAGCGTTGAATCTATTCATATCGAACGTATTGTGCCAAACCGTTATCAACCAAGACAAGTATTTGAGCCAAATAAGATAAAAGAACTCGCAGAATCAATAGAAGAACATGGTTTGTTACAGCCTATCGTCGTACGTCCAATAGAAGAAGATATGTTTGAAATTATTGCTGGTGAACGTAGATTTAGAGCGTTTCAATCACTTGGTAAAACACACGCAGAAGTCATTATTAGATATTTAGATGATGAAGAGACTGCAGTGGTTGCACTTATTGAAAATATTCAACGTGAAAACCTATCTGTCGTTGAAGAAGCGGAAGCATATAAAAAGTTATTGGAAATCGGGGATACCACACAGAGTGAATTAGCTAAAAGTGTTGGTAAAAGTCAAAGTTTCATAGCTAATAAACTGCGTTTATTAAAATTAGCACCTAAAGTCATCGAACGTTTACGTGAAAGTAAGATTACTGAACGTCACGCTCGTGCAATGTTAAGTTTATCAGAAGAAGATCAAGAAATAATGGTTGAAACTGTTATTAGCCAGAAGCTAAATGTAAAACAAACAGAAGCACGAGTGAAACAAAAAGTTGGCCCTGAAAAGGTGACGGCTCAAACATTTGGATTTGAAAAAGACTTAACTGACGCACGTGATGCAGTTGGTAAAAGTCTTGAAAGTATTGAAAAAAGCGGTATTAAGTATGAACATCAAGCTAAAGATCATGACGACTATTATGAAATAAAGATTAAATTATACAAACGTTAATATAACCAAAATAAAACAATCTGGGAAATAGATCCTAGATTAAATCACTGACTGTTAGAATCCTAATTGGAAATCTAACAGTCTTTTTATGTTTAAATTTTATTAAGTTAATATAAAAATTCCATTGTAATATTGTGATAAATCAGAAACTGTGATTAAATTAAGAAAACGCTTACACATTATCTAAAGGGGGGATGATAATATGATTACGTTTATCGTATCTATTATTTTATTAGTTATAGGTTATTTCACTTATGGTAAATACATCGATAAGATGTTTGGCACGAAAGTAGAACGACCGACACCAGCATTTCATCAGAGAGACGATGTCGATTACTTACCGATGAAGACATCATCTAATTCACTGATTCAATTATTAAACATCGCAGGTGTTGGTCCTATTTTCGGACCAATTATGGGAGCACTTTATGGGCCTGTCGCATTTATTTGGATTGTTGTGGGTTGTATTTTTGCAGGGGCGGTTCATGATTATTTAACTGGGATGATTTCAATCAGAAATAAAGGGGCTCATTTACCTGAGCTTGCTGGTAAGTTTTTAGGAAAAGTGATGAAACACTTTGTTAATATCTTTTCTATTTTATTATTACTTTTAACAGGGACAGTATTTGTTACAAGTCCGGCATTATTATTACATAATTTATTAGACGGACGTATTGCTTTAGGTATCATTATTTTTGTTATTTTTGTTTATTACGTTCTTTCTACAATTTTACCTATTGATAAAATTATTGGTCGTATTTATCCAATATTTGGGGCATTATTATTAATCAGTGCGGTTGGTATAGGGTTCCGTCTTATTCAAACGGGCGCACCGATTCCAGAGATTAACTTAAAAAACATGCATCCTGATGGGGCGTCTATTTTCCCATTATTATTCTTCACGATTACTTGTGGCGCATTATCTGGTTTCCATGCGACTCAAACGCCAATTATTTCTAGAACAACGAAAAAAGAAAATAATGGTCGTTTTATCTTTTACGGGATGATGATTGCTGAAGGGATTATCGCTATGATCTGGGCAGCAGCAGGCATGAGTCTATTTAATGGTTACAATGGACTTAGTGATGTATTAGCCCGTGGTGAGGCAGCATTAGTAGTAAGTGAAGCTTCTCATCTATTATTAGGTTCTGTATTTGGAACAATTGCAGTATTAGGCGTAATCATCTTACCGATTACAAGTGGGGACACATCTTTCCGTAGTGCCAGAATGATTATTGCGGATTATTTAAATTATGGCCAACGTAGTATTGTAAAAAGAATTATCGTAGCTGCACCATTATTTGTAATTAGTTTCGGTTTGACTCAAGTAGATTTTACAGTACTTTGGCGTTATTTCTCTTGGGCTAACCAAACAACCGCCACTGTTGCTTTATGGGTAGGGGCTATGTATCTACTCATGGCTAAAAAGAATTTCTGGGTTGCAGCAATACCAGCCGTGTTCATGACATGGAATATATTTACGTATATTCTTAGTCAGCCAATTGGTTTAGGATTAGATCTTACATTAAGCTATGTGTTAGCGTTTGGCCTGACGATACTATGGATTCTGTACTTTGGTTATCAATATAAGAAAATCACTGCAGGTGAAGAATTTGAATTAGATCACCAAATTCAATATCAGCAACAAGCAACTTAAGTTCTCATATTGGCAGTATTTGGATAATAGTTAATTAGTCTTTAGGGAGCGAAATACGGAATCAGATTTTGATTTCTATCTCGCTCCCTTTGTGCTGTCTAAAGGTAGTCTTAAAAACGTTGATATCATAGGGTGTAAAAACATTTTTACAATTGAAAAGGTGCATACGTCAAAGAACTTTGGTAGTCTAATAATAATTTCCATATTAATCTCAAGTTAAAGGAGCATGACAATGAATTTAGGTTCTCAAATTAAGTATTTCAGACAGCGTGATTATTTATCTCAAGAAGATTTAGCTGAGAAATTATATGTTTCACGACAAACAATTTCTAATTGGGAGAATGATAAGAGTTATCCAGATGTTCATAATTTACTTATGCTTAGTTCATTGTTTGATGTTTCTTTAGACGATTTAGTCACAGGAGATGTGGAGATTATGGAACAGAAATTAAAGCAAACGAACTTTAACTTGTGGTCACATTTAATGGTGTGGCCGATGTTATTAGCAGCGATTTTATTTGGTCCAGCAATTTATTATTGGGGAACGATTGGCATAGTCATTGAGGTTGTGCTATTTATTATTGCGATGTACGCTTCTATCAAAGTAGATTTAATTAAGAAGTCTAATAATATGCAAACTTACGATCGAATCGTAGCTTTTATGAATGGTGAAGATCCTAATGAGGTTAATACTACAAAACTTAGAAATACCCTGACATTTATATATACTTTCATATTAATCGTAGGCGGTTTTTTAATCATTATGTTATTAAGTATGTATTTTTTTAAATAGCAAGTTTCACGTGAAAAAACACCTTCGTTGAATTCGTATATTAAAATGAATTCAACGAAGGTGTTTTATTTGATTCTTTAATTACTCGTTACGGGTATTTTATGATTGGCCATTTTTTCAAAGAAATCAATAATAAAAGAATGGTCTTTTTTACCATTTCCATTCACCATTTCTGAACTGAAAATCTCTTTTACTAAGTTGGTAACAGGCAAGGGTACACCTATCGCATTTGCGGATTGCTGTATATTCCCTAAATCTTTAAAGTTCGTTTCTATTTTTCCACCTGGCTCGTAATTCCCGCTAATTATAGAAGGCATTTTAGCATCCATTATTGCGCTACCAGCTAGTCCACCATTAAGTGCTTCAAAAAGTTTGTTTAAGTCGATGCCTGATTTACTTGCGTAAACACATGCTTCTGAAAGAGCTGCAAGATTGGCACTTACTATTATTTGATTGGCCAATTTAGCTGCAGAGCCATTGCCATTTTCTCCAAAATGAACAATGTTTTCTCCTATTTCTTGGAATAAAGGAAGAGCTTTTTTAAAATGCCTTTCATCTCCTCCCACCATTATTGAAAGTTTTCCTTCCAAAGCCATTGGTTCTCCACCACTTACTGGTGCATCCATACAATAAATACCAAATGCTTTTAATTTACTTGAAAACATTTTGGAATCTTCAGTAGATACGGAACTCATATCGATAACAATTGTTTCTGGAGCGCTATTATTGGCAATACCATCTTCAGAAAACAATACTTCTGAAACATGTTGCGATGTAGGAAGCATCGTGATAATAATTTCACTATTTTCAGCGATTTCCTTAACTGAGCTACATGCATTACCTCCAAGTGCATTTAATTCATTAACTGCATTTGTATTTATATCAAAAAGATAAGTTTCAAAGCCACTTTTAATTATATGAAGTGCCATTGGTTTACCCATAATACCTAATCCAATAAATCCTATTTTCATATTAAACACTCCTAATTTTAATAAGTTTAGTGAAATACTTAATTATGAATTTTAATTTGAAAAATTATTATTTACTTATAATTGGTTGAAGATTTTGTTTCGCATAATTTCCTAGGTCTTTAACAACTTGAGTCGTATTTGTATGCTCTTCACCAATCTCATCTTCTAAAATTATCCAACCTTCATAATCATTATTTTTTAAAATATCTGTGCATTTTGTTAAATCTATATTTCCTTCACCCATGTTCTTCCATATCAAATCCTGTGAAACATCTTTAAAGTGAACGTGTTTTATCAATGGTAATGCTTCTTTTATTATTTCAGGTGCGTTCATGCCACCCATTGCAATGTGACCAGCGTCTGGTGTATATCCCATATATTTAGAATCTAAACCGTTAAAAAGAACTTCATAATCTTCTTTATACTTCCAGTATGATGTTTCATAAGAAATCGGATGCATTGAAGTTATTATACCGTGTTCTTCATATGCACGTTTTCCAAGATGATTAGCTCCTTTTATTATTTCTTGCTGTCTTTGTAGTAAATGATTACGGTTTTCTCCACTTCTTGATGGCACGTTCATAATGGCACCAGGGAAATGCTTAAGATATTCAAAAAAATGATTTTCGAGTGCTTGTTCTTTTTCAGATGCATGTCCACCTTCAAAGGCGTGAGGTATTGTTAATGCCGCTAACTTTAGACCTCTACGATCAAGTTCTTCTTTTAATTTGTTGGGTTCGTTTTGATATTTACCGAGTAAAGTGATTTGTACATCAACACCTACAAGTCCAGCACTTTCAATATCATTCATGACCTGATCCATTTTATCTGCTGCTACATCATAATCTAGCACCCAAGTTGATCCTTGGCATCCAAAGTTAATTGTCATAATTTATCCTCCTAATAATTGAAATACTCAAAATCTAAATAATGGAATCATTTAGATTAAGTGATTATAAATTAATAAAGCTATTTAAGATTTATAAAAAATTAAAATGAAAACGCTATCAATATATTTCAACCCTAACATCGAATTTTCGTTTGTCAACTAATCATTGAAAACAAACGAAAAAATAAAAAATAAAAAGAAATAATTTGAAAATAAAAACAAACTATAATAAGATGCACTTATATTTGTAAGCGATTTCAATAATTATAAAATTTTACTTTCAAGTTAATAAATTTTATAAAAAATAATATTAGAACAATTACTTAGGAAGAGGGAGATTAAAATGTTTGAAGAAATATGGCCACTAATAGGTGTAGCTATTGGAGTATCTATTTTACTTATATTAATTATTGTATTGAAACTAAATACTTTTATCGCATTGATACTTACCTCTATGGTAACAGGGATTATTCTGGGTATACCGATAGATAAAATTGTATCATCAGTTGAAAAAGGCATGGGGGAAACACTTGGAAGCATTGCAATTATATTTGGTTTAGGATCCATTCTAGGTAAATTACTATCAGATGGTGGTGGTGCGACTAAAATCGCAGACGAACTGATAAATGCATTTGGTGAAAAATACGTGACATGGGCAATGTTGATTGCATCATTTATCATAGGTATTTCATTGTTTTTAGAGGTAGCGTTTGTATTGCTAATACCACTTGTTTTCACATTAGCAAAAAGAATGAATATTTCTAATCTTACGGTTGGATTACCTATGACGATTTCAATAGCTATAACACATGGTTTTTTGCCACCTCACCCAGGTCCAGTAGCTGTATCACAAGCACTTCATGCAAATGTAGGACAAGTATTAATGTACGGTATGATTATAGGAATTCCGCTAACAATTATTGTTGGATCATTTTATACAAAATTAGCATATAAAATTGCGCCAACTGCATTTTCAAAAATGGGAAAAAGAGCTAGTATTGGAGAAATTAGAACATTTGAAGAAAATAATATGCCCAGTTTTGGGTTAAGTTTATTAACTGCATTAAGCCCTGTAATCTTAATGTTGTTAGCAACAGCAGTGCAATTGATAACTGGTCATGAAGATGGTAAGGCTAATGGACTCGAAGGTTTCATTTATTTTATTGGTTCTTCAACCACGGCTATGCTTATAGCAGTTCTTTTTGCGATTTATACTATGGGGATTAAAAGAAAGCAGTCTATGAATCAAATTATGACAACTGTTTCAAATGCGATTACGCCTATAGCTATGTTGCTTTTAATCATTGGTGGAGGCGGTGTGTTTAAACAAGTATTAATTGATGGTGGAGTAGGTGATACAATATCTAAATTATTCCAAGGTACTGAAATGTCTCCTATTATTTTAGCTTGGTTAGCGACAGCTATATTGCGCTTAGCCTTAGGATCTTCTACCGTTTCGGCGCTATCGTCAGTAGGAATTGTATTACCATTAATACAATCGAGTGACGTAAATATCTCGCTAATTGTACTCGCTATTGGCGCAGGCAGTGTATTTTGTTCACATGTTAATGATGCAGGATTTTGGATGTTTAAAGAGTATTTCGATTTAAGTATGAAAGAAACGTTTTTAACATGGTCATTGCTAGAATCATTGCTATCTGTATTAGGCCTAGGATTCATATTAATTGTGAATGCTATTATTTAATTTAAATTTATACTTACGCATACCTTTATAAAGTTTTATACATTATAAAATATCAAAGTAAAGATATAAATGAGCAGTCTATCATAAAAAGATTAACACAATTTAATAAATTTAGTTATAAGTTATGTTGGTGACGAAATTCTACAGAAGTAAGACACAAAGCCTTGTCAGCATTTTTTTAAAAAATAAAAAAGAGCAAATAGTGATAATCTCAAGCGAACATAATATTTAATATTACACATAAAATATAATTAATAAAAAAAAAGAAATATATCCAGAAAAGAGAAAGCGTTTACAAAAAAGTTGCGAGGTGGTATATTTACATTAATTTGGTTAGTTAAATTAACAAACCAACCAAAATAAGGGGGAATCGCTAAAAGTTAACGTGTAAAAATAACTATACATATTACTGGTTTGGACATTCTAATTTATGAATAGTTGTTTTGTTAATCATCTATGAGCAGACATACATTAAAAATTAATGGGGTGGGGTTATGTCCGATAGTTATGATTCTAAACAAAGTGATAAGAATGAACGATTAGGAATGCCAGAGAAAATTACTTTTGGTATTGGGGATTTTGGAGCAAATTATAGTTGGACCTTTATTGCATCTTTTATAACAATTTATATGACTGATGTAGTGGGTATTGCTGGTGCTGTTATTGGTACTATCATTCTAATTTGTCGATTTGCAGATGGGTTTTCGGATTTATTTATGGGAAGTATTATTGACAATACAAATACAAAAATGGGTAAGGCAAAGCCATGGGTATTTTGGACTGCTCCTATATTAGGTATTTTAACCTTTTTATTATTTAACGTGCCACAATCACTTGGAGATACTGGAAAAATAACTTATATATTCGTAGTATACTCCTTGATATCATTCGTTTTTTACACTGCTAATAACGTTGCGTATTCTTCACTTGTGTCGTTCATGACAAAGAATGAAACTGATCGTATTTCATTAGGTAGTATTCGCTTTATTTTCTCTAATCTTAGTGTATTATGTATCACAACATTCACGACGTTTTTAGTTTCTGGATTTGGAGGTAATCAGCAAGGTTGGACATATACAGCAATAATTTATGCTGCATTATGTGCTATACCATTAATGATTACAGGTTATTTTGTAAAAGAAAGAAACGTTGCAACTAAGCAATATAAAGAAACAAGTAAAAATACAAATGACAATACTAACAAGGAAACAAATAAACGTATACCGTTTACCTTAATTCTTAAAGTGTTAATCACAGAAAAATACTTTATTATTGCGATTATTCTTTATTTACTTTGGTACTTACGTCAAACAGATAATAGTATGAGAATTTATTACGCTACTTATATATTTAATGATCCAAACATTATGGCAATTTTAAGTATTGCTACTTTGGTTCCTACAATTTTGGGCTTACTATTTGCAGCTAAATTTGCTGAGAAAGTTGGGATTAAGCAGAGTATCATTATTGGTATAATCATCTCAATCATTTCATATGTTGTAATGGCTGTATTTTCAGAGAATTTAACTATGCTAGTTATAGGACTAGCTATTCATGGTGTTGGATTAGTTCCATTTACCGCTGCATTAAGCGGTATCGTTGCAGATATTGGCGATATTATATATTGGAAAACAGGTGTTCCAGTACAAGGATCGGTGTTTAGTTTAGCTAGTGCTGGGATGAAGATTGGATCAGGATTACAATCAGCTATTGTGGGGTGGTCATTGTCTATCGGTGGATATGTTGCAGGTACAGCAATGCAGTCAGAAAAAACAATTTTTGCGATAAAAGCGATGCAAATATACTTCCCATTAGCTATGGTCACATTAATTTTAATTTTTACATTCTTTTTAAATTATGAAAAATTCATAGGAAAAGTTAAGAAACAAATAAGAAATAATGAAGTGGGCGAACTGAGAAATAAACAAATATATAAATAAGCGGAGGTTATATTATGACAAAAAAATTATATGTAGCTAAAACAGGATCAGATTTTTCAAGTGGGAATAAAGAAGAACCGTTGTTAACAATCAATAAAGCAGCATCGCTCGCATTACCAGGTGATACTGTAATTGTTCATGAAGGCACATATAGAGAAGAAATAAACGACATAAATTCAGGATCAAGCGAGTCTCGCAGAATTACATTTGAAAGTGCAAAAAATGAAAAAGTTACTATAAAAGGCTCTGAAGAAATAAACGATTGGCATCTTGTAGAAGGAAATATATGGAAAGTAGAAGTGCCTAATCAATTATTCAAAACATTTAATCCGTTTTCAGTGAAATTATTTGGTGATTGGCTTGAGGTTGATAATAACCAGACTTTAGGACAAGTATATTTAAATGGTTATGCACTATTTGAAGTAAGTGCTTTTGATAGATTGAAAAATCCACAAAGAATCGAAAAAGTATTTGATCATTGGACAGAAAAAGAAGTTGATTTTGATTACGCTGATTTATCGACATTTTTATGGTATGCGGAAGTAAATGAAAATAGTACAACAATTTACGCTAATTTTCAAAACAATAATCCAAATGAAGAATTAATAGAAATCAACGTCAGAGAACACGTATTTTCGCCAAATCAAACACATACTAATTATATAACGATTCGTAATTTTGAATTAGCGCACGCTGCAACACAATGGTCTCCACCTACAGCTAAACAAACTGGTTTGATTGATACGAATTGGAGTAAAAAATGGATCGTAGAAAATAATTATATACATGATTCAATGTGTAGTGGTGTTTCAATTGGTAAAGAGATATCTACCGGACAAAACTTTAGTTCAATTAGAAAAGATAAACCTGGCTATCAATACCAAATAGAAACAGTTTTTAGTGCTGTTAACGCTGATTGGAATAAAGAAACGATAGGTTCACACATCATTAGAAATAATAAAATTAGCGATTGTGGACAAAATGCTATTGTGGGACATTTAGGGTGCGCTTTTAGTGAAATATATAATAACCACATCTTTAATATTGGTAATAGAAGAGCGTTTTTCGGATATGAAATTGCTGGTATTAAACTACATGCGGCTTTAGATACACAAGTTTATAATAATTACGTTCATAACTGCTCTTTAGGTATGTGGTTTGATTGGCAAACTCAAGGAACAAGAATTAGTAAAAATATATTTAATGAAAATACAAGGGATCTTTTTGTAGAAGTGACAAGCGGACCTTATCTCGTCGATAATAATATATTAACTGCTGATTACGCTTTAGATAATCATGCACAAGGTGGTGCTTACGTTAATAATATTATTAACGGTGAAATGGTTCATAGATTGATGCTAGATAGATCAACGCCTTACCATGTGCCACATAGTACATTAGTCGCTGGATTTGCTCCAGTCTATGGAGGAGACGATAGATTCTACAATAATATATTTATAGGGAAAAATGCTGTAAATAATATTGGAACGGAACTGTATAATGGTTATACAACATCTTTAGAAGAATATAAGTATTTGGTCTCTCAAGAAGAAGGAGATCACCAAGCGTATCATAAAATAAAACAACCTGTTTTTATTAACAATAATGCTTATTTCAATAAAGCCAAACACTTTGAAAAAGAAGAAAATAATTTAATAGATGAGAACTTTAATCCTGCATTATCTTTAGAAGAAGAATCAGAAGGTTTATATCTTAACATTTCATTACCACCATCATTTTTTGAAATTAAAGGAGAAACCCAATCAAGTGATACTTTACCTAAAGTAAGACTAGTAGATGCAGACTTTGAAAGTCCGAACGAAATGCCAATCAGTATTAATACTGATTTAGTAGAAAATATGAGAACGGATACTACACTGTTAGGACCAATTGAAAGTTTACAAGCTGGTGAAAACAAAGTGTTAATTTGGAAACGTACTGAAATTTAAGAATATCTAAAGGACTAAGTCATTATGATACAGATAAAACGCACAAGATAATTAAAGTACTCTATCTTTAATAAATGTGATACGACCACAATTTGAATCCCCCCTATAAATTAGACTTAAAAATCTAAATTTTAGGGGGGATTTTTCATTTATCTGAAACATTGTTAGCTCAGAGACTGACTATTTTAATTTTGGTTTTTAAGTTTATGAAAAGACTTCTTTTAATATCTTTTTGCTGGTATCATGCTTATCTTTTGTCATAAGTCTGTTAATCAATTTAGAATATTGGATGTTTTTAATGTTCTTCAATTGATTTGCTAATTGTCTTTCATCAGACGGTACTTCAGGGAAATCACCTAATTCAAATATATCAAAGTAAAAACCAACATCATTTTGATAATTTTTATCATCTTCTTGAAGTAAAAATATAGGTTTACTTAAGTGAGCGTAATCAAATATTGTCGATGAATAATCTGTAATCATTGCATCAGCTATAATATAAAGTTCTTGAATATCTATAAATTCATTATAAAAGCAGTGTATTCTAGAACTTAAATTATTATATTTATTTCTCAACTTACTTTCGTTGGGATGAAGTTTGACGATGATTTCATAATCTTTTGGTAAATAATCGAGTAAAACTCGTAAATCCATGTTTGTTAAAGATTCTCTTTCATCGTTTCTCCATGTTGGACAGTATAAAATGATTGTTTTATTTTCAAAATCTTTAATCATATATTTATTTAAAATTCTTGTTTTTTCGAAATCATTATTATGTTCAAGAAGATATTCATTTCTAGGAGCGCCTAAAGTTAAAATATTTAAATGGTTATTTTCTTCTAATTTAAAAGCTGACTTTAATAGCAATTTATTGATATCTGAGGAAGTAAATAAATAATCCCATTTATTCATACGGGGTAAAAATTGTTTTAATTGTAATTCTTTATCTTGATTGTTTTCTAAATCATTAACCATTTTTTTGAGTGGAAAGCCATGCCAAGTTTGTATAAATACTTGTTTATCATGCTTATATACTTTGTCCCATGAATTGCCATTCATAAAGACATACTTACATCTACGGAATGATTTGACGTATTGATCAGTTCCGAACCTCACTGGTATGAAACCGTGATTTCTAATCTCAATATCTACTAATGAATTGATGGAGCTTACAAAAATCTTTTTTTCTTTATAAAGTTCTTTGATTTTCAATGCAATATACTTAGGATCTCCGCTAAAATTATTACCATGGAAGGATTCTATAAAAACCTTAGTTTCCTCAGGCTCAATTTTATCTAACACCTTTACTTGTAGCTTGTTTTTTCTATAATTATAAAAAGATTTCATTTTCTTGAAGAAATAATTATTAGTTAATAAATGCTTAAACATTTTATTCTTTTTCAATTTTTCATATAAATCTCTTTTACTATTTAATTTATTAAGTTTAGTGTCTGATTGATCGATATTATATTTTATCTCTTTATTCGTAGTTAAAAAAGTTTGTTGATTTTCATGTTCAGCGATTTTACTAATGTATTCATCTATATAAGAATCATTTTTAAATTCATTTGTTAGATATGTTACATCTTCAATTCTATCTT
Source organism: Staphylococcus sp. FSL K6-3157 (assembly GCF_038005145.1). NCBI lineage: Bacteria > Bacillati > Bacillota > Bacilli > Caryophanales > Staphylococcaceae > Staphylococcus > Staphylococcus sp. FSL K6-3157. The sequence goes on along the minus strand of NZ_JBBOSM010000001.1, from coordinate 2,755,146 downwards.
CACTGGTGTATTTATGATTTAATAATGTTAATAATTTTTTACTGTCTTCAACAATATCTTTTTGTAAAAACTCAATACAATGATATTTACTATATATTTCTTTTAAAACATCGTCTCTCCCAGGATAGATGAGCGCTCTATTTCCTAACATGATAGTTTCTAAAATAGAATAGCCTAAAGTCTCATAATGCGATGTAGAAATATAAATATAATTGAGCGGTTCTTTTTCATTAATAAAAACATTATGATCTAAATTGTAATATCTCACTAAGTTTTTATATAAATTTTCTGAAGGGCCATATCCAATAATGTATAAATGTATATCTTCATAATTTCTATTATTAACAATATAATTCATTAGTTTTATAATATAAGATATATCTTTTACACCATCTTCAAACCTAGATTTAATTAAAAAATTTCTTTTTGTATTAATAGGTTTGTCACATATATCTACATGTTCTGCATTTACGTATTGATTAAAGACAGATTTAAATTTATATTTCTTTTGGAATTTTTCTTTAATTGATGGTGTACTAACTCTAATTGAATCTATAGCATCTAAACATAAATCAATATCATCATTTATATATTCCAATGGTCCGTGTATTTCGCCAACAATTTTTATGTTATTCTTTTCTTCTTTAACTGATCGTGCGTATTTAAATAAATCCTCTCTAGTTATAATTAATATGTCTCCATCGGCTAAAGCTTTTGGGTTATTTAATTGAAAAACTCTAAAGTTCGCATAATCAATGTCTTCATGTATTATTAATTTCGTAATTTGATTAATTTCAAAATTATTATAGTTAAAATAGTTCACAGTATGACCTTTATTTAAAAACGCTTTTATTAAATTAATATTACTTCTAGAAGTGCCCCCTTTTGAAAAAATATTAAATCCCACTATATTAATATTCACGTTATCCCCCCATATCTCAGCATTCCCAAAATTAAATAAAAAGCATTGATAATACCTATATTTAATATCTAAATATTATGCGCGTGTAAATTATATGTAAAATTTGTGTAATTATACTTTAAGCATATCATAACAATATTTATTAAAATATGATATATAAAGTGTTTTTGAAATTTATAGTTTTGATTAAATCCTATTATTATTTTATACAGAAGCAATGTGCTTTAATGAATGATTGTGATATTATGGAATAATTGTTTTTTTATTTAATTTCTTTAAAAATTTTTATTAAAACCATAGGAGATATTAGTTTATGAAATATTATGAAGAAATCCCTGTTATAAGAGCTGTAGCCACGATGTTAGTTCTTTGTATACATTTAACTGCTCAATTGTATAATTCAAATGGCATCATAATTGATCCCATTTTGTCATATTTTAACCAAATATCGAGATTAGGAACACCTATTTTCGCAGTAATCAGTGCATTTTTGCTTACAAGTTCAACTTTGAATAGAAAATTTAGTTTATTATATTTTACCAAATCAAGATTCACTAAAATCTTGATACCTTATATACTATGGACAACTTTATATATAGTATTGAGGCATCTTTTTACTAATACATATTACCCTCCAGGAACGCCTATAATAAAATACTATATACTTGGTACAGCTGAAATACATTTGTATTTCATTTTAGTAGTAATTCAATTTTATTTACTATTTCCATTTGTACACAAATTCAAAAAGGGGCTACCATTAATAATTGCATATATCGTTGCCACCATAATAAATATAATTTGGTTGAGTTATGGTAAAGGTGAAATTACATTCCAAAATGATTGGCTAAACGCTTTTGTTAATAGTAAAGCATTTATATTGAACTGGATTTCCTTCTTTTTCCTTGGTATTTGCTATGCGAAACATTATAAAGAAATTAATAGTTCAATATTAAAATATAAAATTTATTTCAAAATAATAGGAATGATATTATTTTTTGATTTAATAATCAGTATTGATATTACAAATTTATATGGTTCAAGTAGTATAGCTAACATAATTTATATACCATTCTTTCTTGCGCTATTAATTATATTGTATAACCATATTAAAAATTATAAGTATTTAACAAAAACTTTAACAGTTATAGGAAATTATTCTATGGGAATATATTTGATTCATGTTTTATTAATTATGATATATAGACAGTACCCTTATGCAGATATTGTTAACAATTCATCTACATTTGTTATTTCTTATATCTTTATATTGTGTCTTTCTGTGATATCTATTCATTTAATAAGTAAATTGCCTTTTTCGAGCTATATTGTACCGATTCCGGCTAAAAAAACAATTATTAATAAGCGTATTCGAAATGAGAAGACGTAGTAAAGATTTAAAAAAGGAATTATTAATTAGTAAATAAAGGTATAAAAGCTAGTGAATAGCAAGATGAAGAGGTTATTTTTGAAGCTTCAATATGGGCATTAAGATGTTTAAGAAGGAAACAATTTTCGGGACCACAAATCCAAACACCTACAAACAAAAAGTAGATGTAAAAGTATGCTTTGGATGTCTTAAGACTATTTTAGGTTTTATACGCATGTCACTTCGAGCTACTAAAAACTTTACTATATATGTAAGTGGATTTTCTTAAAAGTATGTACGTGTTAGAATATAAAAGTTGGTGTGTTACTTTTGTGTTTTTTATTGATAAGGAAGGAAGCGACATATATTAAAAATTCTATTTATAGCATTTGTAACGCCCACTTATAGTAGGTATGAAACTCATGTTTTCATATTGGCCGAAAAAGCGTGATAAATAATAAAGCGACGATGGATTCAGCTTACCCAAAATAACCTGGTAACTGCAATTAAATAGTTACCGAGCTCTATGTTTAGCAGGTGAGCACTCTAATTTGTAAATACGTTGAAACACCATATATATTTTGTGTTTTAAGAAAGTAGTAAAAATTGTTGAAACTCATAGAATAAATAATTCAAAACAACTTAAGAAAATTAACTTATTTTAAATTATGATGAGCAAATTTAAAATTGGTAGTATAATGTAAAATTCCAATTTATAACAAGCAATTAACGAAGATTTAGTAAAAACATGTTACAGCATTTCAAAATGTAACAATTTTCGGAGGATAAATAATGGAAACAGTTAGATTATCAGATGCACAAACTGAAGTTATTAAAAAAGAGGAATTTTACGAAAATACTAGTATTAATAATATAGCTGGTATCATCACTATTAACGAAGATTTGAAATTAGAAACAATAGAAAATGCTATGAACAATATAATAAATCAAAATGATAGTTATAAAATAAGGATTACGAAAGTAAATTCTGAATATAGACAGTATGTTGATGAATATAAAAGAAAGCAGTTTGATTATATCGACTTTACTAATGATAAAGAAGGTTATGATCAATGGATTAAGCAACAAGTCAAAAAGAATATATTTGCAACGGACAGTGAATTATTCGAATTTACGATATTAAAACTACCTGACGCAAATATAGGTATATTCTCCTTACACCATCATATTATTTCAGATGGATGGAGCACAACATTAGGTGGAAATGCTTTATGTGAATATCTAATTTATGGGATTCAAGAAGAAACTTCTGAATTTTCATATTTAGATTCTGTTAACGATGAATTAAATTATAAAAACTCACATAGGTTTGAAAAAGATAAACAGTTTTGGTATGAAAAATTAAAGGGTTTTGAAAATAATGAGTTGTTCAAAAATAAACTTGTAACTAATGGTCAAGGAAGTAGACAAAGTTATGTTTTATCAGAAAACTGTACACAAAAAATCAAAGAATTTTGTGAAAGTAACAAAATGAGTATTAGTAATTTATTTTCTGCTGCTATGCTTATTTTAAAACATAAAAAAACTGCATCAAATAAGAATTCAGTCGGTTTATTAGTACATAATAGAAATGAACCGTTTGAAAAGAATATCATAGGGGTATACGCAAGGATCTTACCGGTTATAGTAGATATTGATAAGAATGCCTCAATTAACCATTTTCTAACAACAGTAAAAACAGAAACTTTCAATTTACTTAAACATCGAAAATATTCTTATAAAGAAATAGTGGAAAATAACGGAAACAAAAAAGGGTTATTAGACTGTACAGTTTCATTTCAAAAAACACAATATAACTCTGATTTTGTAGAAAAAGGTTATTCAGATGAATGGTTTAGTTCTGATACTCATAATGTTCCGTTAGGACTAAATATAAGTAATAGAAATGGGAACAGCATGATAGATATAGATTATAATTATCAAACAGATATTATGAATGAAGCTGAAGTTATGAATTTGCATAAAGATATCATGGGAATTTTAAATGTCGTAATAGAAACTCCAAATAAAGCGATTAAAGATGTAGCAATTTATACAGATAGAAGTCAGTAAAGCATTGAACGTTAGATCGTAGAATTTAAAACATAGACAATTATAAAATTTGAAAAAGAGTGTTCAGAAAATAATCATTTTCTGAACACTCTTTTTAATTATTTAACTAGTAAAGTAATTGAATGCAGTTTGTTTTATATTTTCTTCGCTAATATATCTTTACGCAGAGGTTGGAACACTCTTTTTTACAACCTAAAAAGCAAGTTCATTTTAATTTTCGAATAAAAATTAATTGTAAATATTTACGTTTACAATTAATAATCATAACAATGTTTTCTTTATAAAACTTCATATTATAAATTTAATTAATATGTTATCATAGAAATCTGACAATTAATAATTATTAATTTATGTAAATGTTACAATATGTATATAAGTTCGACTTTATAATATGTTTTTGTTGTGATATTTAAAATCTTATTTTACATAAACTTACCAACTGATCTACTTATTATCGAACATATTTTTATATACGTAACGATTCAATCAATTATTATATTGCTTCCTGAACAACCGATTAAGCATAAAATGAAACATTTAAGTATTATTTACAACATTTTAAACAATAACTCGAATGGAAGGATGACATGTAATGAGAAATAACGTTTTAGATATTAGTTCTTTAGAAATAGACCATGTACTTGCAGGAGAAACCGAAATATATATTGTGCCAATCGTTGCCCCAGTATTGAGAAAAGGATATTCCAAAGGAAATGCTGTTGAATCTTTCAAACAAATCTTAGGTTCCTCTAAAATTGTGCAATCTTTTGATGTGACGATAGATCACAATGATGAAAATGAGCCTTTTAAAATATTTGAAGATCGAGAATACTGTGTTACAGACCTAACTTCCTTACATAATATAAAAGAAAATAAACGCCTTGACTGTAATTTTGGTTTAAGGATTTATATACCACATGAAAATGAATTTAAAGTAAATGTTATAAATAATGATATCTTAAAAGAGCTAAACATGCCTGATTTTGATATTTCTGATATAAGTAAAGGCTTAAAATTTGAAACGTTACAACCATTGAAAGACGCGATTATAAAACAAATTCAAAATAAAAATAAGCGTGGTGCTAAGCAAAAATTGTCTAATGAAAAAAAGAAAAAACAAATTATGTCTATTAACAAAAACGAAGATTTTTCAGACGTTCAATTTTTAAAAGATAATCTATATAGCACGCTCGATTCACTTATAGATAAAGTTTATTTAGATGATGAAAATTTAGAATTTAGAAGTATTATCGACGATAAAGGTTATAATGAAAAAGTATTGCCAACTTACCAAAAGCTTGAACAATTAACTGAAGATGACTTTAATAAAACAAAAAACGACAAATTAGTAGTCTTACAAAAAAAGAGAGAAGATATTATAAACAGTATATTCAATCAACTTGTTACTGATTTGTGGAGCAAAAGTATTGAAGCGGATAAAACGCGTAATTATAAATCAAATGATTCTCAATATCATAAATCTTACACACAAATAGAAAGTAAATTCCAAGAAGATTTAGGAGTTATTCCAAATAAAGTTGAAGAACAAACCAAAAAATTAGAAAAAGAATTTGAAATAGGTAAAAATGAACGTAGCGAAAAAGCACGCCGAGACATGGAAGAAAAAATAGAAAGAGAAGAAAGACCTATTTTAACAAACCGCATTCGTGAATATGAAAAGACATTATCAAATAAAGCAAAAAATTCCTATAATAATCAAATCAAAGTATTAGATGCTAGTGTTAAAAACAACTATGATTTGCATGTTTCTAAAATTGTAGATGACATTGTTCAACATCATCAAGAGACGATTGATACTAAAAAGTCGGAACTGCAAAACATTATGGAAAAAGATGTAGAAGCATTAGTTCAAAAAAGAAGTGAAGATGTCGATAAACTTAGAGGCGAGATTAGTAAGTTAGAACAAGACCTAATTCATAACGAATCAACATTTAACGAACGTTTAGATTTAGCAGTGAATCAAAAAGTAACTGATTATGAATTAAAAGACTCACAAATGACAGATGAAATTAATTGGTTAAGAGTAGAATTAGAAAAATCGAAAAGAGAAAGTACTGATAAAGACGAATCAATTCGTTCTAAAGAAATGGAACTTCAAAATAATAGAAGTCATTTAGACCGCTTAAATCAGCAATTAGAACAGAGTAACCAAACAAGTTTAAGTATTTCAGCACGTGCTATGGAAATTAAACAACAAGCCTTAAGTTTTTCAAATAATGATTTAAATCAATCGAATTTTAATAAAGTTGTTGAACCGCAAAACATTGATATAGGCAACTTATTAGACGATGGTGTTGAAAAAGCAAAGCGCTATGAACGTAGAAAAAAACCAACATTCTTCACTTGGTTAGGTGGTCTCTTTTTATGTGCCTTGTTAGGTTCTGGTACTTTATTTGGTAGTCACGTAGCCAATGCACAAGACACCACTGCAGACACGCAAACTAAAGTTCAAAATTCACACAAAACAGAATTGCCACAAAAGAAATAATAATGTTTAGAAGCACCTATTGTTAACAAAATAGCAGCCCCAATAGATAAATGAGCTAGCTTAATAACGCGGATCAATATTAAACAATATGGGAGTGGAAACAATGAACCAACAAAAATTAGAAGAATTGAATCGACTTGCAAAGGGTACAGAAAAAGAAAAAAAAATTGCACTTACCTTTGGTTATCAACCAATCATTGAAGAATTAAAAAAAGATGATAATAAAGAAATTTCAGATTTTGCGCAAACGATGGATGCAAACGAAGATTTGAAATTATATAAAAACAATGTTCAATACAAGCGCTCTAAAGAACAATTTCAAAAAGATTTAAAACAAGCAACGCAATATATGTATGCTACGTTAATATTAATCGGTATTGCTGTAGTATCTATATTTATCGCTGTGATTATCTTTTTTGTTAATCCAGTTACGACTGTGACACCATTTATTACAATTACAGTGATAGCAATGTTAGGTTCACTAGTTACAGTTATACTTTCTAAGCGAACTGGAGTTTCCTATAATAATAGTAAGCAATCACTAGCAAAATCGGTATATTTACTCAATATTTCACGATCTAATTCACAATCGTTACAAGCACAAATCAATAATAATGAATAAGTAAATCTGAAAAGTTAGAACACGATATATAGTGTGATTTTAACTCCATGAATAGAATTTCTAGTGAGCGATTAGCTAGAGGGATTTGATTAAGCATTCTTAAAAAATTATTAATATTTAACTTAAAGTTGAAACTAGAACATAAGTCCTAGTTTTAATAAATGACTGTTAATTTTTAACTAAAAAATTAGCAGTCATTTTTTTATATTCAAAGTAATTTTAGACGCATTTGTCTATATTATATAGTGGTCAACGAGAATCTCTGATATACTCAAAACTTGTATTTCTTTTCATGTTTACACCCATTTAAATGGAGATATATCATAAATTAGTATAATGGGTGGAACTAAAATATTAAATTCTATATCGAGCCATTTAATATTATGCTATTTTTATTCAGAACGTTAACACATTAGAATAATTATTTCTAAACATTAATTTGTGGTATAGTAGCCCATATTGATTTGTATTAATTAAAACAATTAACTTAAAGGATGATAAAAATGAAAGTAGCTGTAGTTACAGGAGCAAGTAGTGGTATTGGATACGAAACAGCTAAAGCTTTAGCTAAAAAAGACTACTGTGTTTATGCCGCCTCAAGAAATTTAGAAAATATGAAATCTTTATTAGCTTATAATGTGAAAATAATACATCTAGATGTGACAGACCAAACTTTAATTCATAATTTGGTTGATCACGTCCTTAACACAGAAGGGCATATAGATATTTTAGTTAATAATGCTGGATATGGATCATATGGTGCTGTTGAAGATGTATCAATTGAAGAGGCAAGAAAACAATTTGAAGTAAATTTATTTGGTTTATCTGAGCTAACAAAGGCAATTATACCTTCAATGCGTCATCAAAATTCAGGAAAGATTATAAATATATCATCTATCGGTGGGCGTACGCCTAACAATTTTGGATCTTGGTATCATGCTTCAAAATACGCTTTAGAAGGGTATAGCGAAAGTTTGCGCTTAGAACTGTCTGATTTTGGGATAGACGTTATAGTCATTCAACCTGGTGGTATAAAAACGAACTGGGCTCCAATTGCAGCTAATCATTTAGAAACATCTTCAAAAGGTGGCCCATATGAATCGAAAGCTTCAAATATGGCACAATTGATGTATAAACAACATCAATCCGGCATGTTTTCTCATCCCTCTGTTGCTGCGAAACGTATTGTTAAAATTATAGAAAGCAATCATACAAAACCACGTTATACGGTTGGATTGATTGCCAAACCTATGCTTTTTTTACATGCTATATTACCGGTTAGAGCATTTGGTTGGCTACTTAAAAGAAAGATTTCTAAATAAAATTGAATGACCCATTAAATTTTGGGTCATTCAGTTAACTGTTGTTGCAATCGGCCTGTAACTTATTAAAATAAAACACAAAAATATATATTTATCTTAAACTTAGGGTATAGATAAATAAGCAAATATATTGTATTTTTACACACGGGATATTACACTTAAATAAACATCGAAATGAAGCGTTGCAGTTTTTTAGATATTTTGATTCGCAAATGTAGTTTTTAATACATAAAAATAAAGACACCAAGACGATTTGTTTTCAATCCAACAATAGCAATATGTAAATAGGTTATAAGCATTAAGGATTTGTAAAATGCGCATAATGTAGGAGGGATTCAAATGGTTATTCGTGAAAATAAACGTATCAAAGTCAAAAGATTGAATGAAACACGTTCTAGTGGTATTTCTGTGATGATTGAGGAAGGCGGATTGGGAGCCGATCAATACTATCAAATAGAAAAACACAATACGGAAACTTCAGAAGAGCATTTACACCAATTTGAAAATGAAGTTCGTGACAAGAGTGACATTGAACTTATAGATTTGTTAGTGGTAAATGCAAAAGAGAATACAAATACAGATTACAATGAAGCGTTGGGAATAATTCAAGAAGAGATACTGAACCGCATGAAATAGCGATTAATTTCATTACAATTGAATAATAAAATGAGCACATGAAGGCTATTGGTAGAGGGTGATTATAACTTTATCAGTAGCCTTTTTAGTGAGAGAGGGGTCTGAAGCACGTCTAGAATATTAGAAATATCAATGACAACACAAAAATAGGAGCGGAACAGAAATCAAAAATTGAAATTTGATTTCGTATTCTCGCCCCTATAAGTAAGGTTGACTAGATATTAGACTACTACTGTGCAATCGTTAATTTGTACTCATAGTATGCTGTATTTATGTTAACCATTTAATTCTAATGGATTAGGTCCAATTCTCTTATTTTCGTTTAATGCATCAATACGTTCCATTTGATCAGCTGTTAATGAGAAATCAAAGATATTAATATTTTCTTCTATTCTATGAGGTGTAATTGATTTAGGAATCGTCACGACACCATGTTCAATATTCCATCTAATAACAACTTGTGCTGGAGATTTTCCAATTTCTTCTGCAATCGCATTGATTGTTTCATCTGTTAAAATCTCCGCGTTCATTAATGGAGACCATGACTCCATGTATATAGATTCAGTATCTAAGTAAGTTCTCAATTCTTGTTGTGTAAAGTAGGGATGAAATTCGACTTGATTGATGACAGGTTTAATAGAAGTTTGTGATTTCAACACTTCTAAATGCTCAATATTGAAGTTACTTACGCCAATATTTTTAACTTTGCCTGATTCATATAAAGCCTCCATACCTTTCCAAGTTTCAATCATGACAGACTCATCTGTGCCCGGCCAATGAATGAGATAAAGATCTAAGTAGTCTAGACCTAAGTTATTTATAGAAGTTTGATATCCTTTTTCTACATTCTCTTTGCCAAAGCTATCAAACCAAAGTTTTGATGTGATAAATAAGTCTTCTCTTTGGATATCTGCTGCAACGATACCTTCTTGGATACCACGGCCCACCATTTCTTCGTTTCCGTAAACTAATGCGGCATCAATACTGCGATAGCCGTTAATAATTGCATGCTTCACTGCATCTTTTGCAGTGTCATCATTTTCTACTCTAAAAACGCCTAAACCAAGTTGAGGCATAGCATTGCCATTATGAAAATTAATATATTGCATAGTTGTTCTCCCTTTTCTGTTTTTGATTTAAAATTATTTTCAAATAATGTTTATATTAATTATATTACCGCTGATTGATTAGAAATGTGAGTACGCACTTTAAAGTAACCTAGGTATCTATTTTATGAATAATCATATTTTTAATTGATTTTTTAGATCGATGTGATTATAATATAGGTATAAAAAATATGACCATTTAGTTCACCAAGCCCTCACTATTATAGCCAATAGTGAGGGCTTTTTATGGTGTGGTTTACGCTATCGCCTATTGTTTTTCGCCACGATTACGAAGCCATTGCGTAAACATGGCAATGATGCAACCACTGATGATTGTGGCTAAGACATTTATAAAAAATATGCCCATTCAGCTCACCTCCTCTCAACGTCTAAATTGACGCCTGAGAGATAGGCGACATCCATATTATATACTAGGAATTCTACGCTTTTATCATATGTTTGAGCTTGTCACTTTATCTTCAAATATTTCCTCAATTATACAAATTACAACGAATATCATTCTCAATTTATTTAATTTCTTCTTAAAATAACATATACATTGTATTTGAAAATCATTATACTTAAGAACATGTTTATTTTTAAATCAACAAGGAGTTAGGCAAAATGAGTATCATTAAAAGAGTATTTCGGAAAGAAGATTTATCCCGTTATCAAAATAAAGATTCAAATTTAGAACGTACACTTCGTGTGAGAGACTTTTTAGCATTAGGCGTCGGAACGATTGTATCGACTGCTATTTTCACACTACCAGGTGTTGTTGCTGCAGATCATACAGGACCAGCTGTAACACTTTCATTTTTAGTATCAGCTATAGTAGCGGCCCTCGTAGCTTTCGTATATGCAGAGATGGCTTCAGTGATGCCCTTCGCAGGTTCGGCTTATACTTGGATTAGTATATTATTCGGCGAGTTTTTTGGTTGGATAGTAGGGTGGGCGCTCATTGCAGAGTATATTATTGCAGTTTCTTTTGTAGCGTCAGGTTTTTCAGCCAATTTAAGAGGGCTTTTAGACCCCTTCCATATATCATTGCCAAACGCATTATCCAATTCACTTGGAACTAACGGCGGCATAATGGATATTATTGCAGCAATTGTAATTATTATCACAGCACTGTTGTTAGCGAGAGGTGCATCAGAAACAGCACGCGTACAAAATATCCTCGTTGTGTTAAAAATATTAGCGATTTTATTATTTCTTATTGTAGGTTTATCTGTTATTAATATTGGAAACTACATACCGTTTATTCCTGAATATAAGGAAACAGCGGCAGGCGCCTTTGGTGGTTGGCAAGGTATTTACGCAGGCAGCTCGGTTATTTTCATTGCTTATATCGGTTTTGATTCTATTGCAGCCAATTCTGGAGAAGCAATTAACCCACAGAAAACAATGCCTCGTGGTATCTTAGGATCATTACTTATCGCAGTTGGATTATTTGTTGCTGTAGCACTCGTATTAGTGGGTATGTTTGATTACTCAGCATACAAGGATAATGCAGAGCCAGTAGGTTGGGCATTACGTATGAGTGGACATGGCACAGTTGCTGTTATCGTGCAGGCTGTCTCTGTCATAGGTATGTTTACGGCACTTATTGGTATGATGCTTGCCGGTTCACGCTTACTTTATTCATTTGGCCGTGATGGCATCCTTCCGTCTTGGTTAGGAAAGTTAAATAAGAAGAATCAACCTAATCGTTCTTTAGTTATATTAACGATTGTGGCAGTAATTATCGGATCTGTATTTCCATTTGGATTTTTAGCGGAATTGATTTCAGCAGGTGCGCTCGTCGCATTTATGTTTGTGACAATTGGAATTTATGCATTACGTAAAAGAGAAGGTAAAGATTTACCAGAACCAGCATTTAAATTACCATTTTATCCTGTTATGCCGATATTTATATTTATCTGTGTATTTGCAGTATTTTGGGGATTAAGCGGACAAGCCAAATTCTATACATTGATTTGGTTTATTATTGGTATTATATATTATTTATTTTATGCCATTAAAATGAATGGTCAACAGAAATAAATAGCTAATTATTGGTAAATGTGTAAATACATATTTTACCTCTAGGCTCTATAAAACACATTACAAACCCCCTTCACTAGTAAGTAGAGTGAAGGGGGTTTATCAGTTTATCAAATGAAGTAATTTGTGTTCTAAGTGTAGTTGTTTTTTCAAGTGAACAACAGCGGAAAAACTCAGCTTGAATATGGCAACATATCCTAAATTTTGTTTGTGAAATAAACTCTAAAAAATTTTAAGTTGTTCTGAATATATTCGTTTTGTATCCACCAACTTCTAAATCGACTGAGAACACGTATCCTGCTGTCGGTTCTTGGTGTCTTTCATACTCATTTAATGGTGCCAATGCCGTAGTCATAAATAAAGTTTTTAAATTTTCTCCACCAAATGCACAAGATGTAACGGTATAAGTTGGTAAAGTAATACTGTCTATCCATTTTTTCTGGAAAGGGTCAATTTTTGCTACTACGCCGCCTTTGAATAAAGCAACATACAACATGCCTTGTTGATCAATTGTCATGCCATCAGGTAAGCCATCTGATTCTTTAAAAGTATAAACAGTCTCTTCATTTGAAATTTGACCGGTTTTCGAATCATAATTAAATTGACTCACGGATTGGTTAGCAGAATCGATATAATACATAATATTTCGAACAGGGTCCCAATCAAGCCCATTAGAAAGTGTTACTTTCTCTTTTGCTGTTTCAATATTAGAAAAATCCTTTTCTACGCGATAAAGCTTAGCGATTTGCCCATGAAATTCAGTTTGAGTGCTATCTTGGCTTTCTTTAAACAATCTAAAATCATCATTAACTGTACCTGCCCAAAGTCTACCTTGAGGGTCACACTTAGCATCGTTTAAAAGTATTTTGTTATTTAAATCCATTGGTTTGAAAATTTCTTTTAACGTTTCCTTTTCTAAATCATACAGATAAAATCCATCTTTCATAATCACTATAAGTTCATTCTGTGAGGATTTTGCAAGTGACATTGGAGATTTTTCGAGTTGGTAAAAAGTATATTGATTAGTTTGAGGATAATATGCGCGAATTTTATTTTCTACATTATCTATCCAAAATAAACATTGATTTTCATCGTCCCACAAAGGACCTTCTGCAAAAGTTGATTGTACACTTTCTTGTAGTAATTTAGCTTGCATGATGTTCCTCCTAATTTTTTCTATAAAAGTGTCTTATAGGAAAAGCACCTTATAGTAAACAGATTGTTGATAAATGAAATTACCTAAAAGGTTTCTAATATCATACTATCAATATTTAATCTTGAATTACCAATATTGCTAAGTAGCACATAGCAAAGTTGTTTATAATTTAATTAATAAAGGTAAAGAAAGCATAGTTAAGCGTACTTTGATTTTATAAAAGGTGGATTGTGAATTTATATGACCAACAAAGACAAAAAAAGAAAATTTGATAAAGAAGATAAATTTAGTATTATGACTATTATTCTAGATATATTACTTTCAATAATTAGAGGCTTAATTACTGTGATAAGAAACATATTTTCATAACAACACCCGATCAAAAGCGCTTAACAGTTTATACTCTGTTAAGCGCTTTTGATTTTTTAATTTTAATGATTCATAGTTATCTTTCTTTTTCTTATTCATAGCTTTAACAAAAATCGGATAAAAAAGTAATAAACAAACGACTAACATTTTAGGTAACATATGTGACTTCCTCCTTTGATTTCATGTAATATACAAAAATTTTTAACTAATAAACACATTTATTATAAGCATAGCTAGACCAAAGTAAATATAAATCGGTTTAACTTTATTTTTATTTAATAGAGAAAGTTGAATCATTGCTATTCCTAGTAATATTAAAGTTCCTTCAAAATTTGACAGTTCAATAATTTTTAAAAGCCCTATGACTGCAAATATAATTAATAAAACGCTATTTAACATTAAAAACATAGCGGTTATTTTCTTCTTTAATCCTTCTGACTCGTTACGATCTATGAATAAAAACCACAAACTTATGGCGATACCATAAATTAGTGCAAATATCGCTACCATATTTTTAATCTCCTCATCTACATTTATTATGTTATCCATCATCATTCTTTTCTGGTTTTAAAAAGACAAAACAATAATAGATAGAAATCACCCAGGAAATACTTACAAATATAAGTATTATATAGTCTTTATCTGCAATGAATTTGGGTACAGCAATAGCTACTAAAATAGTAAATAAAATCATGGCTATGATAGTTATTAACTCAATTCTTTTCATTTTATATAATCTCTTTGACGCTTTTAACTATTCTCCGAATTATTACGCCTTTTTGGAGCGACAATATCACTTAAGATACCGATAACAGCAAAGCTTAATACGAATGCTAGTGACCAACCAAAAGAAATCCAGTCAGTCGATAGTAATAATATGCCGTAAACGATGGCATATATACATAGCCCTATATGCATGTAAAATCTTAATTTAGTTTTATTCATATTTTTAATGGCCTCCAAACAATTACTTTATCAATTAATACCAAAACAAAAATTAAAAAACATTTTATAATTAAATTAACATAAAGCTATTGATTTTAATACTTAATTTTAAGTATATCGTTAGAAATATAGTATTTAAAAAGAGAATAATAATTATTTATGTAATATAAATATTGCTATATTATTCCATCTAACAGACAGATCTGTAAAAGTAGATACTATATATTTTTTTGAAATTTCCTTTTTAATTCAAAATTAATGTCATATAGGATTTATGAATAAAAATATAGTCTACTTAAAATTTTAATTTTTTTATAAGGGCAAAACTTTGACTTTCTAGAAATTTAAGCGTAATCTACGTTTTTGACACCGTTTACATATTATAAAGAAAGAGGTAAGCAAATGGATATTGAAGTCTTGAAGGATTATGTTAACACTGGTCAACTTTCAGTAGGCATTGAATTTGGTTCGACAAGAATTAAGACTGTAGCAATTGACCCCCATTGCAATACAGTTTCTACAGGTTCTTATGAATGGGAAAATCAATATGAAAATGGTTACTGGACTTATTCAATGAATGATGTCTGGGTAGGTATTCAAAAAAGTTATAATGAAATGGCTCAAAAAATTAAAGATTTATGCGGTACACCTATCACTAATTTGTCATCTTTAGGCATTAGTGGAATGATGCATGGTTATTTAGTTTTTGATAAAAATGATGACTTATTAGTACCTTTTAGAACATGGAGAAATAACAATGCGAACGAAGCCGCTAAATTATTACGAAATGATTTTAATGTAAATATCCCTGAACGTTGGAGTATTGCCCAACTATACCAATCAGCTTTAAACAACGAAGATCATGTATCCAAAGTAAATTATATGACAACGCTAGCTGGTTATGTTCATTGGTATTTAACAGACAAAAAAGTGTTAGGTATAGGCGATGCATCTGGTATGTTTCCAATTAATACTGACAAAAAAGAGTTACGCGAAGATTTATTGGAGCGCTTTAACACACTATTTCAAGGATTAGGGTATCAACAAGATATTAAAGATATTCTGCCAGAAGTAATTGTAGCAGGTGAGTCAGCGGGATATTTAACAGAAACAGGTGCAAAATTGATTGACCCAAATGGCCAGCTGAAATCAGGTTGCCCAATGTGTGCTCCTGAGTCCGATGCAGCTACTGGTATGGTTGCTACAAATAGTGTCGCTCCTAAAACAGGCAACGTTTCAGCGGGAACAAGTATCTTTTCGATGATTGTATTAGAGCAACCAATTAAAAATGTATATCCAGAAGTAGACATAGTAACAACACCAGATGGTTATGATGTTGCTATGGTTCACGCGAATAATTGTACTTCTGATATTAATGCATGGATTGGACTTTTTGAAGATGTATTTAGAATAATGAATGTGAAATACGATAAAAATGAGTTATTTACAAAGTTGTTTGAAAGCGCTTTTAATGGAGACGAAGATCTAGGCAAGCTATTATCATACGGATATATCTCAGGTGAATTTATAACAGATGTAAAACAAGGTTATCCAATGTTTTTACGTCATGTTGATAGCGATTTCAATATAGAAAACTTTATGAAAACACATATTTTTAGTGCTTTTAGTACTTTGAAAATAGGTATTGATTTATTAAAAGAAAAAGAAAATATTCAAATAGATACCATGTTAGGTCATGGAGGTATTTTTAAAACAGAAAAAGTAGCGCAATCGTTTTTAGCAGCAGCATTAGAGAGTCCGGTTAGTGTGATGAAGACAGCAAGTGAAGGCGGCGCATGGGGGATAGCTGTATTAGCACGATATTTGGTAGAAGAACAGCATAATAATTTAACCGATTATTTAAGTACCCACGCTTTTAAACATACTGAGCAATTTACTATAGAGCCTAACGAGAATGATATAAAGAGCTTTAAAAAATACATTCAACGTTTCAAATCATCTCTTCAACTGGAACAACAAGTAGATGAACACGCTTAATGTAAGTGTTAGTCACAATGAATAAAGCATATTTTAATACGTAGGAGAGATTAGTGTGGAATCATTAAATGCAGATAAGCCGAAGCAATTTTTAGGTTTACCGAGAACTTTGATTTGGGGTTATGTTGCAATAGCCATCTTTATGACAGGTGATGGAATAGAGCAGGCCTTTTTATCTAAGTACATTGTTAATATTGGGTTTGAAGCCCATCAAGCTTCTACCGTTTTAACGCTTTACGGCTTAGTAGTAGCAATCGCATCATGGCTTTCTGGTATTTTAGCAGAAATTTTCAGTCCAAGAAAAATTATGATATTAGCTTTCATTATTTGGATTGTCTTTCATGTTGGTTTCTTAACTTTAGGTATAGAGCAGCATAGCTATACAATGATGCTAATCATGTATGGTATCCGTGGCTTCGCATATCCAATGTTTATTTATAGTTTCGTTGTGTGGATTACTTATTCAGCACCACGACATCGTTTAGCTTCTGCGATGGGATGGTTTTGGGCCATGTACTCTGTTGGTATAGGTTTCTTAGGAACATATATACCTAGCTTTTCCATTCCTTGGATTGGCTTTATGGGAACATTGTGGTCATCAATAATCTTTATTTTAATCGGTGGATTGATGGCGATGTTCTTAGTTAAAGATAAAAAAGGTGAAGACAAAGAAGCTGATAAATTAACAGCAAAAGAAATGTTAATTGAGTTTGCTAGAGGTATTACCATTTTGAGAAATCCTCAAATAGCAATTGCAAGTGTTGTTAGAACCATTAATCAATTAGCCCTCTTTGGCTTAGTCGTTATTATGCCTATTGTATTTACAGACACCGTAGGATTTACAACATCAGAATGGTTACGTATATGGGGTCTCATGTACATTGTAACTATTTTCACTAATCTATTTTGGGGTGTTGTTGGTGATAAAATCGGTTGGGTTAGACAAGTTCGGTGGTTTGGTTGTATAGGTATGGTTATTTCAACATTAGCCTTTTATTACTTACCTATTTGGTCAGGACCTAATATTTGGATTGCTGGCAGTGTAGCTGTTATGTTCGGTTTTGCTGTAGCAGCTTTTGTACCGATGTCTGCGATTTTCCCTATTTTAGAACCTAATCATAAAGGTGCTGCGGTATCTATTCATAATTTATCCGCAGGCTTAAGTAACTTCATTGGACCTGCTATTGCAACAATAACAGTTCCTATAGCAGGTCCTGAATTAACTATTTGGACATATGCAATTATTTATTTTATAGGATTTATTTTAACTTTCTTTATGAAAGTTAACCAACCTAATCATTAATTATAGAAAGGTGATATATTATGACAAACGTTTTAGAACAATTTAAATTAGATGAAAAAGTAGCAATCGTAACAGGAGGCGCAATGGGTCTAGGTAAATCAATGGCTACAGCATTAGCGCAAGCAGGTTCAAATATAGTTATTGCAGATATAAATATAGCGGTAGCTGAAGAAACAGCAGAAGAAATTAAGAAAAACGAAAATGTTGAAGCAATTGGATTAAAAGTTGATGTTACAGATCCTGATGCAGTTAATAAAATGGTCGAAGATGTTTTAGAACAATTTGGTAAAGTTGATATTTTAGTAAATAATGCAGGGATGACGATTAATGCAAAAGCAGAAGAAATGTCATTTGCAGATTGGAATAAGGTTATCAATTTAAACTTAAATGGCATCTTTTTAGTAGCACAAGCTGTTGGTCGTGTCATGATTAAACAAGGATATGGTTCAATCATTAATACATCTTCAATGTCAGGTTTAATTGCGAATAAACCTCAAGAGCAAAGTTCTTATAATGCTTCTAAAGCTGGAGTAATCATGTTAACGAAAAGTTTAGCAATGGAATGGTCAAAATATAATATTAAAGTTAATACTATTGCACCTGGCTACATGAAAACAGAACTAACAAAACCATTCTTTGATCAAGGTGGAGAAATGATCGAAGATTGGATGGGCTTCACACCAATGGGACGTCCAGGTATGCCAGACGAACTAGGTGGTATTGTTGTTTATTTAGCATCAGATGCATCTTCGTTTGCACAAGGTAGTGTATTTACTATTGACGGTGGTTATACGGCACTTTAATTCAACATATGATAATTATTAAATAGTAGAAATTACTTCAAAGTATCTAATATGAGGCTAAGACATCATACATGTCTTAGCCTCATTTATTATATCGGGGGTAGCTGACTGATTTGAAAATGCACTTATATTAAGCTTTTAAAGAACCACTACCTCATTTATGAATACAAGTAGTTCTTATGCAGAATCTGTAACTCATACACTATAAGTAATAATGGTGATATATATTCTGAAGTGGAGCCATTGGAAACTATACACAAATCAATATAGACAGTCTAAGGTAGCTCATAGAGTTACCTTTTTTATTTGGATTGACGTATCAAATAAAGATAAATATTATGGTTTTCATTTATAAACCGATACAATTATCTTAATTATGGTTAAAGGGGAATTTACAATGGATATTAAACTGATTGTTGCGGATATGGATGGAACATTTTTAAATAATGAAAGTCAATTTAATAGTGAATCGTTTCAATTATTAAAAGAAAATTGCGAGAAACACAATATTCGGTTTGTGTTTTGTACGGGGAAACAGTGTGAGCGTGTTGAAAGTATTATTGGGGATTTAGCACAAGATACGTTTATCGTAGGAGATAGCGCAACAAGAATTAAATTTAACGGTGATTTTATTTATAATGCCACGATTGAAAATAGTAAAGCTAAAGAAATTATTCAAGTAATTAAAGATATTGATCCAACGCAAACTGTACTTGCATGTACCGCATCTGGTGCATATGTCTTACAAGATACACAAGAATCAGAGAAGAGATTGGTACATGGCTCATTCCAAAATGTAATTTATATTAATAGTTATGATGAAATTGAAGAAGATATTTTAAAAATTTCTGTACACGATGCAGCAGGTAAGTGTAAAGAGACTGCAAATCAGATTAAACACTATGAGTCAGAGGTTTATATCATCGCATCTGATGAAGAATGGATTGATATTGCAGATTTAGGGGTTAACAAGGGGACAACTATTAACCGAATTCAAAGTTTACTTCAAATCAGTCCAGCAGAAACAATTGCATTTGGTGATGGCTTAAATGATATTGATTTATTTAAAGCAGCGAAATATAAAGTGGCCATGGATAATGCATACCCAGAGTTGAAAGCAGAAGCCAATTTAATAGCTATGAATAATAATGCTGATGGCGTAGTACAAACATTGAATTTATTACTAAATTTTAAATAATAAATATATATAATAGTTTTTAACAATAAGTAGTTGTTTGTGTGATATTATCTATCTAGTACATATGTTTTTTAAATATATGAATTATATAAGATGGAGGCATAGAACATCATGAGTACGAAACAACAATCTGGCAACAAATTAATTTTAGCTATTGTATTAAGTGTATTAACGTATTGGCTGTTTGCTCAATCGTTTATAAATATATCTACCCCAGTGCAACAAACATATCAAACAACGCCTGGTATTATTAATTTATCAGTGAGTATCACTTCTTTCGCAACTGGTATCTTTATGGTGGGCGCAGGTGATGTGTCAGACAAAATAGGGCGACTCAAAATGACCTATTTAGGCATCATTTTAAGTATTATCGCCTCATTATTAATTATTATTTCTGATATTACGGCACTACTTATTATAGGGAGAGTCATTCAAGGTATATCAGCAGCCATACTCTTACCTGCAACAGTAGGTGTGCTGAAAGATCAATTTGAAGGTAAGGATTTACGTAAAGCGATTAGTTACTTAATGATTGGTACTGTTGGAGGCGTAGGTATCGCTTCATTGGTTGGTGGATTTATCGCTACATATATCAATTGGCAGTCTAACTTCATCTTGTCTATTATTATCGCTATCATAGCATTTGTACTATTACTTGGTACGAAAGAAGAAGCTAAGGAAGTAATCGATAATCGACCGTTCGACTATATAGGTATGTTAATCTTTGCCGTTTTAATAGGGAGCATCACTTTATTTGCAACGCAAGGCTTTGAACAAGGCTGGACGAGTCCTTTTTCAATTACTTGTGGTAGTGTATTTATTATTTCTGTAATTGTATTTTACTTTTTTGAACGTCGAAAGCGTGCCCCATTTATTGATTTTGCATTATTCCGTAACCGTGGGCTCGTTGGGTCATCTTTGGTTAACTTTGTACTTAATACAGGTATAGGGGTAACAACAGTATTTAATATCTATGCTCAGACAGAATTGGGCTTAACGCCGTTTCAATCAGGTTTAGTGACAGTGCCGTATGTCATCATGGCAGTGTTAATGGTTCGCTTAGGGGAAAAAATATCACTGCGTCATGGAGGTAAACCAATGTTACTTGTAGGACCGTTATTTCCTGCAATAGGCATTATTTTCGCCAGTTTAACCGTATTGCCATCTGACTGGTATATTGCAGCTGTAACATTTGGTTTTGTTATTTTTGCTATTGGCAATGGTTTATGTGCGACACCTGGTTTAACTGTAGCTATTTTAACGATTCCAGATGAAAAAATTGGACTAGCTTCAGGTCTGTATAAAATGACTTCTTCACTCGGTGGGGCGTTTGGTATTGCAATGAATACGACAATATTTGCGGCGGTACAAGTGACACATAGTGCAAGCGTGGCAGCGACTTGGTCTTTCATGGCAAGTATAATATTAATGATCATTGGTGTGATTTTAGCGCAGATTATTATACCGAAAAATATAAAAGCTTAAACAGTACGCGAAAAAGGGAGTGGGACAGAAATCTAATTTTTTCAATAAAATTTCGTCGTCCCACCCCGGCACAGCTGACTAGAACTGAAAAAATCTTGATATAAGCGCATTTTCAATTCAGTCAGCCACTGCCAATATAAAAATTGAGGCTGAGACATGTGATATGTCCCAGCCTCTTTTTGATATTATATTTTACAATTGGTTACCTTCATTGGGAATAGGATGATTCTTGAAAACTTTAGCTAAGTGCATTGTATTATAGGCGAGCATTTCAACGTGTTTTTTGGTAAATTCGTTTACGTGCTCGATGTCTAAATAAGAAGGGCCTGGGCCTGCTTCACCAACCCAATAAGCGTCAACATTTGGAGGTACTGTTAAGCCAATATGAGATAGGGCATATAGTATTGAAGCCGCGGCATTTTTTGCGCCATCTTCGTTACCAGTAATAATCGCACCGCCCACTTTATTATAAAAAATGGATTGACCGTCTTCATTGGTTAAACTTGTACTGCCATAAAGACGTTCAATGGCAAGCGTTGCGATACTACTTTTCTCACCTAGCCATAAAGGTGTACCAATAATTAAAATATCTGCGTTTTTAATTTTTTCTAAAATGAGGGGCCATTCGTCGTCACCACCCATATCATCAGAGATGCCATAAGAAATATTATAATCACTTAAACGAATCATCTCACTCGCTACATTTTCTTTATGATAGATGTCAGTGACTTCTTGCGCTAACCCTTCTGTATTGGATAGTTCATCGCCGTGTTTTAGAGATGCATTTAAAATAATTGCTTTCAAGGTCATAACTTTGCCTCCATTTTATCTTTTTATTTTGAATAATAGAGAGAAGTAATAACTCATCTTATTGTAGTAAGACTAATTGTTATATAAAAATGGGTTATAAAATTTTTTAGAGCTTTGTTCATCATCTTTTTCACAATAATACCAATTTTTACAGTCATAATTAGAATCTTTCATTTGTTTTTTAGCATCTTCTAACGTTTCTGGTGGGGTAGCTAATAAATTATCTCCCTTTTTCCAATTAGCAGGTGTGTTATCTCCTGTTTCATCAGAAATCTTAATCGCTCTAGTAACACGTAAGAGTTCATTGATATTACGGCCGGTAGTCATTGGATAGTAAATCATAGCGCGGACCACAGCATCGTCATCGATAATGAATACTGCTCTTGAGCTTTCTGTATTACCCGATTCAGGTGCCAACATACCATAGGTTTCTGATATAACCTTGTTGGAATCTGAAATTAGTGGGAACTCAATTTGTACATCAAAAGACTCTTCGATGCTGTTTAACCATGCCACATGTGAGGCAAGACTATCTACACTTAAACCAACCAGTTTCACACCTAAATCTTGAAATTCCGAATACTGGTTTTGTAACGCTACAAACTCCGAAGTGCAAACTGGCGTAAAATCAGCTGGATGGGCAAATAAAATCATCCAGTCATTTTTGTAATCATCTAAAGTTATTTCCCCTTGTGTGGATTGCCCTTTAAAAAACGGGGCTTTTTCGCCAATGCGTGGCAGACGTTTTGTGTCGGAATGTAAATCTGAATTAAGTGGCATGTACATCACCTACAGTTGAAGAATGGTTGAAAAACTTCACTTGCATTTTATTTATATTTAAATTAAATAATGGCGTATTTTGATCGCCAACGATTTTGAATTCTGTCTTAAGATAAGAATTATTTTGATCAAAAGAATATTTCACTATATATTTATCGCCATCTTTAAAATACTCGTATTTGTAAAAAGTAGTTACTAAACGTGTGAGTTTTTTTAAGTATTTATCTTTTATATAACGATTTACACCAAGGTGTCCTGTTTTTATATATAGTTTTTTTCTTAAAAGAGATAAATCTTTAGGGCATAATAAACTACAAAATAACTCTGGATCTTTTTTAATAATACTTTTTATAAAATCTTCTATACATTGTTCTATTTTCATAATTATCACACCTAAACTTTGAATTTTATATCGTAGCTTTGGAATTGAAAATTTAAAACTGTAATGGAAATTGTTAAAAAGGTTAAAAAAGTCGTTTATACAAAAGGAATATATTGAGTCGTTTATTTATAGACACGAATTTTTAAAATAATATCGTAGATTGAGGAAATGTGCTTATTTTTTATGACATTATAAAATGTTCATTATAGTGTATATATTCCACTATTTTAATATATTAAACTTTTCGCAATAAATACGTATTATATTAATTGTTTTGTGTAGCAATTAAAAATGCTCCCCAATTCTTTGTGAATTGGGGAGACATTATTTATTAGATGAAATCTTTGTTTTGTTTAAGGTTTTAAAATCACTTTAATATTATTATCTTTTTTCTGATCGAAAATTTCATAAGCTTCTGCCGCTTTATCTAATGGCATAGTATGTGTAAGAATGTCAGTTGGATCAAATGTACCTTCGCGAATCATCTCGTATAATTTAGGCATAAGATGAATCACTGGCGCTTGACCTGTCTTAACTTGGACATTACGGTTGAAAATCAAATTGAGTGGGAAATCATCAGCTGGCGTGGCATAGATACCTGTTAATTGAATCGTACCGAATTTACTTACAGCTTCTGCGGCAGTATCAATGGGACTGATTGTGCCACGTTGTGCAGAATCTGGACTCAAGTCACGTTCAGATGCTTTGACTTGTCCATCCATACCTACACAATCAATTACGATATCCGCACCGCCATGCGTAGTATCACGCAGTAACTTACCGATTTCTTTTTCTTTATCAAAATTATAGATTTCGACTTGGTTATATTCTTTGGCATGTTGCAGTCTGTGCTCAATATTATCTACAGCGATGATACGTTTCGCACCTTTAAGTTTTGCGAATTTTTGTGCCATAAGGCCAATTGGACCACAACCTAAGATGACAACTGTATCACCTGATTTAACACCAGAATGTTCTACACTCCAATATGCAGTAGGTGCGACATCAGATAAAAATAAAACATCTTCATCTTTCATATCATTATCTGGAACGATAAACGAAGAAAATTCTGCATAAGGGACTCTTAAATATTCAGCTTGGCCGCCCCAATGGTTACCATGCATACTGCCGAAACCAAACAAACCACCATTATCCATTTGCCAATTCGCTTGCTCTTGATTTGAATTATCACACTGTGATTCCATTTCGTGATTGCAATAGTAACAATCACCACAGCCTATATTAAAAGGAATCACTACACGATCACCTTTTTTGAGTTTTTTAACGTCTTTACCAACTTCTTCAACAATGCCCATTGGCTCATGGCCAATGACAAACCCTGGGTCCATCATTAAATCACCTTGATGATATAAATGTAAATCAGAACCACAGATGCCCGATGCTGTTATTTTAATAATAGCGTCTGTTGAATCCTCAATCTTTGGGTCATTGACTTGCTTAACTTCCATTTGTTTTTGACCTTGAAAAGTAACAGCTTTCATAAATAACGCCTCACAATTTTCATAGAATTTCTCGTGATCAAGTGGCATAAATATAATCTGTTTCTTTCAATACATTCCCGTCGCCTATATGACTAAACTTTATGGAAGTATAAAGAAGGAGAATGTTATAGTTTGTTTGTTGAGTATTGAAATAAATATGAGTGATTTGGTATGTCAGGCACAAGTAGACAAGCAACATTTGGAGGTATCATGTGTAAATGACTTAAGACTGTAGAGTAAGAAAATCAGAGAAAGCGATAAAACAATCATTTTTGTAATTACTGAAAGAAGTACATTTTGAAGATACCAACGTGCAACACCTTATTGTTTTAGTAGATATTAACCGAGCTACATTTTATGCGTGTTATGTAGATAAATATGATTTATTAGAAAGTATGGAAAATGAAAAAATAGATGCGCTTCAAACATTATAGGAATGCGGTAGAAGCACCAAAAGCACTGAAGAAATTATATATAAGAGAACAGTTGGGGTAGCGAGCACCTATGAATTAGGGCGATCGGGTTATCTATGGACTTTCTATTCATTATTTGTATTATAACATCATAGTGTAGAGGGGTGAAAAATGATAGGCTATCTAAGACTTTTGTTTAAGTTATATTATGTATAATTACATGTTAATATTACGTAGATTGAAAATATGGAGGTTAAGTTAATGGCAGAGTATATATTATCTGAAGCGCAACGTGAAATTATTCAATTAGAAGAATATTATGAAAATACTAGCATTAATAATATAGCAGGAATTGTTAATATTAAAGATAATGTGAAAATATCAGAAATTGACAAATCGCTAAACAATTTAATAAAAACACATGAGAGTTATAGAATTAAAATTAAAAAAGTGAACTCCGAATATAAACAATATATTGATGAATATAAAAGTAAAGAATTTGATTATATTGATTTTAATAATAATCAAAAGGGTTTTGATGAATGGGTTAATACACAGGTGAAAGCAAATATATTTGCTTTGAATAGCGACTTATTTAAATTTGTGATTTTAACACTCCCTAAAGGAGATGTTGGAATATTATTATTACAACATCATGTTATTTCAGACGGATGGAGTATGACTATAGCTGGAAATACATTATGCGAATCTTTAATATACGGGAACGAAAATAAAAATGAAAATTTTGAGTATACGTATTTAGATTGTGTTAAGGATGAAATGAATTATAAAAATTCATCAAGGTTCGAAAAAGATAAACAATTCTGGTTTGAAAAGACAGAAAATTTAGAAGATAATGAGTTATTTGAAAAAAAACGGGTGAATAATGCCCAAGGAGATAGGCTGAATTATAGATTATCAGACACATACACACATAAAATAATGGAGTTTTGTGAAAGTAACAAATTAAGTATTAGTAATTTGTTTTCTGCTGCTATGTTGATTTTAAAATATAAAAAAACTTTAGCAAATAAAAACTCAATTGGAATAGCATTACACAATAGAAACAAGCAGTTTGAAAAGAAAATGACAGGGGTTTATTCAAGAGTCTTACCTATAATAGTTGAAATTGATAAGAAATCATCTATCAATGAATTTTTAGGGACAATGAAAAAGGAAACTTTCAAAGTATTGAAACATAGAAAATTCCCGAATAGTTATATAGTAGAAAATAGTGGTAACGCAAAAGGATTGCTAGACTTCGTGGTTTCGTTTCAGAACACTCAGCACAATCCTGATTTTATAAAAAAAGGTTATTCGGAGGAATGGTTAGATTCCGGCACAACCAATGCTCCATTGGGCCTAAATATAAGCAATAGGCATGGAGAAGATAAGCTAGAAATAGATTACGATTACCAGGTAGACGTTGTTAGTAAAAAAGAAGTTGTGACATTACACACAAATATTATAGAAATTTTAAATGTAATATTAGAGAATCCAAGACAAAAAATTAGTGAAATAGAGATCATTGCAGAAGAAGAAAAGTCACTCATTTTACATGATTTTAACAATACACAAGTAGCACTAAATAATAATCAGACATTTGTTGAATGTTTTGAGCAACAAGTAGAAAAAACACCAGAGAAAAAGGCAATTACTTACGAAGGTAAAAGTCTGACTTATCAAGCGTTGAACGCTAAAGCGAATCAAGTCGCGCATCAATTGCGACATGAAGGCGTAAAACCGAATCGTCTTGTAGGTATAATGACAAATCGACATTTAGAAATGATAATTGGTATTTACGGTATTCTAAAAGCAGGCGGTGCTTATGTACCAATCGATCCAAACTATCCAACTGAACGTATTAATTATATTTTGAGTGACAGCAACCCCCATACGTTATTAACAGATCGAATTTTAGACACCTCTATTGAATTTAATCAAACAGTTATAAATTTAATGGAAAATATAAGCACATCAATACAACCAACCGAGAATCAATCACACGTCACAGATGTATCTAATTTATTATGTGTTATTTACACATCTGGTACAACAGGTAAACCCAAAGGCGTTATGGTACCTTATAAAGGTGTGATGAATAATCTTAATAGAAGAATTAAGCGATTTGATATTAGTAGTGACGATAACATTTTATTCAAAATGCCATTTACCTTTGATCCGTCAATATGGGAAATATTTGGATGGGCCATGGTTGGTGCACAAGCAACGCTTTTACCTTCCGGTGAAGAAGGGGATCCAGAAACAATTACTTCATTAATTCAAACATCTAAGGTAACGATAGCTGTATTTGTACCCTCTATGTTTAATCCATTTATCAATTACATTAAGTCGACAAAACAAGCACACTTGCTTTCTAGCTTAAGCTACGTCTTAGTTGGTGGTGAAGCAGTGAAACCAGAATTAGTGAATCAATTTAATGAGGCGATTGGTAAAAAAAATAATACACAATTAATTAATGTATACGGCCCTACCGAAACTACGATTGATGTGACAAATTTTGATTGTGAAAATAATGTTATCTATGAAGCTATTCCAATTGGTCAACCTATTGCGAATACGCAAGCGTATATTATGAACGAAGATAATAATCTCGTGGGCATTGGTACGCCAGGAGAGCTTTGTATCGGGGGTGCAGGTGTAACTGACGGTTACTTAAATCGCCCTCAATTAACGAAAGAAAAGTTCATTGATAACCCATTTGGTGAAGGGAAATTATATCGTACAGGTGATTTGGCGAAATGGCAGGAAGACGGAAATATTATATGTTTAGGGCGTATCGATGACCAAGTGAAAATACGTGGTTATCGAATTGAACTTGGTGAAATTGAAAGTACTTTACGTCAAAATGAGGACATCATAGATGTGGCGGTCATTGCCAAACCAATGGGCGGGGAAGAACTAGCGATTTGTGCTTACTTAGTTTCAGACAAACAAATACCGTTTGATGATATTAAAACAAAGTTAAGTGCAAAATTACCGAATTATATGGTTCCATCATACTTGGCACAAATCGAAAAATTACCAGTAACATCTAACGGTAAATTAAATATAAAACAATTACCTGAAATTAAAATTGAAAGTAAATCGTATGTTGCGCCTAGAAATAATACAGAAGTGATGCTTACTAAGATATTTGAAAATGTCTTGAATATTGAACGTGTAAGTATTGATGATAACTTCTTTGAAATGGGTGGTCATTCACTTAAAGCAATTAGCGTTATAAATGAAATTGAAAGTGAAATCGGTGTTCGTTTACCCTTAAAAATTATGTTTGACTATGAAAAAGTGATACAACTCGCAAAAGTGATAGACGATTATGATAGTGATGCGCATACACAAAGTATTCCACAAGCTGAAACAAAACCGTATTATTTGGCATCTTCACCACAAAAACGGTTATATATTTTAAATGAAATGATAGATAATCAAACGGCGTATAACATGCCAGGAATGTTTGAAATCCAGGGTTCAGTGGACGTTAAACGTGTTGAAAACACATTTCAAAAACTAGTAGAGCGCCATGAGGCGTTAAGAACGCACTTTGAAACAATTGATGGTACACCAGTTCAAGTAATCGAAGATGATATAACTATTAGTGTAGACTATGAAGACACATTGAATGTTGATTATGACAGGCTTTCAAAAGATTTTGTGAAACCGTTTAATTTAGCAAAAGCACCTTTATTAAGAGTAAAGCTAGTGAAAATTGCTGCACAGCGTTATATGTTGTTGTTTGATATTCATCATATTATTTCAGATGGTTTCTCTATTACCTTGTTTATGAAAGAATTTTCAAAATTGTATCAAGATCATCCATTAGAAAAACTAAAAGTGCAGTACAAAGACTATAGTGAATGGATGCATTCTCATGACTTAAGTAATCAACGTGCGTTTTGGTTATCTCAATTTGAAGATAAAGTACCGGTTTTAGATTTACCCTGTGATTATACAAGATCAGATCAGCAAAGTTTTGAAGGTCGAACAATTACTGTAAATATGCCTAAGGAAACAAAATTTGCGATTAGCCAGCTATCACAAGCAACAGGTAGTACAGATTATATGATTTTACTAACATCTTTTATGACTTTACTTCATAAGTATAGTCGTCAAGAAGACATTGTCATTGGTAGCCCAATTTCTGGCCGAATACATAAAGACACTCAAGGTGTATTCGGTATGTTCGTTAATACCCTTGCGATGCGTGGTTATCCAGAAGGTCATAAGTCATTTCATCAATTATTAGCGGAAATTAAAGACTTATCATTAAAAGCTTTTGATAACCAAGAATATCCGCTAGAAGCATTGGTAGAGGAAGTTGTAGACAAACGTGATTTAACACGTAATCCATTATTTGATGTGATGTTCACCTTACAAAACAATGATTACTCAATGTTTACAGTCAATGATTGGTCAGTTAACCAAAAAGAACTATCAACTTCGAGTGCCAAAGTTGATTTGAATATGAGTGTAGTTGAGGACAGTGGCTATAAAATTTCATTAGAGTTTTCAGATAAATTATTTAATCAAGCGACCGTAAAACGTATGTTAGAACATTATTTAGAAATTTTATCTAATAGTGTTCAAAATCCTGAACAAAAAATTAGCGATATAGAAATGATTACAAAGGAAGAAAGAAAAACGCTACTTCATGACTTCAATGACACACAAGTAGATTTAAATAATTCACAAACATTTGTGTCACGCTTTGAAACCCAAGTAGCGAAAACGCCTAATAAAATGGCGGTCACTTACGAAGGTGAAAGTTTGACTTATCAAACATTGAACGCTAAAGCGAATCAAGTCGCACATAAATTACGACACGAAGGCGTCAAACCGAATAGTCTCATAAGTATAATGACTAATCGTCATTTGGAAATGATTATTGGAATTTACGGTATATTGAAAGCAGGAGGAGCCTATGTACCCATTGATCCTAATTATCCAAGTGACCGTATCAATTATATTTTGAATGATAGTAAACCCATAGTCATGTTAACGGATCAACCTATCGACCATTCTATTGTATATAACGGTGTGATCATTGATGTGACGGATAAAGCGATGTTTGAAGAGTTACCAACCGACAATTTACTCAATGTTACAGATGTATCAGACCTGATGTATGTTATCTATACATCGGGGACGACGGGTAAACCCAAAGGAGTGATGGTTTCAAACGAAGGTGTAATGAACCGCCTTAACTGGATGATTAATCAATATAATATTGGTGAAAAAGATGTAATTCTTTTCAAGACTCCTTTTACCTTTGATGTTTCTGTATGGGAAATTTTCGGCTTTTCGTTGGTTGGTGCGCAATTAACCCTGTTACCTTCAGGGGAGGAAGGTAACCCAGAAAAAATAAATTCTTTGCTTCAGATATCTGGAATAACAATCGTTCACTTTGTACCTTCTATGTTTAATGCATTTATTACTTACGTTGAGTCAACGAAACAAGCGCACTTACTTTCTAGTTTGAGATATATTTTAGCTAGTGGCGAAGCATTGAAAACAGAATGGGTGAATCAATTTAATGAATCAATAGGCAACGAAAACAGAATACAATTAATTAATTTATATGGTCCGACTGAAACTACTGTTGAAGTGACGCATTTCGATTGTGAGAATAATGTTATCTATGAAGAAATACCAATTGGTCAACCAATTGCAAATATACAAGCCTATATTATGAATTCAGATAAGAATCTCATGGGCATTGGTGTACCAGGTGAACTGTGTATTGGCGGTGTTGGTGTGACAAGAGGATATTTAAATCGTCCTGATTTAACATCAGAAAAATTCATCGACAATCCATTTGGTGAAGGTAAATTATATCGTACAGGTGACTTAGCGAAGTGGAGTGCTACAGGTGATGTAGAATATCTCGGTCGTTTAGATGAACAAGTGAAAATCCGTGGTTATCGTATTGAATTGGGTGAGATTGAAAGCTTATTACGTCAAATCGATTTTATTTCTGATGTTGCAGTAGTTGCTAAACCAATGGCAGGAGAAGAATTAGCGATTTGTGCTTACTTAGTTGCAGACGAGCAAATCGATTTTTATGATATCAAAACGCAGTTAAGTAAAAAATTACCAGGTTACATGGTTCCGTCGTACATGAGTCAAATCGATATATTACCTGTAACATCAAATGGTAAATTAGATAAAAAGAAATTACCTGAAATTAAAGTTGAAAGCAAGACTCACGTTGAACCTACAAATGATGTAGAAAGAATGCTTGCTAGTATTTTTGAAAACGTTTTAAATATTGAACGCGTAAGTATACACGATAACTTCTTTGAAATAGGAGGACATTCACTTAAAGCGATTGGTGTTATAAATGAAATTGAAAGTGAAATCGGTGTTCGTTTACCCTTAAAAATCATTTTTGAAAGACCAACAGTTTTACAATTGGCTGAAGTTATAAAAAATAGTGCCAACGATAAGAATATTCAAGATATTCCAAAAGCTGAAGATAAGCCATTTTACTATATATCTCCAATACAACAGCATATATATATATTAAATAAAATGGTAGATAGCCAGACGACAGCATATAATATGCCTGGAATATTTGAAATTAAAGGTAATGTAGATATTGAACGCGTACAATATGCGTTTCAATCTTTAATTAATCGACATGAGACGTTAAGAACGCGCTTTGAAACGATTGATGGAGAAACTATTCAAGTAATCGAAGATAATACACAGATTAGGGTAGACTATGAAGAAAAATCAAAAATTGATTATGACGTACTGTCAGAAGATTTTGTAAAACCGTTCAATTTAACACAAGCACCATTATTAAGAGTTAAAGTAGTGAAATGTGATGAACAACGTTATATTTTATTATTTGATATCCATCATATTATTTCAGATGGCGTATCTATCAATAATATTATTAAAGAATTTTTAAAATTGTACCAAGGTCATACTTTAGAAAAAATGAAGCTACAGTACAAAGATTACAGTGAGTGGGTTAAAAACCGTGATTTAAGTAAACAACGCACGTTCTGGTTATCACAATTTGAAGATAAATTACCTGTTTTAGATTTACCTTTAGATTACTTAAGACCAAAGCAACAGACTTTTGAGAGTAAAACAATCGCTGTAAACATGCCAAATGAAACGAAACTTGCAATTAATAGACTTGCACAAACAACCGGCAGTACTGACTATACAATTTTATTAACATCATTAATGATTTTACTTCATAAATATACTCATCAAGAAGATATAGTAATTGGTAGTCCTGTTTCGGGACGTACACATAAAAATACCGAAGAAGTGATAGGTGCATTTTTTAATAGGCTCGCGATGCGTGGTTATCCAGAGGGTAATAAATCATTCAATCAATTATTATCGGAAATTAAAAGCTTATCATTAAAAGCTTTGGATAACCAAGATTATCCTATTGAGAAATTGAAAGATGAAGTGATGGAAAAACATGGTTTAACACGTAACACATTGCATGATGTAGCGTTTGCATTTCAAAATTTTAATAATCAATCATTTAAAATAGATGGTTGGGAAATTGAAGAAAAAGAAGTTTCTGACACAAATGTTAAATTTGATTTACACATGATAATTGAAGGCGATGAAGCTTATAAAGTATCATTAAAATATGCGAATGAATTATTTGATCCAATAACAATTCAACGTATGTTGAATAAATTTATAGATATATTGGATAGTGTTACAAAAGACCCTGGACAAAAAATAAGCGAAATTGAAATATCGAACAAAGAAGAAAAACGTGATCGTGATAATGAAACGCAAGTTTAATATACATCATTTTATTAAATAAAAAGAATGTGCAGAAAATGACAGATATTCTTGTTAAATGAATTGTAATATCATAGAGTGTGGAAATGCAAAATCAATATCTTATGTAAGTAGAAACTGTTATTACACTTGGATGATATGGTGCAATATTCTGGATGTGGTTGGCTGAATTATTAGGTACAGATACAAAATATGTAGTAGTATTATTAGCAATGAAATTCTGTTTATGACATTATATATATAACTACTACTTTTATTGAAATAGTAACGAATTTGAAAACAATTTGGATAATAGCAAAAAGTGAAAATAGGACTTAGATTTAATGAGAATATACGCATATAAGTAAAACTTGGTAATTTTCAAATAATATATACATTATTTTTAATGTAAGGAGGTGATTATATGACAGCTACACCTTTGCTTTTGAAAGTGCTTGAACTGATTGAAAAGTCTTTTCTATAAACATAAGTTATTGTTTTGATTAAAGTTGAATATTCCTATTTTCATTAGAAAATGAACGCTATTTTATTTAGTAGTAAATGAGCCCTTACAGTATATAACTGAAAGGGCTCATGATAATTCGGTCTATTTTTAATATAAAGTTGAAAAAGCTTTCTTAAACCCTATAATAACTTCTTTAAATTTTGATGTAATTTTTAGTTCATCATATAAAACTTTGATTTCTCTTTTCTTGTGGTCAGGTAATGATGGATGACCGTCCACCTTTTCTACTTCTTGCTCATGCTGCTTCTAATCTTTTTTAGTTGGTTCACTTAATAAGTTAGCTTCAAGTTCAGCAAATACACTCATCATGGTAAAGAACATCTTGCCCATTGCATCTTTTGTTGTATGTCCAAGACGATCTAGTTTATAGACTTAAATAACCAAGAAAATCTTCTTAATAAATTAAATAGATTTTATATTGTTGGTTAAATTAATGGTTTAGATATAAAAATGGACTGTTGTTTTCAACAGTCCATTTTTAAAAGTATATTCTTAAAGGATTAATTTATAGGTGTTAATAATACGTTTTAACGGGATTTAAGTTCATCACTTGTCATCCATTTATGATTTTTTACCATCTTGTCATTTTCAGTTGATTTATAATCAACTACATAAACAGTTGTCTTATTTACATCATCTATTTTTGCTTCTGCGCCCTTCATACCAGGCATGTGGTCAGCTTCTAATTTAACTGTATCACCTTTCTTAAATCCATTTTCAGGGGCGTCGGCAACTTCTTCGTTAACGACCCATTTATGGTTTTTCACTTTTTCATCGCCATTTGTAGGTGTATAGCTTACGACATAAGCGTAAGTTTCATAAGCACCATTCACAGTACCTTGGGCGTTTTTCATACCAGGCATGTGTCCTGCTGCAATAGTAACTTCATCACCTTTTTTAAATGTACTTTCTTCTGTGCGCTTCATATCCTCTGGAACTTTACTTTCACTTTTATGTTCCATATGTTCCTCGTGTTTTTGATCTTTAGAATCTTTTTCTTCTTCACTGCCATTTGAGCAAGCTGATAATACGAGCCCTGATGCTAATATAATAAAGCTTAATTTTTTAATCATAATTTAAACCCCTATCATTTATTTTAATTTTAAAGTAAAAGCGTTAATTGCTACGATAACTGTACTTAAAGACATGAGTATTGCACCTATAGCTGGCGATAATATTAAACCAATAAAAGCTAATATACCTGCTGCAAGAGGGACAGCAATCACATTATATCCTGCACCCCACCATAAATTTTGAACCATTTTTCTCATCGTATTTTTAGAAAGAGTTAAGAAATTAATAATATCGGATGGATTACTTTTAACGAGTATGACATCACCTGATTCAACAGCTACATCTGTTCCTGCTCCAATTGCCATACCAATATCTGCTCTAATAAGACTAGGTGCATCATTGATACCATCGCCGACCATCATTACTTTACTACCATTGTTTTGGTAATCTTGAATAATATTTTCTTTATCTTCAGGCATTAATTGTGCATGTACATCACGAATACCTAATTCTTTAGCAACTGTTTGCGCCACTTCTTTATTATCGCCTGTAAGCATGACTGGCGTAATATCTCTTGATAATAAGTCTGAAACCACTTGTTTTGAACTTGCTTTGATTTTATCGCCTTGTGCAATAATACCAATTACTTGTTGATCATGAATTAAATAACTAACAGAGTTACCTTGTTGAGCTAGAAGTGTAAATTGTTCTTTTTTATAATCGAAATTGTTTTTATCCAGGTAAGAAGCATTCGTTATTTTGAGTGTTTTATTATCAACTTTCCCTGCTAATCCTACACCTGGAATATTATTAACTTCTTGAGGGCTAGAATATGAAATGTTTTTCTCTTTAATAAAATCAATAATACCATTAGCAAGTGGATGATTAGAGCTACTTTCTAATGAAGCAAACAAACTCAATACTTCTTCATTGTTTAACTCGTCTGTAAAACTTTCATAGTGATTAACCGAAAAATTGCCTTCAGTTAGCGTTCCAGTTTTATCCATCATGATGTAATCAATATGTTGAGCGATTTCTACAGATTCTCGGTTTTTTATGATTAAGCCATTATGTGCGCCTATAGAAGTAGAACGTGCTGTAACTAATGGAATTGCCAATCCCAATGCGTGTGGACAAGCAATGACTAATACAGTTACGAGTCGTTCAAGTGCGAAATCAACGTCTTTTTGAATTAGCATCCATACAATGAAGGAAATCAAACCAATACTTACTGCAAAATAAAATAAATACCCCGCAACTTTATCTGATAGTAATTCAGCTTTTGATTTATCATTTTGAGCTTGGTTAACAAGTTCCATAACTTGGGATAAGTAACCATTTTCACCAGTAGCTGTCACTTTAACTTGTATTGTTCCTGAACCATTGATAGAGCCGCCAATAACATCGTCATTATGCATTTTAGAAACTTTTTTTGATTCACCAGTAACTAATGATTCATCAATTGATGTCTGTCCCTGAATAATTATGCCATCTGTAGGTATACTTTCACCAGCTCTAACTTCAACGATATCATCGATATTGATGTCTCCAATTTTAACTTCATGACGTTGATCATCGTCCGTAATTTTAACTGCAGTATTAGGTAACAGTTCTGCCATTTTTTTCAATGCATTCCCGGCATTACCTACTGCATCCATTTCAATCCAGTGACCTAATAACATAATTAAGATTAATGTTGCTAATTCCCAGAAAAAATCCATTGTATGAGTCGATGAACTACTAAAGTTATTCATATAAAAAGCGTATAAACTATAGATATAAGCTACTGAAATACCTAGAGCAACTAGTGTCATCATTCCAGGTTTTTTAGTTGAAATTTCATCTCTAGCTCCTGATAAAAATGGCTTGCCTCCATAAAAGAATAAAATAGTAGCAAGGATTAATACAATCCAATCTGAACCTGTAAATGAAAATTGAAACGGTAATTTAACGCCCATCATCGGCGATAGAATAATAATAGGTATCGCAAAAATCAAAGAAATAAAAAATTTACTTTTAAAATTACCATGATGGTGATGTGCATGGTCACCATGATTCTCATGTTCTTGATGATTATGATTTTGGCCTGTTTCTTTATTATTCACAATATCCCCCCTGAGTTTACTTTCTAGTAATAGGATAGTATGAGTGTAACATATACGGGGTGGGGGTATGAATATTTTTGCTTTTTCTTGTATTTTTCAGAGTAAAAATAGTGAAGGAACTAATATCGTATTATGTAATAATAACTTTCAAAACACTACTTAAAAATTATAATTAGTGTTTTGAACTAATATAAAAATTGTTATTTTAATACTCGATAAACTGTAGAATGAGTCACTCCTGTTTGATTAGCAATCTCTTCGCTTGTATGTTTCTGTTTATTGACGATTGCTGGTAAAAAATTACCAATTGGCACACTATATGCAGTTTTTGCCGGAATAGGCACAGCGGCCACAGTCTTAGCGGAAATGATTGTATTCGGAGAACCTACTATCCCGATGAAGATATTACTTATATCTACACTACTAGGTGGTGTTATCGGATTAAAATTAATAAGTAGCAAGGAAGAATTATCAGAATCTAATGAACAGGGAGAGTTTGTATAGTGTCTTGGTTAGCGTTAATAGTCGCAGGGTGTTTAGAAGTAGTGGGTGTATATAAAGTAAAAAGATTAGGAGAAAAACAAAAGTCAGCTCTTTATTATATGATTTTATTTTTTGGATTAAGCTTTCTGTTGTTATCTTATGCAATGAAAGAGATTCCAATGGGTATGGCTTATGCGATTTGGACAGGTATTGGCACTGTAGGTTCTGCTGTAATGGGGATGTATTGGTTTGGTGAACCAAAAGAATGAAAAAGGATGCTATGCATTGCGATTATTTTAATGTCCGCCATTGGTTTAAAATTAGCTGTTTAAAAGTATTGTCTTTTCCGGTCATAATGAGGGTTAGAGCGAAAGTTAGTTCAAATAGACAATTTTAGTCACGAGGATAAAATTATTATTAAAATAAAGGGTATTTAATAGCTTCATTATCAGAAGTTTTCAATATTCGTTTCTCTGTAATTTTGGGTAGTATAGCTATGTTTTATCTATTATATAACTTCTGTTTTATATAAAGAAAAACAGAGTGCGCAGAGAATAACCATTCCAACCTCTGATTGATTAAGAAGAATGGTTGTTTTTTATTCACTTAAAGCTTACGAGGCTTTCAAATGCAAAAAAGGTAACATGCTATTACATGTTACCTTTTTTGCATGTCATCGTATGTGATTGCTTAATTTGGTTTTTAATTCTAAATTTTAATAGGGAAAAGTAATTCAAAATCATCGAGAAAGTTTATGTTTCAATAATTTATTAATTAATATATTATTTTCATTATTAATATTATTTAACTTCAGTATTATAGAGTCGATTTCTGCATTGCTTAATTCTGAATCATAAGTAATTTCGATTGGTTGTAAATTATTGTTATTTTCTTTAACCCCCTCTATCATAAGGTTATTCATAACTTCTTCTAGCTTACCAGGTTGCAATAAAATATTATTCCCCATTATATTCCCACCTTTTTAAAATATATAGTTTTATATTACCCCCTTTTTAATCACTCTATACACTGTAGATTGACTTACGTCAGTTTTTTAGCAATTTTTTCACTCGTTACTCATAATATTTCGTCTATAGTTTTTTATGAAAATTATAACCGAGCCTATCAAAATACATAAACAAGAAATGTGCCGACAATAAAATATCAAATTCATTATCTATATAGGGTAGCTTTGGTAATGATGATTCTTTATAGGTTTCTGGGTGATGACTCATATCGTAACTACACTCTTCTAATGCTTGTATACGGTGTTTCTTTAAATCATTGATACTTTTAAAATAATCCCAAGTATAATTTGATTTTGATAATGCCATTTTTCTATCGTATGCTTTATATCTTCTCTACCTTTATTGTATAAAGCTGTAGTATTAAAAGCATTTGGGAAGACACGGTAAAGAAATGGAATATAGCTGAAACACCTATAGTTTTTAATTCTAGCTTTGGTCTTAATGAATCCAAGTGTGTAATTCCATATGGTGTTATGGCTGAAATAGATACTGTAAATAAAGAATTTAACATTATAAGCAATACTATTTCAGAATCATTTTCATAATGCTCAGGAAGTGCAATAGTTAATAGACACTCATTCCATAAATTTTTTTGTACCTCTTCCAAACCCATCTACTCGTATCGTTATCAATATCATTAATTGAGAAGTATTATCATTTATAATATCGTAACATGAAATACGTTTATACGTTATATCACAAAGTCTTACAGCTACCGTTTGCATATAAACTTCTTTTACATCAAGATAAAAATACGTTCACAAAAAATATAATAGAAATAAGGAGGAAATAAAATGACTCAACATAATGAAATCATTAAAATTGCAGAAAAATATCAATTACACATCAAATCTCAAACAATATCATTGAATGAATCAGGGCTAGATTTCCAAGTTGCATTTGGAGAAGATGAACACGGAATAGAGTGGGTTTTAAGACTACCAAGAAGACCTGACGTTTATAAACGAACAAAACCCGAAAAACAAATGGTAGACTTCTTACAAAAAAATGTTTCGTTTGAAGTACCGAATTGGAAAGTACATACAAAAGACCTTATTGCTTATCCAAAACTTACAGGCAAACCCGCAGCCACAATAGATCCAGAAATACAAAATTACGTATGGGAAATTGAACACAAACCAGTAACAAAAAATTTTATTAACACATTAGCTGAAACACTCGTAGATTTACACAACATACCAGAGGAAAATATTACCGCACACCATATAAATATCAAAACTATACAAGAAATAAAAAATGATTTTCAAAGAAGAATGAATAAAGTTAGAGAAACTTATGGCGTGGCAGATGGATTATGGAACAGATGGAAACAATGGTTAGAAAACGACGAACTGTGGCCTCGACGTGCAACCATGATACATGGAGACTTACATCCAGGACATATAATGGTAGATAACCAAGCAAATGTCACAGGACTCATAGACTGGACTGAAGCAACCTACTCCGATCCGTCAATGGACTTTATGGGATACCATCGTGTATTCGACGACGAAGGCTTAGAGCAACTCATAACAGCATACGGTAAAGCTGGAGGAGAAACATGGCCACGAATGAAAGAGCATATAATAGAACTCAATGCAGTATTCCCAATGTTTATCGCTGAGTTTGCTATGGAATCAGGAGAACCGGCGTATGAAAAAATGGCATTGCAAGAGTTAGGTATGGAAGAGTAGAAACATAAAATTTAGTCAGAAATAACAATGTGCTTTATAAGAATAATTAAATATACAGCAAAGGGTAGTGAATATCTACATTCTCTAACCACTGATTATCAAAAGTTATATAAATAAAGAACGTTTAAATACTTAATTTTTAAGTGAAATCAGTGATGACTAACTTACCTTTGGTTTCATTGCTTTTCAATTTTTTAAATTATCCTTCACATCGTTTTGCTTAAATAGCGATAATAATGACGTCTCGAGGAATTCATTATTATATATAAAATTTACCACATCATAATTAACATAACCTATGGTTATCGTAATCTATGCTAAAAGAGGCTTCCTTAAAAAGGAAGCCTCTTTTAAATTTCATAATCAAACTTTATATTTAGCGGTAATATAAGAAACTTATCAATTGCTTCGCTCTAAATAATAGCATCACTTAAATTTAATAAAGGTTTTAAGTATCTCTACGTCTTATTTTGATTTTGTTCTAAATGTTGGACAAAGTTTTGCAATTTATTGTTAGTCTCTGTATAAAAGAATTGACCATTTTCATCACGTAATCTTTTTCCTCCTGATAACAATAGCATGCCATCTTCATGAAGCTTTGGGTTGAGGAATTTTAAAAATGTAATCAAGTTATCATAACATGCGTCACCATGCGCACTGCTTACTATAAAAGAAACAGGCTTTTTATAAAGTATATTTGAGGCTAATAGCCATTCAATTGCATTTTTTAGAGTAGCTGGGACACCCCGAATATATTCAGGTGTTGCAATGACAATATGATCACTGTTGTCTAACTTAGCTATATATTCTTTTATAATCTTTGGATAATCTTCGTATTCTATACCAGAATGAAATAATGGAAAATCATATATTTCATCATATATTTCAAAAGTGTGTTCATCTGAGAGGTT
Organism: Staphylococcus sp. FSL K6-3157; assembly: GCF_038005145.1. NCBI lineage: Bacteria > Bacillati > Bacillota > Bacilli > Caryophanales > Staphylococcaceae > Staphylococcus > Staphylococcus sp. FSL K6-3157. Next base: position 2,713,851 of record NZ_JBBOSM010000001.1, on the reverse strand, counting down.
CTGCTCTATATCAATTAACAACTTTTTGTTTAGTGAATTTTTACGTTTACTTCCACATAATGCTAAAAAACGGGTCATATTCAATTACAACTCCTTTATATTTCATACCTTAGCCACTATTAGCTTAACTAAAATTATACAAAAATTAATCTTACTTCACTAAACATTTGTTTCAGATACTTTACTTTCTAGTTTCTAAAGGAAATATTTTAATTTTATATGACTTTAAGTTTTATAAAAAAGTAATGACAAAAATTAAATATTTAGTATGCTTAAATAGTTATAATTTAAATATGGGGCAAGTAATTATAAATATAATAAAGAAGTGTAAAATTTCTTGAAGAATATATTATTAATTGTCACGTCTCATTTATTTGGAGTAGAGGAAAAATGGAAGTTATTAAAAGTAATCAAAAAAGCAAAAATATAAAAGTCAGTATTTTAATTAGTACATACAACAAAGGTAAATTTATTGAAAATACACTAAATAGTATTTTAAATCAAACTATGGATAAACATGATTTTGAGCTCATTGTTGTAGATGATTGTTCAACAGATAATACAGTAAGTATTGTATCTTCAAAAATCGAGTCATTTTCCAATTATAAGCTTGTACAATTAGATGAAAATTCAGGGACGCCAGCAAAACCTCGTAATTTATCAATTGATTTATGTCTAGGTGAATTCTTAATGTTTGTGGATGGTGATGATTGGTTGCCATTAGAATCCGTAGAAACTTTATATAATCTTGTGAAATTAAACAAGACAGACTATGCTACAGGTCTTACAAAGTATGTATATAATGACCGTGTCGGGCGTAGTGGAGTTGCATTATCCAAAATTTCACAAAAAAGTATAGATTTAAAAAATTTCAGAAAATCATTCTATCATTTAGCTCCTGCTGGAAGAATAATCAAAACCGATATAATAAAGAAAAATCATATTCGTTTTCCAGAAATGATATTTGCAGAAGATTTACAATTCTTTGCAGAAGTTTTCTTCAATATTGATAAACTAAGTACCACAAGCGAAGTTGTTTATTGTGCTAATCGATACACAGAAAATGTTTCCTTAGTAAAATCAAAAGAATCAACGACGTTAAATAGAATGAAATATCAAACAGAAGCGTATCGCTATTTATCAAATAAATACAAGGATAATAAAGTCTTTGAAAATTTATTATATCGATTAATAAACAAAGATATTTTAGATGCTAAATTTTACAAAAAAGGGTTTATAAAAGAGATTGATACGTTACTCCCAGCACTACAGAGCGCTTTAATTGAAATAGAGAAGGATTTTGATCCTAAAGCATTTTCAGATGATGAATTAAATCAAGAAGCGATAAAGTTGATTAAAGCGGGCGATAAGAAGGAAATTATAAAATTCATTAATTGGTATTTGCAAAAAGATAACGAAGATCTTTGCTTTGTGAAAAATAAAGCATATTATACATTTAATGGAAATTTATATAAAAAAAACATATATGCTTTTTTACATAGCTCATCTCATAAAAAGGGAAATGTGACTTTGAATCTGTACTCTAAAAACACTGATATAAAATATATAGAGATAAAAAGTAGAAAAAATCCTGAAAATTATAAAATTATAAAACTTAAAAAGAACCTTTTAAAACCAGGTGAGTATAAAGCTCAATTTCAAACGGAGAATCTTCCAAAAGGAAAAATAGCATTAACAGTCTTAGATGAATATTTGAATACTTCGGTTATTAAAACAAGAAAGCAATCAGGTTTATATGAAACAGTTAATGGTAATTTAGGTTTTATAAATAAATAGTATTATATAAAAATTATAAAACGCTAAAGTTCCGTTATGTAATTGATACAAGCAAGATGTAATATTTAAAAAATGATGGCCATATAATTTGGTCATCATTTTTTAATTTATTTTTAAGGGTTAATAGAATTTAATAGTAATAATTTAGTTGAAGTGTTTGAAAGAATCATAGCAAGTCGAAAAATATATTGAAGATACCAAATTATACAGATCAAGTTATTTGCACAAAATGGAATAGGATAGGTATTCACGATAATATATAACAGCGTGAATGATTTTATAGTAAACATTATTATCTAGTTTAGGAAAGGAACTAAAGATTTTGATGAACTGGCAAGTGTCATCAATTCTATATATGGTTAATGTTGAAAATATCAAAAATAAATGGATATGAGTTTGTACTCACGAGTTTCAAGATTTAAGCCACTTTGATAGTAAGCTAATAATTACTAAGTTAATATATTTCAACTTATCGAAAGCCAATATGTTTGCAGATTCTCAGGTGTATAATAATGGTGTCGCCTATCTCTCAGGCGTCTAATTGACGTAGAGAGGAGGTGTATAAAGTGACGCTTATTTTCGTTCACATCCTAGCGCCAGTCATCAGTGGCTGTGCCATAGCGTATTTTACTTATTGGCTAAGTAAGCGCAATAAAAAATAGGTGACATTAAGCCACACCAACAAAAATCCCCTCACTACTCGCAATAGTGAGGGGATTGGTGTATAAGTGAATACTTATTTTCGTTACATATATTATAACATCATAGCGGAGAGGAATGCAAGAAGAGAAGATTAATATTAGTTTATTTGTATAAAAATATAGTTAATTGTGTAATTATTCTGATTCTTTGTTACAATTAACAACAAATATTATTATGTTTATATAAAAGCGCTAACATTTAATGTTAGCGCTTTTAAAGTTTAAAGGGGGATTTTTATGCAACAAGATAGTATTTGGTTAACAATTGTTGGATTGATAATTATCATATCTATTGTAGGTTTGTTAATTGCAAAACGTATTAGTCCAGTGGTAGGTATGATTTTAATACCTAGTATTGGGGCATTAGTATTAGGTTATAGTATTGGAGATTTAGTGGAGTTTTTCAATAGTGGTTTGGATCAAGTGATAAATGTCGTTATTATGTTTATTTTTGCTATTATTTTCTTTGGTATTATGAGTGATAGTGGTTTATTTAAACCTCTCGTAAAGAAATTAATTTTGCTAACAAGAGGCAATGTAATTGTTGTTTGTATTGTAACTGCATTAATAGGCACTTTTGCTCAACTTGATGGTGCTGGAGCTACGACTTTTTTACTTTCTATTCCTGCTTTATTACCTTTATATAAAGCACTTAACATGAACCGTTATCTGCTATTATTACTACTTGCTTTAAGTGCTGCAATTATGAATATGGTGCCTTGGGGAGGGCCAATGGCGCGTACTGCATCAGTTTTAGGTGTTAAAAATGTTAATGAGTTATGGTATGGTATCATTCCTATACAAATCACAGGATTTATTCTGGTGTTACTTTTCGCAGTATTTTTAGGTTTTAGAGAAAAATTACGTATTAATCAAGCTATTAATAAAGGTGAAGTAGCTGATACACAACACTTAGATATAAATAAAATAGTTGAAAATTATGAGCGTGACCAAGATATAAAATTTCCGGTACGTGGTGTAGCTATTAATAATCCATGGATGAATTGGATTAACGCTTTACTTACAATTGCAATTATCGTAGTAATGTTAGCAAACATCGCGCCTCCAGAATTTGCTTTTATGATTGGTGTAGCAATCGCATTAGTTATTAATTTTCCGAATGTAGATGAACAAATGAGTCGTTTGAAAGCACATGCACCAAATGCATTAATGATGGCCGCTGTGATTATTGCAGCAGGTATGTTCTTAGGAGTATTGAATGAAACAGGTATGTTAGAAGCTATTGCAGTTAACTTTATTCATATTATTCCTAACGCTGTAGGCCCTTATTTACATATTATTGTTGGTATTTTTGGGGTGCCACTTGATTTACTCACAAGTACAGATGCTTATTATTTTGCAGTCTTACCTATAGTTGAACAAACAGCAAGTCAATTTGGCGTGCCCGCTATTTCAACTGCCTATTCTATGGTTATAGGTAATATTATTGGTACATTTGTAAGTCCATTTTCTCCAGCATTGTGGTTAGCTATTGGACTAGCAGAAGCGAATATGGGTACTTATATTAAATATGCATTTTTCTGGATTTGGGGATTTGCGATTATTCTGTTGATAATTGCTATTCTAATAGGTGTAGTAACAGTTTAATGGATAAATAAGTGTAGCTGCCAAGGTAAATCTTGGCAGCTACACTTATAAACAAAATCAAACGGGCAATTGAATAAATTAATCAACTAGACACTATAATGCGAATACGCTTTTTGATTATAAATGTATCATAGTTTGTTAGAAATCTATTCAGCATAATTCAACTTATCGGAAGTCCATATGCTTGTGCATTTACAGATGGTATAATAGTTGAGTCGCCTATCTCTCAGGCGTCAAGCCGACGTAGAGAGGAGGTGTTATCTATGTTGGAATTCCTTGTTCACATCACGACCACAGTCATCAGTGGTTGTATCATTGCCTTATTTACGCATTGACTGCGTAAACGTAATGAAAAATAGGCGACAATAGCCACACCTACAAAAAGCCCCTCACTACTCGTAATAGTGAGGGGCTTGGTGTATCCATATTGGATTCCTTGTTAAATGCATTATAACATCATAATGGTTGGAAATGCAAAATACAGCCATATATCTATACGTGTTTTAGAACCTGTTTTATTTCCTTCCAAGCTCTTTTTCTATGAGATTCCATTAATTGGGGTCAGTTCATTATATACTCTTCATTTTAGACTCTATATTAAGATAAAAGTTAAAAGTTAAAAGCTATGATAGTTAGTATCCCTAGTTTAATGTCAATAAATCTATTGGAATAAATTTATTTAGGATAAGCCTAGTTCGTTTTTATTTTTTAAATTTTTGGTATAATGTTTAGATTAATCATTTGGAGGAAATTTTATGTCTACGTTAGTTGTTCTTGTACATCCCAATATAGAGGAATCTATAATCAATAAAAACTGGCGTGATGCTTTATTAAGTGAAGGTATTGATGTTCATGATTTATATTTAAAATACTTAGATAAGGATATAAATGTTAGTGATGAGCAAATTTTATTAGAAAGCTATGATAATATTATTTTTCAGTATCCTATGTATTGGTATAGTTCACCACCATTGTTAAAAAAATATTTAGATGAAGTGTTACTTTATGGCTGGGCATATGGTTCTAATGGGAATGCATTAAAAGGTAAGAATATAGGTATTGCTGTTTCCATTGGAGCTGAAAGTGATAAATATGATTCGGAGAAATATACAAGATATTCGCCTGAAACTTTGCTGTCTCCTATGATCGCTACAATCAATTTTATAGGGGCTAATTATATAGGATTACATAAATTATATGGTGCATTAAATATATCTGCTGAAGAACTTGAAAAAAGTACTATGGAATATTTATTATTTGTTCGTAAATTTGAAAATTCAGGTTTATTTTTAAATGAGTAAAACAGATTTCTTTTTGTCTGGATACTATATATAAATGACGTTCTTTTGAAATAAGCATTGATAGATAAAATCTATCAATGCTTATTTACTTAATAATGTACTTGGAATTTATCTTTTGAAAAGTTTTAAGAGACTTAAACAACCCCACAAAATTAAAATAAAGAGTATATAAGGAACGATTGATTTAGATACAAAAGAGGATGTTTTTGTCTCAGAAACACCGAATCAAAATGAACAAAAACGATCTATATAGAGATTTTAAAATATTTATAGCGAAACAAGATAATGTGGAATTTTGCTATAGAGTCTCTGGAGATAGTTGTTTTATTTTTAAAGTGCGTTTTAAAAATATGATGGATGTAGAACAATTCATTGATAATTTACAAAGTTATGGACACACAAAATCACATTTCATATTTTCAAAAACTGTATAATTACAATTCTAAAAGAGCATGCAGACACCACTGGTTTCTGCATGCTCTTTATTATAGATTAATGGTTAAATTTAATTTCTAAATTTTCACATCACTAATTGGAGTCAGCCCATTAATTTTCAATGCTTTTATTACATATAATCGGCAAATCTATCTCTAAAGCGCATATGTAGAATTGATCCTAAGCTAAAAATTAGAAGACAAAGGAAGATATTATACACTGCGAGTTCCCAATGCGTAATAAAATACCATTCGTGGTGCAATATGGCTGCCCTATATCCTCCAGCTAAAAAGTATATCGGATTAAATTGCATGACTGCCCCAACTATGTGATTATTTGGTAAATAGAGTATAGAAGAGACGAAAAATATCATTCTCATTAAAGCTTGTAGAATTAAATGTATGTCTCTAATTAACATACTTAATGTTGAAGCTAATAACGCTATAGCGTTGGTTAAAACTAACGCATAAAACAAGTATATAAATAATTGTAAAGTATATATAGAAGGCTTGTATCCTCCAATGAAACAAACACCTATAATAATTACTAGTAGAAAAATATGACCGTAGAATTTACTAAAAACGACATAACTAGGAATAATAGAAAGTGGAAAATTCATTTTAGCTACTTGATTAAATTTAGAAGTAATAGACTTACTACCTTCTAGAACACCTTCATTTACGAAAAACCACATACTAATCCCAACAATGAGCCAATATATAAATGGAACGCCCTCCATAACCTTATTGCTTCTTAGAGCTAAACCAAACACAAACCAAAAAACAGCAATTTGCATAGTAGGATTAATTAATTCCCACGCCATTCCTAAATAATTCTTTTTATTTGAAATCCTTAATTGAAATTCCGCTAATCTTCTTATTAGATATAAATTTTTCAGTTGTTCTTTTAATACAAACCATATTGAATTCATTTAACCCTATCTCACTTTCTAGGTGTAATGTTGATCTTGCAAATAAATTAGAAATAATTTCAAAAATATTATTTTGTATTATAAATTTTAAATTCATTACGCATATATTTTTAATATTACTAAACTTTACAATAACTTAATAAACGACACAACTATTTAAATATCCTACTCTTGAAATTAAATAACATACTAAGTATATATGTATTAAAAAAGACTTCTATATATAATATTATCGGTAATTATCAAAACAATAAAGGCGCTTCTTTTAAGAAAGAGGCGCCTTTATTGTTTCAAAATTTGTATTAACAAACACATTGGTAATTGCAATTTTGAACAAACTGTAGATAGTTTAAGTTAACTTTTCATGTAAGCTATTTTTGATATCAGCCTTATAAATCAATCTTAATGCGATAACCATTAAAATTAATGCGATAATTCTTTTTACATCAAAGTGAATGACCATCCCTTCAAATAAACCAAAATGATCGATGACCATACCCATTGTTAACTGTCCGATAACGGCAGAGATATTTGTTGCTATAACACCTATTTTAGGAATTGCTACAATTGTTAAAAATAAGTAACCAACACCAAACCAAACAGCAGTTAATTGCCATTTAGGCGCACTAAAGAACTCTAAGAAGTTACCTTCTCCAAAAAATAAAGTAATAATGAATAAAATCATACCACCTGTTATAAATGTTAAAAAGGCACTTTCTAACGTTCCTGCTTTTTTACTAAAGGCCCCGTTTACTGATGATTGTGTACTTAAAGTGATACCAGCTATTAAAGCTATGACTACTAAAACTACTTGCATTTTATACTCCTCCTAATAAATAAGTGTTAATGCAACTATCATTAGTATAATTGCCACTACTTTTTCAATTCTTAATGGTCGTTTTTCGCTACCTAGTATGCCGTAATGTTCTATTAATGCACTCATAATCATTTGGCCAACTACAACGCTTCCCATTGCTAGTCCAACACCTATCATAGGAATGATGAAGACTAAAACAGTTAAGTAAATAACGCCTAATATGCCGCCAGTTAATTGCCATTTAGGTGCTTTAATTGCGTAAGATAGTTTGCCTTTGCCTAAAAACAATAATGCAATGCCTAATATGATTGTTCCTATGGCAAAATTGTATAAACTACTTTCTAATTCTCCAATAGAATCACCTAATACTGCATACATGGCACCTTCGATACTCAAAAATATACCTGCTACTATAGCAAGGATATAAAATATAAATTTATTCATAATTTACCTCTTTTCCTCATTTCGCGAATTATCGAATTATAATCAATAAAAAAAGACCTCTAAAGATCTTCTTTTATTAGATTGGCTAATTCATTAATACTTTCTTCGTTTCTTCTATAATAAGTCCATTGACCATATCTTTCAGATTCTAATAGCCCTACTTGCTGCATCATTTTTAAATAATGTGAGACAGTAGAAGGGGACATATTGGCTTTTTCTTGTATATCTCCTACACATACGCCTCCTTTTTCTTTTAAATATTCACCTGTATAAATATGTCCAAAATGTTCACTAGGATGTTTTAGCCAAACTAAAATATCAACACGGGCATAGTTACTTAATACTTTAAAAGTTTCTACTAAATTTTTCATAACACATATACTATTCGAGAATATTCGAAATGTCAACACTAAATTACTTTCTAGAATAAGAATGGAAAATTTTTAAATATTATTTCCATTAAAAAATTAACATGTTGAGTCTTTTAATCGTTTCCAAATTAAATGCTGTCTTAAAAACGATTGTTTTATAAATTTCTTTCTGTTAATACTCCCAATTGTTTTGATACATCTTCAATTGACTCCGCCATACCTTTTAAAAGATAATTTTCTACTACACCAACAATAGCTGATCCAAGAAAGCTAAGCATTAGTTCTTCATCAATGCCCTGATTTTTCCCTGTGCTCAAATCATTTTTTGATTTTATTTCTTCAATAATTAAATTTAAAAAGTGCTTTCTAAAAGCAAAAGCGCCTTGCCCTGATAACATAGTTGAAAAAAAGAGATAATGTGTTTTTAAGTATTCAAACCATATCATATGGGCTGTTTTATAATTATTATCTGATACTGGCTCACATAATCTCTTTAATTCTTCCATATGACCTTCAACGAGCTTATCTAATAAATCGTATTTATCAAGATAATGTAGATAGAACGTTCTATTTCCCACATTTGCTTCAATGCAAATATCTTTTACAGTGATTTTACCAAATTCTTTTTGAGACATTAGTTTTACTAATGCACTTTTTATAGCTTCTTGAGATTTCAGTATCCTTCTATCGATTGCTACCAATTTATCACTCCTGATTTTTAAGTAAATACACATTTATGTAAAATTCGCGCATTAATGCATATATAAGATGAAATTGACGTTTGAAATCAGCTTGTAACTCCATTATATTAATATGTACAAATGCATTAATACATTACCAAGCATTATTTGTTTTGTCTATAGTTTTAATGAATTATAGTAACAACTATAACAACATTAGTGTATTAACAAATAAATATTATTAAAAGAGGAGTGTTTATAGAACATGAGAAAACCAATTGAAGATCCAATATGGTATGCATATCCAGGTTTAGTTGCTATAGTTACATCTAAATATAAAGGTGAACAAAATATTATGTCTGCCGGATGGCATACTTTTATGGGCACAAACCCACATACGTATGGTATTTCATTAGATACTAATACGCACACTTACGACTTAGTTAAAAATAGTGGCGTGTTTGGCGTCCAATTTTTACCAGCACATTTAACGCAACTTATTACTGACGTCGGTACAACTAGTGGATCTGATATAGATAAGTTTCATGAATATAATATTCTTTACGATGATGGATTAAAGACAGGTGTTCCAATTTTGAAAGATGCTTACTTTGCTTATGAATGTGAAGTTAAATCGATGACAGGCGTAGCAGGTTCAGAATGGGTAGTGGGCGAAATTGTTCAACGTTATCAAGATACTGATCTATTTATAGATAAAGGTATGCCGGACTTTTCTAAGTTGGAGGTTCCTTTATATATTGGACGTTCGAATTATCGCGTGTTGAATGAAAATGCACCTCAAAAAAACCATCCATCTATTTTGGATAATTACTAAAAATAATAGTAGGAGTCTTATCACTTACCTTAAAGTAACTTCAATGTTTTATACTCAAGTTATAACTTTTATGGAGGTGCAATGTTGAAAATAAAGGAAGTTTCAGAATACTTTAATTTACCATCAGAGACGATACGTTATTGGGAAAAAGTGGGAATAATTCCACACATATCAAGGAACGAGTCTGGTTATAGAGAATTTAATGAAGAAGTAGTAAATTGGATTAAGTTAGTTAAATGTATGAGAGAAATTAAAATACCTGTTGAGCAAATTCAATGTTATCTATCCCTTGTGGTTTCTGAAAAAGATACTACTAAAGAAAGAATCGATATTTTAGAACAACAGAAAACACAGCTTTATAAAAAAATACAAGAATATAATAGCGCTCTAGAAACAATCACTTATAAAATAAACAATTATGAAAACGTGCTTCAAAATTATGAAAACGCATTGAATAAAAACGGAGGAGATTTAAAATGAGAAATTTTACTTTTGAATTAAATGAAAATGTTGAAAGAAAAGAAATTAGATTTACCAACCGTTTTGGCATAGAAATAGCTGGTGATTTATATTTACCTAAAAATATCGACAACAACAGTTTACCTGCACTTGTTGTTGCTGGACCTTTTGGGGCTGTCAAAGAACAAGCTTCAGGTCGATATGCTAATCAAATGGCTTCACTTGGCTTTGCGTCACTTGCATTTGATGGTTCTTATACAGGGGAAAGTGGTGGTACACCACGTAACGTTGCCGCTCCAGATATAAATACTGAAGATGTTATGGCTGCGGTGGATGTCATCGGTGTCCAACCGAATATTGACCGTAATCGTATTGGCGTTATTGGCATATGTGGCTGGGGATCACTAACACTAAATGCAGTTTCTGTAGATAAACGAGTAAAAGCGATTGCCACAGTGTCTATGTATGATAATTCTGCTGGATTAGGTAGTCTACCCGCAGAACAACGATCTCAATTTTTGGAAGCTTTAAGTCAACAAAGATGGACAGATTTTGAAAATGGTTCATATGCTCCTATGGAAGATCAATTGCCATCTGAATTACCAGATAATCCAGATAAAGATACATTAGAAACTTTCGAATTTTATAGAACATCACGCGGTTACCATGAAAATTCTATTTTATCTAATGGTAATTGGAATGCCACTATGCCACTTTCATTTATGACTACACCTGTCATGCAGTATATAGATGAAATATCTCCTAGACCAATTTTATTTATAGCAGGGGAAGTAGCATTTTCTAAACCCCTTAGTGAATCAGCATACGAGCAAGCTAAGGAACCTAAAGAACTTATAATTATTCCTGGAGCTGCGCATTCAACATTGTATGACAATATGGAAAAAATTCCATTTAACAAATTAAAAGAATTTTTCGAATCTAACTTGAAATAGAAGTGACTTCATTCATATAAAAATATAAGTTCACAATTTCATATTATTTTGATCGATATCAATAAAAATCTCCCTTCAAAGTACACACTTAAAATGTGAAAACTTTGAAGGGAGATTTTTTAGTTTAGAAAATATAAATAAGCAGTTATTAAGAGATAAATATTTCGCACATATACTATGTTTTTAACATATAAAAAAATAAACATCATATTTTAATGAAGCGACTTAATTGTTTCAAAATCAAATTTACCCCTAATAACAAAGATTACTGATGATTGTTATTAACTATCTAAATAGCTTTTAACTTTTCATTAAAGCTTTTTATTTTTTCAGCTCTTAGATTTGTATAATATTCAATATCTTCTTCTCTAGTCTCTAAAGGAAATATATTATAAATATCTTGATAAAATTCAATACTTGATTTATTACGTTGGCCTTCTAAAGATATCCTTGTACTATCAGGCTTAGTAGTTGATAATTCATAATTAGGTATCACACTATGGTACACGTTTACTATTTTGCCATCTTTTATCAAATCTGATGTATTTATAAATTTAACCTCTATATGATGTTGATGTGATAATTCACTAGTTAACATTGCTAGCATTACGTCACAAAACATGATGGTCATAACGCCTTTATTTTCAAATGTAGAGGTTACTTCTAGTTCTTCGATACAAAATTTTTCAGTTTCTCCATAATGATAAAATCTAGATTTGAATTCCTCGTTGTCTACACCATCACACTTACTAATAACACTTTTTGAAATATAATCAAATGAAGTATCTTTTAAATAATAATAAGCACTTCCATAATTTATTAATCTATTGTACGTGAAGGCATTTGTTTCTTCATATTTATTTTTACAAATTATATTAAATGGATTGGTAATACTATCCTTTATAATCATACATTACGCTCCTTATAAAATTTTTGCTTATAAATAGATAGTCTTCACAACATCTATTATTAAACGTTGATTTGAAACATAGAAAAACACCCCACATTAAAATGTGAAGTGCTAAAGTCGATTTTTTTGAATAGAAATAATATTTCAAAGAAATAAAAATCGCTTGTTTTTAATATAATTCTGATATTTTATATTCAATATCCGACTATATCAAAGTTCAACATTTAAAGAAACATAATTGATTCATTCGAATTTTGTTAAGCATGCTTAACTATTTAATAAAGCATTTTTATATTTAGAAAATATAAAATAGTAACTTTTAAAGGTTAATATAATGAGCTTAATGACATTTCATGATAGGTTTTAATATAGATACATAACGAAACGCGATAAAAATAAATTATAATTAACGCGATCAAAGGGGAAAACAGCCATGGATTTTAGAGATTTAGAGATAATAAAAACATTGGATGATGAAAGAAATATTACAAGAGCAGCGACAAAATTATACGTATCTCAACCTTCGCTAAGTTATAAAATTAATACACTTGAACAAGAACTTGGCGTGCCGTTAATAATACGTACTAAGAAAGGTATTAGATTCACTTCTCAAGGTAGCCATCTCGTTTATTATGCTAGAAAAACATTAAATGGATTTAATAAGATGAAAGATTATCTTCACAGTATAGATAATGAGGATGAGGGAGTCATCAGGCTCGGTGTCTCGCAAAATTTAGCTAGATATGATCTGCCTGAATTACTTAGTAGTTTTACGAATGATTTTCAAAAAGTTCAATTCAAAATTGTTACTTCTTGGAGTCAGTCTATCTATAAATTAATAGAATCTGATGAAGTTTCTCTTGCAATCGTAAGAGGAGACGTATCTTGGAAGGGCTATAAAACCCTGTTAAATAAAGAACCAATATGTATAATCAGTAAAGATGAGATTGATTTAGAAAAATTACCTTCCAAGTCTAGGATAGCTTTTAAGACTGATACAAGATTACAAAATACTATCGATAACTGGTGGAAAGAATCTTACAACGAGCCTCCGAATGAAGCGATGTTAATTGATAACTTAGAGTCTTGCTTAAAGTTAGTAGAAAAAGGTATGGGCTATGCAATTGCTCCAAACATTGGTGTCAGAGAATATAAAAACTTAAATATTGTACCTATTAAAGATAAAAAGAATGAAATAATTTATAGAGATACTTGGTTATTATATAGAGAAGAAGAGGATTATCCCTTAATGCAAAAGTTTATTAGACATATTAAAGCCTATTATAAAGATAATAGTTAAGAAAAATGAAATGTCATAAAAATATTTTATGATGATGAATAAAATATATGTATTTTCCTTCCTATATTTTATTAAGTAATCTAAAGAGAGATACTTTTAGATTACTTTTTTTATGGAGGGATATTTTTGAAGAAATATGACGTAATTGTAGTTGGAACAGGAAATGCTGCACTAAGTTCAGCAATATCAGCAAAAGAGAATGGTAGTGAAGTGCTTGTATTAGAAAAAGCGCCCAAAGAAAAAAGAGGGGGCAACTCAATATTTACTGATGGCGCAATAAGGTTTGCTTACAATGATTTGCAAGGAATAAAAGAAGTTGTTACAGCACTATCCGAAAATGATTTATCAGAAATACAAATGCCTAATTATAATACTGAAGATTTTTATGAAGATATTTTAAAAGTAACTAATGGTGAGAGTAATCCAGAATTAGCAAAATTTTTAGCAAACGAGTCATTTGAAACTATTTTATGGATGAAAAAACAAGGAGTAGAATTTCAATTAAATGAAAATCAATACTTTGAGATTAATGGCAATAAAAATTTTTGGGGTGGCTTACCGATAAAAACAGTAGATAAAGGGATAGGATTAATGAACACTTTATTTAAAAGGTCCCAAGAACTAGGTATTGATATTATATATAGTGCTGAAGTTAACAAAATCGAAATGGATCATAATAAAGTATCAGCAGTAACTTACCTAGATAATAATAAGCAAAAGGTGACTGTAAATACTGAGGCTATTGTATTAGCATGTGGTAGTTTTGAAGCGAGTAAAGATAAAAGGGTTAAAAACTTAGGTGAAGAATGGGAAAAAGCAATCGTTAGAGGTACTGAATATAACACAGGCGACGGAATAGAAATAGCGACAGAAATCGGAGCTAATAAAGCAGGTCACTATGATGGTTGTCATGCACATACTACAGATTATAACGCTCCTAAGGTGGGCGATTTTTCAAAACCTGGTGATATCTATAAAAAATCATCTTATCCACTGGGATTAATCATTAATAAGAATGGTAAGAGATTTGTAGATGAAGGTGCTGATTTCAGAAATTATACTTATGCAAAATATGGAAAAGAGACTTTGAGACAACCTGACCAAAAAGCTTTTCAAATTTTTGATTCTCAAGTCAGCTCTATGTTGAGAAAAGAATATAATTTAACAGAAGCGACTAAGATTGTAGCGGACACATTAGAAGAACTAGCTACAAAAATGGATATCAATCCTAATGATTTTGTTGAAATGATTGATGAGTACAACGCTAGTGTTCAAGACGGAGACTATAATCCAAGTGTGAAAGATGGTAAATCTACAAAAGGTATTAGTCCAGAAAAAACGAATTGGGCTTTAAAATTTGATCAGGCCCCTTATTATGCGTTTCCGATTACATGTGGTATTACTTTTGCTTTTGGCGGTATTTCTACAAATACTAAAGCTGAAGCTTTAGATGAACAAAACAATCCAATAGATGGATTATTTGTAGCAGGAGAAATGGTAGGGGGATTGTTTTATCATAATTATCCTGGAGGATCTGGTTTAATGTCTGGTTCAGTTTATGGAAAGAGAGCTGGAAAATCAGCAGCAGAATATGCGCAAAAGACCAAAATAGATAATTGAGCATCATTTTTACACAATATATAAACATATGTGCTATTACATTTTGTAACAGCTAAATTGACTAGGTGTTGCAAATAAATATCCATTAGCGACAAGCGTGCATAATGAATTCTTTAGGAACCAGTTGCTCTTGATTGCTCTGGATATTTCAACGCAATACGAAATAATGCGGATGCAAGAATGCCATTAAATAATCTAATTATATTAGTATACGTAGACGACATTCGACTGTTATAAAAAAACAGAATTTTCAGTTAAATACAACTTATTTAATGAATGAATATGTCCCACTTAACACTTTTAATTAGAATATAATGCGAATTTTTGTAAACGCTTTCAATAAGGGGGATTCCGATGAAAAGATGGGGGATTTTACTTGTCATTTTTTCAGTTGTATTAGCAGGTTGTGGCAATGACAATAAATCAAGTGCATCAAACAAGCAATTTCCTGATGAAACGGTTGAAATTGTTGCACCAGCTTCTCCAGGAGGCGGCTGGGATACTACAGCGCGTGCGATACAAAAAATTATGATTGATGAAGACTTAACTAAACAAAACGTTAATGTGATTAATAAACCTGGAGGTGGTGGAGAAGTCGGCTGGCAATATTTAAAATCACGTTCACCGAACACCATATCTATCAACTCAAGTTTGTTATTATCTAATAATGAATTAGGGTTAAGTGATTTAGGTGCGGATGATTTTACACCTATTGCGATTTTAGCCACTGAATGGATTAGTTTAACAGCATCTAATCAATCGAACTTAGATTCTGGTAAGGGTGTAATGGAAAAATTAAAAGAGGATCCAGAATCCTTAACTATAGGTGTTGCACCAGGTTTAGGTAACAATGATCACTTAGCTTTTGTACAGGCAGCTAAGGCGTATGGCGTTGATATAGATAAAATAGATTTCCTTGTATATAAAAGTGGAGGAGATCTACAAACTGCTTTATTAGGTGGACATGTAGATGTTGCCTCTACTTCTGTCTCTGAAGTAAAAGAACAACACCAAACTGGAAAATTAAAAATGTTGGCAGTGACTTCTGATAAACCAGTTGAAGGTATTGAAGAGGTGCCTACATGGAAAGAACAAGGCATTGACGTTGTCTTTCCACATTGGCGTGGTGTGATGGGGCCGAAAGATATGACGCCAGAACAAATTGCCTATTGGGATAAAACTATGCAAGATGTAGTGAAATCAGATAGATGGCAAAAAATAAGAAAGAATAATGATTGGGAAAACTACTATAAAGATAGCGAAGAAAGTGAGAAATTTTTAAAAGAGCAACGTAAAAAGTATAAAGCATTAGTCAAAGATTCAGGCATGAAATAAAGGGGGGAGTAATAATGTCGCGATTTGTCTTTCCAGTATTATTAATATTATCTGGTGTTATTTATCTAATGTTGACTTTAAATATACCTAAATCAAACATTGGGGACCCTAATAGTCCGATGTATTTTCCAATGTTAGTTGGTTTATTGCTTTTGATAATGAGCATTGTTTATTTCTTTCAAGAATTTAAAAAACGTCATGAAGATTTTACAGCTTTTTCACAATTACTAGAGAGAAAAACACTTATACGTATCGTCTTAACAATTGTTTTAACAGTAATATACGCTTTAATATTCGAACGTCTTGGCTTTTTAATTTCAACAATTATATTCTTAGGCGTCATTATGTTCTTAATAAACGGATATAAAAGATGGTTACAGAATATTTTAGTTACGGTGATTTTTTCTGGCATTGCATGGTACACATTCGCACAATTATTGAATGTCAGTTTACCTTAAGGAGGGTGATTAAATGGGGATTGATGCAGGTAGTTTTTTAGAAGGATTATCAACTGCGTTTCATCCGATGAACCTTTTATGGGTCCTTATCGGTGGTTTTCTAGGTACTGTGGTAGGTATGTTACCTGGATTAGGACCTGCGACTGCGGTTGCAGTACTCATACCTGTGACATTTGGTATGGAACCAGTAAGCGCATTGATTTTAATGGTTTCAATTTATTATGGTGCCATGTATGGTGGCTCAAGAAGTTCGATTTTATTAAATACGCCAGGTGATGGCTCAGCCATTGCAGCTACATTTGATGGTTATCCAATGACCAAAAATGGAGAGGCGGGTAAAGCACTAACAATCTCAGCTATAGCTTCATTAATCGGTGGTATTACTGCGGTGTTTGGTTTTATCATTTTAGCTAAGCCATTGTCTGCCTTTGCTTTAAAATTTGGCCCACAAGAATATTTTTTATTATTCTTATTTACGCTTTCAGCTATTGTTACTTTATCGTCAGGTAAGATGGTCAAGGGGTTTATTGCGACAAGTATTGGTTTAATCATCAGTACGGTAGGTGTTGATTTACAAACAAGTATTTATCGTTTCACTTTTGATATTCCTCATTTAAGTGAAGGTATCAACTTCTTAGTCGTTATCATTGGTGTATATGCCGTAGCAGAAGTATTATATAATTACTTACATTTACACGCATTGAAACCACCTAAAGCTGATGTAGGATCAATGAAATTATCTAAGGAAGATATAAAGAACACAAGAGGCGCTATGCTTCGCCAAAGTCCTATTGGTTTCTTAATCGGTGTATTACCAGGAGCCGGTGGCTCTATTGCGGCAATGTTAAGCTATTCAACCGAAAAACAAATATCTAAAAATGGTAAGAATTTCGGGAAAGGTCAAATAGAAGGTGTAGCTGCGCCAGAAGCTTCTAATAATGCTGCTTCCGTAGGTGCTTTAATCCCGTTATTAACGATGGGCGTGCCAGGATCAGGAACAACAGCTGTAATTTTAGGTGCAGTCGTTATGCTAGGTTTACAACCAGGACCTTTATTATTTGCAAATGAGCCTGAAACGATATGGACACTCGTTAATAGCATGTTTATTGGTAATATATTCTTAGTCATTTTGAACATTGCTTTAATAGGATTACTACTCAAGATATTACGTACACCACCCAAAGTGTTATATCCTATTATTTTAGTGTTGGCGTTTATCGGTACATACACATTAGGTTATAGTATCACTGATTTCTATATTCTAATTATTTTCGGTATTATCGGATTAGTTATGAAATTATTAGATTTCCCGGCTGCGCCTTTAATTTTGGCAGCAATCGTAGGTTCGGATATGGAGCAGAATTTTCGTAAAAGCTTAATCGTTAGTAATAACAATGTAGGAGATATATTTTGGGGATCCCCAATTAGCCTCGTGTTAACATTGATGACTATTTTAGCGCTGTTCTATCCGCTGATTATAAAAGGATTCAAAAGAATGAAATTGAAAAAATAACATAAAAAAAACCGTTCATTTTACAAGGAACGCAATCATTAAATTAGGAACGCAACGAAAAACTAGGTAATTTCCTGAATGCTATAGGAGATTACCTAGTTTTTTTTCATGCTTTTGGCCCCGACTATTTTTGAATTTTTCTCTCTAATCCAATTAGTTGGCATTTGTTGTTACTAAATTAAAAAATATTTTTGAGGGTATTATATAAGTAAGCGGTATCTAAATACTTGCTACTAGGAGGTTAGTGTATATGTTTAAAAATATATTATTACCCTATGATTTTGAAAATGATTTTAGTGCGATTCCTGACCATTTAGCAAAAATGGTTGATACAGATTCAATTGTTACAGTTTATCATGTTGTTGAAGAAGCTAATTTTGCAACTAATTTAGAAAATTATATTGAACAAAAAAGTGATATTATTAGAGAAAAAGAAAGCAATCTTGCTCCATTTTTACACGAATTAGATGAAAAAAAGGTTCAATACAAAGTAGATATTGATTTTGGACCTGTTAAAGATACAATCTTAGACAAAATTACTTCTGGCGATACAGATAAAGGTGAATACGATTTAGTAATTATGAGTAATCATAGAGTGAGTTTGAATATTAAACACGTTTTAGGAGATGTTACGCATAAGATTGCTAAAAGAAGTTCTGTCCCAGTATTAATTGTTAAATAAAGATTAAAAGCATAGAAACCTTATTAAACTAAGCATCATGCTAAAATTTTTAATATATGCTGACCTAAAAAGCACTACAATCTTATAAAGGTATGTGTTCCTTCAAGGTGTGCGCTGAAAAAGTGTGGATTTTGAAGGGATTTTTAATTCGCTAATATATGCCCGTCATTATCTGATTTATTTATTAAATTACTATGTAAAATAAAGAATTTTTGCATAATTTTCAATAATAATGGTATATTACATGTAAGGGCTTACATTTATTGAAAAGGGAGAGATTATTCAAGGGGAAAATGATAGATAAAATAGCCGGATTAAACAAAGATAGGAGTCGCAAGTATGAAAATTATTCCGTTTTCAGATTTGAAAGACATCATTAATGAAGGTGATGTGATAGCCCTAGCAGCATTATCAACGGCTAACTTACCAGCTGAGATACTCAAAACATTAGTCGATCAATATGATGAGCATCAAACGCCTAAAGCCTTCACCTTTATGTTGGCAAACGATATTAGTGATTATCGAGGTGACAGTTATGATTTAGATTCTTTTGTATCAAGGGGTATGATTAAACGATTAATCACAAGTATTATTACTGGTTCACCTAAGACTATCAATGCAATGCGCAATAATGATATTGAAGCCTATTACGTGCCTCAAGGTGTGATTACGACGCACTATCGTAGTCAAACATCTGCTTCACCAGGAACTATTACTAAGATTGGGCTGAATACCAATGTTGATCCTAGATATTCTGGTGGCAAAGTAAATACGCGTACGACAGAGGATCTAGTATCTTTAATTGAAATCAAAGGAGAAACATATTTAAATTATGATTTTCCAGAAATTGATGTCGCATTGTTACGAGGTACATATGCCGATACAGAAGGTAATATTTATATGACGCATGAAGCACATCTTGGAGAGGGTTACAGTGTTGCAGCAGCTACACATAAGAATAAAGGTAAAGTGATTGTGCAAGTGAAAGCAGTCATCCAAAGTGGGCGTTTCAATCCGAATGATGTATTTATTCCGGGTAAACTTGTAGATTACGTTGTAGTTAATAGCAATCCGAAATATCACAGACAGGTTGTCCAAACACAATATGACCCAGCACTTTCAGGACATTATCAGATTACTGAAATGCGAGAGCCATATATAGCATTAGGTACCCGTAAAGTGATTTTGAGACGTGCAGCTCAATATTTACTTGAAGGAGACGTAATCAGTATTGGTTTTGGCATTAATAATGAATTGTCGAATGTGTTAGAAGAGGAGCAGGCCAATCATTTAGTTCAAACGAATATAGATACAGGCGTTTTTGGTGGCTTAATTAGTAGCGGTAATTACTTTGGTATGAACTACAATCTAAGTGCACGCATGAGACACGAGTTAACATGGGATTTTATCTATAACGATGGCATAGATGTCGCATTCCTAAGCTTTGCTGAAGTGGATCAATATGGCAACGTTAATGTGTCTAAGTTCGGAGACAAAATGAATGGGTGTGGTGGTTTTATTGATATTAGCCAATCAGTTAAAAGGATTGTTTTTTCAGCTTCAATGGTTGTTGGGGGTCAACTAAATTTTGTGAACGGTGAAGCCCAAGTGGAAACACAAGGTAAGTCACCTAAATTTGTAAAAGAAGTTGGCAACATAGATTTTAATGTTGAAAATGCACGAAAATTAGCACAGGAAGTTTATTTTGTTACTGAACGCGCAGTGTTTGAACTGACGGACAAAGGTATTAAATTAATTGAAATTGCACCTGGTTTAGATTTAGAGCGAGATATTTTAGCGAATATGGAGTTTCAACCAATCATTTCTGACGAGATTAACATAACACAGAATGATATTTATCAAAAAACATGGGGAGGTCTGTCTCAGGTAATTAAGTCGGAAGATCGTATTTAAATTAAGGGGGAGAAAAATATGAATTACGACTGGATTAAAACGAGAGCAGTATTTGATGAGGAAAAGCCAGCAATTATCGATCCATTTAAAGGTACTGAATGGACATATCAAGATTTAAATAAACGTGCAGAGAACTTAGCAAATCATTTACAAGATCAAGGCATAGAACGCGGGGATGTCGTTGGTATTTTCTCACCAAACGATGTAGCTATTCTGGATTTATTATTCGCTACATTTAAAATAGGTGCAGTATATTTACCTATGAATTGGCGTTTGAAAACACAGGAAATTGAAAGTGTGATTCAAGATTCTGATGTAAAATTAATTTTTTATTCACAAAAGCATTTATCAAGTTTAGAAGGAATCGCAGACGAACTCATTCATATGGATGTCGATTCAAAACAATATGATGATATGGTCGATCCAAACAATCACCGTCCATTCAAAACGGTACATGTAGAAAAAGATGATTTAGCAGCGTTAATGTACACAAGCGGTACAACAGGATTACCTAAAGGCGTTATGTTTACGTATGAAACTTTCGTCAATAATCCAATAAATACGGCGCTCACTTATAAAATAAATTCTACGTATAAGACGATTGTTTCAACACCAATGTTTCATGTATTAGGTTTTAATGATTTGACGTTACCATTGCTAATGGCAGGCGGCACACTGATTATACAACGCTACTTCAATGGTGAAGCATTAAATGATCTCATGGCACATTACAAACCAAATTATTTAATACAGATACCAACGATGTATTATGCAATGTTAGTTGCAGAGAATTTTGACCGTAAAAACTTCGAGAACATTGAATTCTTACTTCAAGGTGGGTCAGCACCACTACCTGCTGTGCAAAAGAAATTTAACAGTATGGGACTATCTATCGTTAATGGTTACGGTTTGACAGAAGCGCCACTGACAATGGTTAACACGCCAGAAAATGGCGCTGAAAAACCTGGTAGTATTGGACAGCCTGTCATGTTTGTGGACTATCGTATTTTAAATGATGAATTTGAAGATATACAAACTGGAGAAATTGGCGAATTAGCTGTTAAAGGTAACAATGTTACACCAGGTTATTGGAAGAAACCAGAAGAAACAGCGAAAAATTTCAAAGATGGATATTTCTTAACAGGAGATTTAGCAAAAATAGATGAAGACGGTGATATCTATATCGTTGATAGACGTAAAGAAATGATTATCACTGGTGGTGAAAATGTGCTGCCTTCTGAAGTAGAAGCGGTCTTATCAACACATCCATTAGTAGCACAAGGTGTGGTAGTGAGCTATGAAAGTCCTAAATATGGAGAATCTGTTTCAGCAGCAGTGGTATTGACTGAAGATGATTCAGACTTTGAACAAAAATTAGACGCACACATGAGAGAACACATAGCTGGGTATAAGATTCCGAGAATGTATTTAAAATTAACAAATATTCCGCTGAACTCAACTTCAAAACCAGATAAGCTAGAGTTACAGAAGAAGATGAATAGCAAAGCTGACAAAGCGCGTCAACAAGATGATGAATTAACTTAAATAACTTATGCTTTTATAAATATTTTAAAATAATAACTATAAAATTTTTTGACAAACTTTGTAAGCGTTAACATTAAAGTGGAGGTTTTAATTATGCCAACAAAAGAAGAAGTAATCAAAGCATTATATCCAGAGGATATTTTAAGTATTGCAAAAGATTTAACTGAAGGAGAAGTTAAATTATTAAAACAGCTTAATGATATGTTAGAAGAAAAATATAGAGACTCAGTTAATGAGCATTGGTTAAATGCGACTGAGCCAGAAGACTATTTTGAAGAATTGGGTAAACTAAACTATTTCCAAAATCCGTTACTATTTGAAGGGCGTGAAGGGGAAAAAACACCTAGTCAATTATTCCAATTCTTTATGTCATACACTATAGCCAAATTTGATGTTTCTTTAGCGACATTACTCGGTGTACATCAAGGCTTAGGTCATAATTCATTTTGGTTTGGTGGTAGTGAAGAGCAACAAGCTTATTATTTACCCAAATTACAATCACACGAATTACGTACGTGCTTTGCATTAACAGAACCGGAACATGGCTCTGATGTCGCGGGTGGATTAGAAACTACTGCGAAACGTGAGGGCGATCAATGGGTTATTAATGGCGAGAAAAAATGGATTGGTGGTGCAAATGTAGCCGACGTTATGCCAGTATACGCAGTAGATGTAGATACTGGTAAACCTAAAGGCTTTATTGTCGAGCCTAGTCAAGAAGGCGTAGAAATCGAACTTATTGAAAATAAAATTGCACTCCGTATCGTTCCTAACGCCAAAATTCGTCTAAAAAATGTGGTCGTGAAAGAAGAACAAAGGCTGCAAAATATTAATAGCTTTAAAGACATTGCGAAAGTATTATATTCTACTCGTGCAGGCGTGGCGTACATGGCTACAGGAGCGATGGCAGGCGCATTAAAAGCTACGACAGACTATGTAACGCAACGTAAACAATTTGGTAAGGAAATTAGTAAGTTCCAATTAATTCAAGAGAAATTAGCTATGATGCAAGGCAATCTAGCTCAAGCAATGGCGACATGTGCGCAACTTGCACGTATGCAAGCAAAAGGTGAATATGATGAAGTGGCAACTTCAACAGCTAAAATGATGAATGCTCTGAGATTAAGAGAAACAGTATCAATGGGTCGTGGTGTGCATGGTGGAAATGGTATTTTAGCAGGGGAGTACGATATTGCAAGATTCTTTGCAGATGCTGAAGCGATTTACACATATGAAGGCACACATGAAATCAATGCACTCGTAATTGGTAGAGCAATCACGGGAGACTCAGCATTTATTTAATATAAAGCATGAACGACTGAAGATATAGAAAAAAACAATTTGGAGGTTTTAGTATGACGATAAGAAAAGCAACTGTGTTAGGTGCAGGCACGATGGGTAGTCAAATCGCTGCGCTCCTTGTCAACGCAGGTTTAAAAGTAAAATTATTAGACATTGTGATTGATGAGAATGAACCTAATAAAATTTCCAAAAAAGCTTATGAAGTAATAACTAATCCAAAGCGTCCACAGCTATTTGACTTAGCCTTTGCCTCAAATTTATCTTATGGCAACTTTAATGAAGATTTAGTTGAGCAAGATGACGCTGACATTTATATTGAAGCAGTAAAAGAAGAAGTGGATATTAAGCATAATGTTTGGGATAAAGTGAAAAAGGTAGCAAAAGATGATGCTATATTTGCGACGAACACATCAGGTATTCCAATAGAGTCGATTGCTGATGTATTTGAAGGAAAAGATAAAGAACGATTTTTCGGAATGCATTTCTTTAATCCACCACGCATTATGAAATTGGTCGAAGTAATTCCAAATGAAAAAACGTCTGAAGCGGTAGTGGAACGCGTACAAGCATTTGCAGAAGATGTATTAGGGAAAGGTGTCATTGTTGCAAATGACGTCCCAGGATTTGTGGCTAACCGTGTTGGTACACAAACGATGAATGACATTATGTACAGAGCAGAAAACCAAGACTTTTCTATTACAGAAGTGGATGCTTTAACTGGCCGTAGTATTGGACGACCAAAAATGGGGACGTATGGTCTATCAGATTTAGTTGGTCTTGATATTGCTATGACCGTAATTAAAGGCATGCAAAGCGTTCCAGATGAACAACCATTTTTCCACGATGTAAAACTTTCGGAAAAATTAGCGGCAAAAGGAGCATTAGGTAATAAAACGAAACAAGGATTTTATAAAAAAGTAGATAAAAAACGTTTCGTCTTTGATGCAGAGCAAAATGATTATGTACCACCGCAACCACCACAATTAGAAATTTTAGGCAAGTTTAGTAAAGACTTGGCTTCTAACTTAGACGTTATCTTTAATGCACAAGATGATGCAGGCGTATTTCTATGGGAAACATTGAGAAATAATTTCTATTATTCAGCGATTAACGTGCCGAAAGCGGCAACTGATTTTAAAGATATTGATCGCGCATTAGTATGGGGCTTTAACTGGAAACAAGGACCATTCCAATTGTGGGACTTAATGGGCTTCGAACGTGTGAAGTCACGTATGAAAGAAGAATTAGGATCACTTCCAGATTGGATAGAGCAACGCAATGAACCATTCTACAGTGAAGGTGAATCTATTGAACGTGTTACACCAGTAGCAGAGTATATTGATCAAGAAATTTGGGAAAGAGCAGATTCTAACTTATCTGTGGCGAATAAAGATCAATTACTTTTAAAATTACAAAGTAAAAATAATGTGATTACTGGCGGATTCCTTGATGATTTATTAGAATCTATTAACAAATTAGAAGATGAAGACTATAGTAGCATGGTCATCTATGCAGGCGGTAACAACTTTAGTGTCGGTGCGAATTTGTATCAAATGAAAAAAGCACATGAAGAAAACCAAGTGGTATCTGGAGTAGGCGCCATGGTCGAAAAACTTCATTATATATTCACTAGACTGAAACATGCGTTGAAACCAGTTGTTACTGCAGTTCAAGGCAGAGCATTAGGTGGCGGTTGCGAACTTGTACTTCATTCACCATTTGTGGTAGCTGCAAGTGAATCTTATATTGGTCTTGTCGAGACAGGCGTAGGCTTACTACCAGCTGGTGGTGGACTCGCAGAATTAACGGATAGAGTATTGCGCACAAATCATAAAAACAATGATAAACAAGATTCAATTACTAAAATTTTAATGCAAGTTGGTTTCGCAAAAGTTTCTACAAATGCATATGAAGCAGTAAAATATGGTTATTTGAGAGAGACGGATACTGTAATATTGAATACTGAAAGACGTGTTGAAGTTGCGTTAAATAGAGCGCGTTACGAATCAGAAACTAATTATGTACCTACACCAAAATCACAATATATTGCTTTAGGCAAAGACTTTAAGGCATTAGCTGAAGGTCAGTTAGATGCACAACGTATGGGTAACTTTATCAGTGACTACGATTATGAAATTACGTTGAAAGTGGCAGAAGTATTAGCAGGTGGCGACATTCCTCGTAACACATACGTGAATCAAAGATATTTACAGACACTTGAAAAAGAAAGATTTTTAGAGCTTTTACAAAATAAAAAAACGTATGACAGAATTTCACACATGTTAGAAAAAGGAAAACCATTACGTAATTAATAGTTGAGAGTAAAAAGAAAGGGTGAACTTAAATGCGAGATGCATATATTGTAGCTTATGGACGTTCAGCAGCTGGTAAGGCAAAGAATGGGGCAATGGCTCACGAAAGACCAGATGAAGTGGCAGCAAAAGTATTAAAAGGTGTATTGGAAAGAGTTGGAGGTTCATTTGATCCTAGTATGGTAGAAGACGTTATCGTCGGCAATTCGTTTCCAGAAGGCTTACAAGGACAGAACATTGCAAGAACAATTGCATTACTTGCAGGCATGCCAAACGAAGTACCAGGACAAACGGTTAACCGTTACTGTTCATCAGGCCTTCAAACGATTGCGCATGCAGCAAACCAGATTAACGCGAAGCAAGCAGACATCCTTGTAGCAGGTGGTATTGAATTGATGAGTGCAGTACCGATGGGTGGTAATGAACCAACAAACAACCCGATCCTGCAAGATGAAGATTCAGGTGTTTCTTATCCAATGGGACTAACTGCAGAAATGGTAGCAGAAACTTACAATGTGTCTAGAGAAGACCAAGATGCATATGCAGTACAGAGTCATCAACGTGCTACAAAAGCACAACAAGAAGGTAAATTTGATGACGAAATTATACCGATTGAAGTGAATAAAGTCACTTATGATCAAAATGGTCCAGTCGTTTCGAAAGAAGTATTTAAGGATGATGAATTAATCAGACCAGATACAAATAAGGAGACTTTAGCTAAATTACCTACAGTGTTTAAGGCTAACGGTACAGTGACCGCAGGCTCCTCGGCACCCTTAACAGATGGTTCAGGGTTTGTCGTAGTCATGTCTGGTGAAAAAGTAAAAGAATTAGGCGTGAAACCCATCGCACGCTTCGTTGGCTTTAAAGCCGTGGGTGTAGATCCTAAGTTAATGGGTATTGGTCCAGCCTATGCGATTCCAGAAGCATTGAAATTAGCAAACTTGGATGTTAAAGATATTGATTTAGTTGAGTTAAACGAAGCATTTGCATCTCAAACATTAGCTTCCATTAGAGAAACAGGTTTAGATATGGAGAAAACTAATGTTAATGGTGGTGCAATTTCACTAGGACATCCGCTTGGCGCAACAGGCGCGATGTTAGTAGGCAGACTACTATCTGAAATGAAGAAACAGCCAGATACAAAATATGGCATGGTTACGATGTGTATCGGTGTCGGTATGGGTGCTGCTGGCATCTTTGAATATGTAAGATAATCGTAGTTTGAATATGTAATAAATAACCCCTTAAGCGTAAGATAAATGCTTAAGGGGTTTTAATTTATGATTTGTTATTTTATTATGGTTTTAATTCAAAGTGATAAATTGATGTGCATGTTGATGTGTAAGTGATTCAGGCCATTCGATTGCTAATGATGTCCAGCTTTTTCCACCGCTTTCAGAATAGAAAACACCTTTATTATTAGCAATGTAAAATATACCATCCTTTTCGGAGATAGCTGAAATTAAGGTGCCCTCTGGTGCAGGTAAACCTTCATCAGCTTCTGTCCAAGCACTTTCATGTTCTTTATCAACATAGTAAATCGTTGAAAACGTGTCATCATCATAATTATGTGCGTTAAATGGTGAGTTCGATGTAGCGATGACAATATTACTGGAATTGTTAGAATTAACCGCTAATCCATAGCCGTATCTATATTTTATACCATCAATGAATGTCGTCCATGTTTGACCATAATCATCGCTTTCAATAAATGTATCTCTACCACCTTCTAAAAAGGCATCTCCTAAAACGCCGTACAATTGATTTGGGTAATCAGGATGGCTCTTAAGCACATGAATATCTATAGGTAGCACACGATCTGTGCGTGGGAGCTCCCAATGTTGACCATAATCTCTGGATTGAATAAATCCGCCGGCTTCAATAGTTAAATTGATTGTTCCGGGAGATTTAATATTAGTATCAAACCATTTTACATGATGCGTAAATGGTCTAGGCGGGAAGAACCATTGATTTTTACCTTGTATATGTTCAAAATCTGTAAGGAGTTCAAATGTTTGTCCCTCATTATAGGAGATGAAAAGCGCACTTGGTTCCGTGCCAACAATTACGGTGCCAGAAGATTTACCAGTATCAACCACTGTGACTGCTGTGATTGATGTCATATGAATATCATCTTTCTTAAATGGGCTATTGTAAGTGAACCTTGTGCCTATTGGAGCCCATGTATCACCCTTGTCGGTACTTTTCCATAAACCACGGTCAAACGTGCCACAATATAATATATTACTATTTAGAGGATCTTGAGCTATTGAAATCGGGTTAGTGCCCTCTAATTTAAATGCTGTATGAAGGCCTTGTGCATCATTTTTAATAAGCAATAATGCATTGTCATAAGTGATTGCGCATTGAGCCATATTTATCACGCTACCTTTGGGTAAGTTTATGATTTAAAGTATCGTATCAGACTTGTTTAACAAAAAGAAATTGAGTTACAAATACCTTAGATAATTATGCTGTTAGAAAACAACAGAAAATGAATTAATGTTGTTTTGTTCTTGGCTATAGTACATACATACTAATAAACATCACGTTGGTAACGTTGATTTTTAATTAAATCTCTTAAATAGTCTTCTGCACTATCTTGGCTGTAATTACCATGTTTAATCAGTACATTCACTAATGCTTGATGGACACCTGAAGCCATCTCATCTTTATTTCCACATAGATAAATCGTAGCGCCCTCTGTTATCCATTTATAAAATTCAGCACTATTATCTTCAATACGATGCTGGACATAAATTTTAGTTTCAGTATCTCTTGAAAAAGCTAAATCTAATTTACTGAGTACACCGTCACTCAGCCAGCCCTCTAAATCACTCTGATAAAGGAAATCTGTATTATAATTTTGGTTACCAAAAATAAGCCATTGTGATCCTTTAAGATTTAAGTGTGCGCGTTCTTGTAGATAGGCTCTGTAAGGTGCGATACCTGTGCCAGCACCAATCATAATGACAGGTGTTGTTTCTTCATAAGGAAATTTGAAGTTTGGATTCTTTTTAAGATAAACAGGCATATGATCACCAGGTTGTGTACGTTCAGCAAGTTGAACGGAACAAACGCCTAGACGTTCACGACGATGCGCTTCATATTTCACGACACGTACTGTGATTTGTACACGATTTGGATTAACGTTGTTACTACTTGCAATTGAATATTCTCTTGGTGGTAATTTTCTTAATAATTGCGGTAACATTTTTGGTTGAAGTGCTACGGGTGTAAAGTCTTTAATCAAATCGATGACATCTCGACCATAAATATAATCTTGAATCCAATCATTTTTTTGAACATTTGCGTTTAACATTGGATTACTAAATAACTCAGCAGCACTTTTCATTAGGGCAGGTGTTATTTTTGAAATTTCAAAGTAATGTGTCAATGCATCTTGTAATGTTAATGGTTGTTCATCTTTATCAACATAAACAAGTGTTTCAGCGTCCCAACCTAAAGTATCGATAAAGTGTTCAACAAGGGCAGGGTCATTTTCAGGGATTACTACTAAACTATCTCCAGGCTCATATGATTCGTTGTAACCTTCAAGAGATAATTCAAGATGTCTGACTTCGCGTGTTGCATTGGCTTCAGTCAGTACATTATTTTGTATTACTTCAGCTTGAAATGGGTTTGATTTGGAATACTGACCATGAGGTTCTTCAATTGTGACTTCATCGTCTATCACATCATTTGAATCTGTGTTTGGCGAAACGTTGGTTAATAGCTCTAGCATATCTGCAATCCATTGTTCTGCTACTTCTTCAAAATCAAAATCACAATCTACCCTTTCAGCTAATCGATGACCGCCTAATTTTCCAAAGATTTCATCAAAGTCTCTTCCTGCCTGACAAAAATCTGGATAGCTTTCGTCTCCCAATGCGAGTACAGAGAAGTTTAATCCATCTAATCGTGGGGCTTTATCACTGTGCATAAACTCATGAAAATCTATCGCGTTGATTGGGGGCTCTCCCACGCCTTGTGTAGAACATATGATAAACAGGTAATCTATATTTGTCAGTTCATCTAACGGGAAATCATCCATCTCCGACAAATGAACATTTAAATTGTGTTCCTTTAATTTTGCTTCAAATTGATCGGCAACTTCTTCAGCATTACCTGTTTCAGTACCAAATAGAACATGTACTTCTAAAGGTTCAGCTACGGAACTATCAGTTGCGTTTGATGGTGTCACCTCATCATCCTGCGTTTCAGGATTAACTAAATAACTGCCTAACCATTGTTGCTGACTTGAAGATAATGTTGGCAGAAGTTGATTTATAAGTGCCAATTGTTCTTTGTTAAAAGGAGTATTGGTTTCATTTAGTTGCAAATCATTCACCTCGTCTTCTTTTATTGTATGAGGTTTGTGTAAACATCATGTCCTTAAATCATAACATCATTGAATTACTTTATTAATTAATTGAAATAGGATTAATGTTTTTGATTCTCTGAAATGATCTTGTTTATTTCATTTATATCTCTTTGTGCTCTTCTACTTTCAATAGACCAAATAATAAAGTAAATCATTGTATATATGAGTATAAATACGATGATGACCGAGATTCGGAGTGGAAACCAACCTGCTAATATACCTAAAGGAAACATCACTATCAACATTACACTAAAATGAATCACCGTCTTTTTAAAAATTGAGAGGCGGGTATGTGAGAATATCAGTTCACCGAAACTAAATGTGACACCGATGAAAGCCCATATTAGAACAGATATCAGCATAATTTGTAACTCGGTGAAGTGTTCATAGTAAAATCGTCCCATTGTCGATATTGGAGAAACAGGCATAAATTGCGTATGCGAAAATATAAAAGAAAATAATAGCGAAATCATCGTACCAATCGAAACACCTATAGTTGCACCATGTATTAACCTTTTCATAGTTTTAGAGCCTCCTTTATTATAGATAAGTATCTTCTAGAAGAATATGTGAAGTCATCGTTTGAAAAGCGAATTTCTATAGTTCCATTTTTATTGAGTTTCAAATGGTCGATATAATCGATATTGATGATTTCTGATTTAGATATTTGTAGGAAGTTTGAACTTAATTGTTTTTTAATAGTATATAATCTTTCGTTCAGGATAAAGTGTTGATTCCATGTATAGATGGTTAGTATTTTATTTTCCATCCTGAAACATATAATATCTCGCTGTTTGATAAAGTGAATTTCATCATTATGTTTGCCTGTAAATGTTTTTCGGTTGGATAATTGTTTGATGTATTGCACGATATCTGGCAAATTTTCTGCGTTTTCATTAGCTTGTATTATAACTTCATCTTCGGATAATGCATTGTTGTATTTAACTCTGACCTTCATATGCAACGCCTCCTGTTAAGTTAAGTAAAACAAATATTAGCATTGAATACTACATAGTTTAATTAAGCGGTCAGTATTGCTAACTAAGTGGTTACAAATGCACATTAAGCGGATGATCTTTAAAAATGCACATATAAATTCCCCTAAATCATTCTTGGTAGAAAATGATTTAGGGGATATAATTTATATATTTTAAAAGGAGATGTTGATATATAAGAAGTGCTCAATTTCTTAATATCTTTTTATATTATAATAGCTAGAGTTTTAAGTTTGGGTTGCTCGTGTATATCTAATGATATCTTAAAGATTTAGCCATTAGGGTGTAATAGCGAATGCGCGTACAGGAAATCCTGGCGCGTCTTTAGGTTTAGGGCTAATCGTGTAAATAAGGGCGCCGCGTGTGGGTAGTTGATCTAAATTCGTCAACAGCTCAACTTGGAATGTATCTTGTCCTAGGACGTAACGTTCACCAACGATATCACCATTTTTGGCTACATCTATCGAAGCATCTGTATCAAATGTTTCGTGACCAATGGCTTTGACTTGTCGTTCTTCGAGCAAGTATTTTAAAGCATCCAGGCCCCAACCGGGTAAATGGAGGTTGCCATTGCTGTCTTTATTCTCGAATTGTTCGATGTCTGGCCAACATTTCGACCAATCACTGCGTAAGGCGACAAATGTGCCGGGTTCAATTGTTTCATGCGTTGCTTCCCATTGTTCGACATGTGTGCGAGTTAAGATAAAATCTGCATTCTCTGCTACTTCTTGTGAAAAATCTAAAACGACAAGTGGTAGGACGAGTTCTTTTAAATCTAATTCATGTAAATAGCGTGTGTTTTCCACAAAATGAATAGGTGCATCAATATGTGTACCGTACTGACTTACTATATTCCAATTTTGAACATAAAAGCCATCGT
Source organism: Staphylococcus sp. FSL K6-3157 (assembly GCF_038005145.1). Taxonomy (NCBI): domain Bacteria; kingdom Bacillati; phylum Bacillota; class Bacilli; order Caryophanales; family Staphylococcaceae; genus Staphylococcus; species Staphylococcus sp. FSL K6-3157. Next base: position 2,681,366 of record NZ_JBBOSM010000001.1, on the reverse strand, counting down.
CTGCTACGTTAAACAGGGTAGAAACTTTAGCGCGTTCAAACTCACTGAAGCATGGAATAGTTTCATCAAATGTGTGGGTCAAATCGACCCACTTTGATGATTTTAATTGTTCTAATTGTTCCCATAATGGATAACTCATGTGTATCACCACCATTTTTTTAATCGTTATACTGTTGCTGTATTTGTTGATTTTCGTAACTTATCAACGGCATTAACTAAGACACTTAATGCTTCTTTTACTTCATCTTCTTTACGTGTCTTCAAGCCACAATCTGGGTTGACCCAGAATAACGAACGATCAATTTCTTGTAAGGCACGATGGATTGCTTCTGTAACTTCTGATTCAGTCGGAATACGTGGACTATGAATATCATATACCCCTAAACCAATACCTAAATCGTAAGTAATATCTTCGAAATCTTTAATCAAGTCACCATGGCTACGAGATGTTTCAATAGAAATCACGTCTGCATCTAAGTCGTAGATTGCGTGTATGATTTGTCCAAATTGCGAATAGCACATATGTGTATGAATTTGTGTTTCATCGGCCACGGAAGATGTTGCAAGTTTAAACGAATGCACAGATTTGTTTAAGTAGTCTTCGTGATATTCTGAACGAAGCGGTAAACCTTCTCTTAAAGCAGGTTCGTCTACTTGAATAATTTGAATACCTTCATTTTCAAGTGCCAATACTTCTTCATTAATAGCGAGCGCAATTTGATCTTGTACTTCTTCACGCGGTAAGTCTACACGTTCAAATGACCAGTTCAGAATTGTGACAGGTCCAGTGAGCATACCTTTTACAGGCTTGTCTGTTAAACTTTGTGCATAAAGTGTCTCTTTCACTGTAAGTGGTTCAGCCCATTTCACATCGCCATAAATGATAGGTGGTTTCACCGCACGTGATCCGTATGATTGTACCCAACCGAATTTAGTTACTAGGAAACCTTGTAGTTTTTCACCAAAGAATTCGACCATATCATTACGTTCAAATTCACCATGTACTAAGACGTCTAAACCAATATCTTCTTGAATTTTAATCCAGCGTGCAATCTCATTTTTTAAGAATGATTGGTAACTTTCATCTGAGATGCGGTCATTTTTCCAATCAGCACGGTATTTACGTACTTCTTGAGATTGTGGGAATGAACCAATTGTTGTCGTTGGTAAATCTGGTAAATTAAGGCGTTTGTCTTGTGCTTGTTTACGCGTTTTAAAAGCAGATTGTCTTGAAGTACGTACGCTGTCAAAATCGTATTCAAGGTTTTTAAATGATTGATTCTGGAAACGTTCATAGCGTGCTTTTAATTGATTATATTTTTCAGCATCATTGTCATTAAATAGGCGTCTCAAGGCATCTAATTCGTCTAATTTTTCAGTTGCGAAACTTAATCCTTCGGCAATTGATTCTTCAAGTGTTTCGTCATCTAATGATACAGGAACATGCAATAATGACGCTGATGGTTGAATAACAAGATCATTTGTATAATTTTGTAACGTGTCGATAAGTTCTTTTTTAGCTTCAATGTCAGCAGCCCAAACGTTACGACCATCGATAATACCTGCATAAAGTGTTTTGTTTTTATCAAAATCGCCAGCTTTAATTTGTTCAAGGTTAAAGTTATGGTCATGAACGAAATCTAGGCCAAGCCCTTTAACAGGTAAGCTGTTTAAAAATTGTAGATTAACACGTTCGAAATAGGTTTGTATCACGATATGATTTTCTAAACCAGCCTCAGCGAAATATTTATATGCTGCTTGTGTAATAGATTCATAATCTGCGCTGTCATCTGTCACTAATGCAGGTTCGTCGATTTGAATATATTCAGCACCAGCTTCTTTTAGTGATTGTAGTACTTCTTTATATAAAGGTAACAGTGTGTTTACTTTTTCTTCGAAAGATTGGTCGCCACCTTTAGATAATTTAACAAATGTAATCGGACCTACAATGACAGGATGTGCGTTTACATTTAAAGATTTTGCATAATTAAAGCGTTCTAATAAGACATTGTGATTAAGTTTCGGTTCGGCATGATCCCATTCTGGAACGATATAATGATAGTTTGTGTTGAACCATTTGATTAAGGCACTTGCAACATGTTCTTTATTACCTCTAGCAATATCGAATAATAAATCATCATCTATGTCTCTACCTTGGAAACGTTCAGGAATAATATTAAAAAGTAAAGATGTATCAAGAATATGGTCATAAAGTGAAAAATCGCCGACAGGAATACTTGATAAATTGTAATTTTTTTGTAGTAATAAATTTTCTTTATGCAAATCTGTTAATTGTTGATGTAATGTATCTAAATCTAATTTTTTAGACCAGTAACCTTCGATTGCTTTTTTCCACTCTCTTTTTCTACCTAATCTTGGAAAACCTAAGTTTGATGTTTTAATAGTCATAATATTGCCTCCTGTTTAGTTGAAGTAATTGATTTTGAATAAGCTGCAAGTTCTAATGTGTAATCTGCTTTTTGGAATGGTGTAATTAAATACAAACCATTAAAGTATTCATGTACTGTGTCAATCAGTTCTTTGGATAGTTTCAAGCTCAGTTCTTTTGATTTTTCTTTATCATCTTTAACGGCTTCAAATTGTTCTAACACTTCTTCTGATAATTTAATACCAGGTACTTCATTGTGTAAAAACAAAGCGTTATTATAACTTGTCACTGGCATAATACCGATAAAGAAGGGAACATTTAAATGTTTCGTTGCTTCATAGACTTCTTTAATTTTTTCAGTACTATAAACCGGCTGTGTAATAAAGTAGTGCATACCGCTTTCTAATTTTTTCTCTAAGCGTTTTACTGCGCCGTCTAATTTTCTTACATTTGGATCAAAGGCACCTGCGATGTTGAAGTTTGTCTTTGTCTTCAGCGCATCACCATCTGTGTTAATGCCTTGATTGAAACGCGATGCAATTTCGGTTAAACCTTTGGAGTTTACATCGTATACGTTTGTAGCACCAGGTAAGTTACCAATCTTAGAAGGGTCACCTGTGATGGTTAATATTTCATTGATGTCTAGTAGTGATAGCCCTAATAAATGAGATTGTAATCCGATAAGGTTACGGTCGCGACAAGTGATGTGCACTAATGGTTCGATATCGTATTGTTGTTTAATAATGCTTGCTGCAGAGACATTACTAATTCTTACAGTTGCTAAAGAATTGTCTGCTAAGGTGACAGCATCGATATTGGCGTCATCAAGTTTTTTGATATTTCTGAAAAATAAGTCTGTATCTAAGTGCTTCGGTGTATCTAATTCAACTATAATTGTCGGACGTTGCTTTACTTTTGATGTTAGGCTCTGAGGTTGTGTTTTTTTCGATGTAGTACTTGTATATTTTGTGATCGGTATTACATTTTTCTGTGCTACAGGCTTCAAATTAGCTATAGAGGATTTAATGAATTCAATGTGCTCAGGTGTTGTACCGCAACAACCACCAATGACGCGAACGCCTTCGTTAATAAGTTTCTGTGCAACGTTACCAAAATACTCGGCGTTATCGCTGTATTTAAATTGGCTGTTTTCTATATCAAGCAAACTTGCGTTAGGATAGCACGATAAGTATGCGCCTTCTGGTAATTCAATATGTGAGAATGATTGTTGCATATGGTGGGGGCCATGATGACAATTCAATCCCACAATATCAGCGCCACTTGCTGCTACTTGTTGTAATGCGATATTAATCTCTGTACCATCTCTTAAATAATTTGTATTCAAAGCAGTGAGTTGTGCAATAATCGGTATATCGTGTTTACGTTTTGTCGCTTTTATAATATTTGTAAGTTCTTCTAAATCGTAATAAGTTTCAAAGAGTAAACCATCTACGCCAGATTCTACTAAAGTATCCACTTGAATTTCTGTATGATATTGAATCGCAGATAGACCTAAATCTTCTTGTTTAACACCTCTAAATCCTCCAACAGTACCTAATATGAATGTGTCATCTTTTGCAGCTTCTTTTGCGATTTTTACAGCAGATTGATGAATTTCTTTCACTTTATGTTCTAAGCCAAAGTCTTTTAACTTTTCAAAATTTGCGCCATACGTATTGGTTTGTATAATATCAGCGCCAGCTTCAATATAAGAACGATGGATATGTGCTACTTTCTCAGGATGTGTTAAGTTGTAAGCTTCGGGACAAGTATCTAGGCCTTCAGAGTAAAGAATTGTGCCGATAGCGCCGTCAGCTACTAATATGTTGTTCTTCAGTTTGTCGATGAGTTGACTCATTGAAAGCCTCCTTAATTGCGTAATTTAAATCTGAAATTAATTCATCTGCAGATTCTAAACCAACACTTAATCTAAATAACCCAAATGTAATGTTACGTTCTTCGCGTACTTCTTTAGGTACTGCTGCGTGTGACATTGTAGCTGGGTGCGAAAGGATTGTTTCTACGCCGCCTAAACTTACAGATACAAGTGGTAATGATAATGCGTCTACAAATGCTTGTGCTTTGGTTTCGTCTTTCAATCTAAATCCTAATACTGCACCGCCATGACGTGCTTGTGATAAGTGTAAGTCGTCATTTCCCGGGTAATATACTTCAGCAATTTCATCACGCTGAGCTAAAAATTCATAAAGTTGTTGCGCATTTTCCACAGATTGATTGAATCTCACTGGCAACGTTTTTAAATGTTTTGCTAAAGTCCAGCTATCGTGAGCAGATAATGCTGTACCTGTACCATTTTGTAATAAATAAAGTGCATCTGCTACGCTTTGATTATTGGTAATCGCTACACCGGCAATAATGTCGCTATGACCACTTAAGAACTTCGTTGCACTATGAACAACGATATCTGCACCAAGTGCTAATGGTGATTGACCAAGCGGTGTCATAAATGTGTTATCCACTGCGAGTAAGAGTTGATGTTGTTTTGCGATGTGAGCTGCACCTTTAATATCTGTAATTTTGAATAATGGATTAGATGGTGTTTCTACGTAAATTAGTTTTGTGTTGTCTTGTATCGCATCTTCTACCTCATTTAAGTTTGTCGTATCTACTGTTGAAAATTGAATATTAAAACGTGTTAATATCTGTTCAGTTAGTCTGAATGTGCCCCCATAAACATCATCAGGTAGGACGACGTGATCACCAGCATTTAACGTAAGCAATACTGCTGAAATTGCGGCGATACCTGAAGCATAAGCAAATGCGTGACTGCCACCTTCTAGTTTGGCTAATTTTTCTTCTAATAATGCTCTATTAGGATTACCACTTCGTGCGTAGTCGTATTTTGCATTGCCACCTAACACCTTTTGATGAAACGTAGAAGAATCATATAAAGGAGGGTTCGCCGAATCATAATCTGTACCTCTGTGTGCATCGAATATTACTTCTGTCTCTTTTGATAAACTCATGAAATCACTCCTTGGTTAGATTTTTGTAATGCTTGTACGATGTCTTTCTCAATATCTTCATAATTTTCAATTCCGATAGATAGTCTAAGTAAATGTTCGTCAATGCCACGTTTGTCTTTTTCCTCATCTGGCATATCGACATGGGTTTGGGTATATGGAAATGTTATAAATGTTTCAGTACCACCGAGACTTTCGGCGAATAAACAAACTTCCAAATGTTCTAAGAATTTGTCAGCTTTATAGGCTTTGTTTAAACGTAAGCTCAACATGCCAGTACGTCCGCTATAAAGTACTTTATCAATTGCGTCTAAGTTACTACATCGTTCTGCGAGTAGTTTAGCGTTATATTCTGAACGATCCATTCTGATGTGTAGTGTTTTTAAGCCACGTTGTAGTAAATAACTATCGAAAGGTGATAGTGTAGCACCAATCATATTGTGTAACTGTGCTAATTGTTCTGCTAACGCATCGTCATTCACTGTGACAACGCCAGCAAGTACATCGTTATGGCCACCTATATATTTTGTAGCAGAATGTAAGACGATGTCTGCACCATCCTCAAGTGGCGTTGAAAGATAAGGTGTTAAAAATGTATTATCTATAATTGTTAGTAAATTGAATTTTTTACTTAAGATATAGTACGGATCGATATCAACTTCTATCATTTGTGGATTAGAAATCGGTTCTATAAATAGTGCTTTTGTATTTTCAGTAATACTTTGTTCTACTTCTTCATAATTAAGGAAGTCTACATATTTGAAATGAATACCGTACTGTTGCTCGTAAAAATCAAAAAGTCTAAATGTGCCACCGTATAAATCAAAAGATACCAATATTTCGTCACCAGTTTTGAATAAATTACAAATAAGTTGAATGGCTGACATACCACTTGAAGTTGCAAATGAAGCAGTACCTCGTTCTAGTTTTGCAAAAGCTTCCTCAAATGCTGAGCGGGTTGGATTTTTCGTTCTTGTATAGTCGTAACCAGTTGATTCGCCTAGGTGAGGGTGTTGGTATGCTGTTGATAAATAGATTGGATTTGCAACTGCGCCTGTATGATCTTGTGACAAAGCAATTTGTGCCAGTTCAGTATTTTTCATAATAGATAACCTCCTTTTAAAAATAAAAAAAGCTTCCGTCCTTTACACCCGAATAATCGGATGTAAAGGACGAAAGCTTAGCTCGCGGTACCACCTTTGTTTGTTACTCTATCACTAAAGTAACCTTATCCAGTACGCCAAATTGTTGAATAGGCAACAGAGACTGAATAGTGACATCGTATCTTCGTTGGAATTAAAAAACTCATCTTATATGAATAAAATGAGTATTAACGAAATATACGACGCGTGGATTTAATCCAGTACGCCATTTAACAAAATGTTAATACTGTATCGCTATAACGGGCGATCCCGTTGACACCTCATATTGGTATCAACACTCAAAGGCCATTTTCAAACTTTCTTTCCGTGTCTTCTTTCAGCGAACAAAGACTCTCTGTGTCAGCAGTGTAAGTTTTACTTTCCCTATTACTGTGTTTCGTATGTGCAATTCGTATTTGATATACCTTAGATTACACACTTAAATACTTTTTGTCAACAACTTATCTGAAAATTTAGATTAAACAAATTATTTTCCATGTATATTTACTGTCATGAGAGTGATGATATACTGTGAATATATTAAATGCGTAAAGAGATATTGGATGAGGAAAGTAGGTGTATGACAATCGAAAATTCAAAAGATCATAGATTACAATTAGAAGAAGATGCTCAAATTCAACAAGTTAAAGTAACGACTATTAAAGCGAACCCTTATCAACCACGTAAAACATTTGATGAAGAACGTTTAAATGACTTAGCAAAATCGATTAAACTTCACGGTATTTTACAACCTATCGTATTAAGAAAGACTATTACGGGTTATCACATTGTAGTAGGTGAACGACGTTACCGAGCGGCAAAAATAGCAGGGTTAACAGAAGTGCCAGCAATTGTTAAGGCACTAACTGATGAAGATATGATGGAACTTGCCATTATTGAGAATTTACAACGCGAAGATCTCAATGTCATTGAAGAAGCAGAAAGCTATCGTCAATTAATGGATGATTTAAAGCTAACCCAACAAGAAGTTGCAGCGCGTTTAAGTAAATCTAGACCTTATATTGCGAACATGCTACGCTTACTACAATTACCTAAAGACGTATCGAATATGATAAGAGAAGGTACACTATCTGGTGCGCATGGACGTACCTTATTAATTGTAAAAGATGTACAAAAAATGCGTCAAATCGCCAAGCAAGTCTCCCGGGAGTCTTGGAGTGTTCGTTATTTAGAACAATACGTAAATGAAAATTATAATGAAAAAAGTACAAAGAAGAAAACACAGGAAGTAGCTACGAAACCTAAGTTTATTCAACAACAAGAAAGACAACTTAAAGAACAATATGGTTCAAACGTTTCTATTTCTACACATAATAAAAAAGGACACATCACTTTTGAATTTAAATCAGAAGCTGAATTTAAAAGGCTAATCCATCAATTAAATGAGAAATATAATAATGAATAACTTACTTCATATGTGAGGACTTAAACCCCTAAAATTTTAGACTGACTTGTCTAGGACACTGACTCAGCTTGCAGTCTTCGATTCGTGTGGTTCTCTCAGACGACTCGTCAAAATTTTGATGAATGTTAAATCACTAAAAAGGACATGTTGAACTCAAAATTCAACATGTCCTTTTTATATCAATGTTTCGTATTATAGTGCACGCTTTCTGTAGATATGGTTTGAGACTGTGGTATTGAGATGGATGACATTCTCATAAGGAGTCTTTCAAACAATACACATCATCCATAGGTGCTACTATTTTTTATAGACTAATTTACCGTTACAAATCGTTGCTTCAATTAAGTTGTTATCGAGTGTTACATCTTCCTCGAGAGGATTACGATTCAGTATGACAAAGTCTGCAACATGTCCAACTTTAATTGTACCTTCGTAGTCTTCTGTATGATTTAAACGCGCTGCATCTGCAGTCATCTTTTTATATGCAGAGCTGCGAGATAAACGTTGGTGGGAACCAAGTATCTCACCGTTTTTAGTTTTTCTATCAACAGCAATCTGAATAGATTCTAAAGGAGAAATTGGTGTCACTGGCGCATCCGTATGCAAAGTAAACGCCATATTTTCATCTTCTGCCCATTTAACCGGGTCTAAATTTTGCGCTTTATCGCTGCCTAAAAAGACATCACGGTGTAAGTCACCAAAATAATAAACATGATTAATAAAGAAAGAGCCTCCAATATGATGTGCTGCCATTTCTTTAATATCTGAACGTGATACTGTTTGTAAATGTTCAACTCTATTGCGCAAAGCGTTTGTTTTATACACTGCTGTATCTTTATAAGCTTCTATTACAGAATGGGCTGCATAATCACCATTTGCGTGGGTAATAATATTAAAGCCTAATTGCTGAAAATGTTTGAATTTTTCTGTCATCACATCTTGTGACATTAAAGGTTCAGGTGGTGTTGCGCCATCTAAGTAAGTACCCCTTATAGAAGCAGTTTGTAATTGAATAGATCCGTCATTAAAGAATTTTACGCCGCCTAAATGACTCATACAATCACTATGTTGTTGAAAAGTACGATCAATTGTTTCGGCATGGACGTCTTTAAATTCAGGATGTTTTTCCAATAATTCATGCGTAATCACCCAGCGTGTGCGGATACGTTGAGGTGCGTTTAAAAATGTTAATATGCCTTCATAGTCTGTGTACCCATTACCACCGATGAGTAAATCAGAAGTATTCGTTATACCATTTTTTACATAATCATCAATTGCTAAATTCATACTATAAGCGAAACTATCTGCTGTAGATTTAGGTAGTGCTGCTCTTAATTTAACAGTAGCTGGCAATTCAATAAGCACACCGTTGACATAGCCTTCTGAATCTCGTTGGTAATAACCACCTTCTGGATTATCGTCTGTTAGGTTAACACCCATAACTTCAAGTGCCTTGGTATTTACAGTAGCCATATGACCAGAGTAATGCATAATCGCAATTGCAGTATCCTGAGAAATTTGGTCTAAGTCAAAGCGATTAGGATGACGTTGTTCGGATAAAGCTTTTTCATTATAACCGTAACCTATCAACCAACCGCTGTTAGTTAAGCTATGCTTATGGTCATTAAATTTATTAATTAAGTCTGTGATGTTTAGAATGTCAGAAGCAGCACAATCTACCATTAATTTTGTTGAACCATAGCCTGTCGGATGACTGTGCGTATCTATAAAACCAGGTGTAATCCATTGTTGTTCCAAGTCTAGCGCACTGTCATCTTCTATGATATCTTCTTGTGGCACAATGTCAGAGATGACCCCGTCATTTAATATTAACGTGCCTAAAAATGGTTCGTTCTCTTCCATATCCAAAATCATTGCATTTACTATTTTTGAAAATTTCAAAGTAAAGCCTCCTACGTGTCTTTTGTATCCATTACATATACTAATCTTGAAAAAAAGTAATTTCAATTGATAACATATTTTAAAGAAAAAATTATTAGTTTAAAATATAAGTTTTTAAGTAGGGTAAGTTTTAAATTCATGTTATCTGCATTTGTTTATTTTTAAAAAAATGGAAAATAATTACAAATTTATAAATATAGAATGTGAATGTTGTGTGAAATAAATTGTAATTTATTGTAAGTAAGTGAAGTTCGTATAATAATGGGCATATAGAATAAATTAGGAGGGCCAATATGTTAACTCAAGAAGAGATACAAACAATTAAAGAAACAGTGCCATTACTAAAAGATAAAGGACAAACGATTACATCAATTTTTTATAAGAGACTCTTTGAACAACATCCAGAATTAAAAAATGTATTTAATCAAACTAACCAAAAAAGAGGATTACAATCTTCAGCGCTTGCAATGGCTGTATTAGCAGCAGCTGAAAATATCAAAGATTTATCACCAATTGTTCCAGCAATTATGCCTGTTGTATATAAACACTGTGCATTACAAGTTAAACCCGAACATTATCCAATTGTTGGTGAAAATTTAATATGGGCGATTGAAGAAGTGACTGGTCTTGAAGATGAAGATCCAATTATCCAAACATGGATTAAAGCTTATGGAGAAATTGCTGATGCGTTTATCGGCTTAGAAAAAGAAGTTTATAGCAATATGGCTTGGGATGGCTTCAAACCATTTGAAGTTACTGAAATCACTGAAGAAACTGAGATTATTAAAGCATTTACAATTAAATCAGATGATATTGATTTAAGTCAATTTGTTCCTGGTCAATATATTACTGTAGATATTACGAGTGACAAACTACCTTACCAAGCTAAGAGACATTATTCTATTGTTGATGGTGGTAAAGACTTCTTAACATTTGGAGTTAGAAAAGATGTTACTGAAGCGCATGAAGGTGAAGTATCAACAATACTACACGATGAAGTGTCAGTTGGAGATACGTTGAGCTTATCTGCGCCAGTAGGCGGTTTTACTCTAGCGAATAAAGAAAATAAACAATTATTCTTAGGTTCAGGTGTGGGTGTTACACCACTTGTTTCTATGTATAAAGAAGCGGTTAGTTCAGGTTTAGAATCAACATTCTTACAATCAACGTCTAATGCGCAAAATGTCGCTTTTGAAAACAAATTAAACGATATTTCTGACCAGTCTTCACTTGCACGTTTTGACACACATTTCCGTGATGAAGACGGCTTTATTGAAGTAGCACAACTACAACAATATGTAGATAATGAAACAGAAGTTTATATTTGTGGTGGCGATTCATTCTTAAAAGCAATGATTTCTGAATTACAAACAATCGGTATACCAATGGATAACATTCACTTTGAAACATTTATTCCAAGACTTAGTTTTTCAGCATAATTATTAGATAAAATTGAATTTATTCATGAACTAGCGCCAATGACATTTAATTGTTATTGGCGCTTTTGTCATTTGACTAAAAAATAAATTATGAGCTTACAATAATTAAAATAAGAAAAATATTTATAAAAAATAAGAAATGTTGATATAACGTGTTTTACAACGTTGTTAATGAAAATTACATTATTATAATTATTATTTAAAAATAATTATCGAAAACATTTTGAATACGCTATGTTAAGCGCTTACATTTAACGGAATTATACTGTTTTTAATAGAAACCATAGTTTAAAAGTACGCTTGACATAAAAAATTACAATGAGTAAAGTATGTATCATAATTATTTTCGAATAATTCTAAAGACTAAAAATAATATGAATTTTAAAAACAGAACATTAAAGAAAAGGGGATGAACCCATTAATGTCAGAGGAAAAAATAACATATGAGCACTTTAAAACCGACGCTTTTAATGACTTAGATATTTCAGATGAAACTAAAGGTGCACGTCAGGTTATCGCATGGGCGTATGAAATGTATGGTGATTCAATTGTTTATGCATGTAGCTTTGGTGCGGAAGGCATGGTTTTGATTGATTTGATTTATAGTGTTAGAAAAAATGCTGAAATCGTATTTTTAGATACAGATCTTCATTTTCAACAAACCTATGATTTAATCGATAGAGTGAAAGCACGTTATCCAGAACTAAATATCAAGCTTAAAAAACCAGAATTAACTCTAGATGAACAGGCTGACCAGTTCAATTCAGCACTTTGGAAGAATGATCCTAATCAATGTTGTTACATACGTAAAATTAAGCCACTGGAAGAAGTGTTATCAGGTGCTACAGCTTGGGTTTCAGGATTGCGTAGAGAGCAATCACCAAGTCGTCAATTTACAAATTATGTAAACAAAGACGAAAGATTTAAATCAGTAAAAGTGTGCCCGCTTATTCATTGGACGTGGGATGATGTATGGCATTATATTAAAAAACATGATTTACATTATAACGAACTACATGATTTTAATTTTCCGAGTATTGGCTGCATACCTTGTACATCAGCAGTTTCAACTTCTGGAGACTCAAGGGAAGGTAGATGGAGTAATTCTAACAAGACAGAATGTGGTCTTCATACGACTGAAAAACCATGATTTAGATTAAGATTCTTTTTTTTACTATAAATCCTTAGTATGCACATCGGATATGTATATAATTAAACCATTATTTATTCAACAATTATATTATGTTCAATGTATAGAGTTGTCTTTAAGACATACAATGGCATTAGAAAGATTAATCAACATTTTTACAAATGGTATACAAAACAAAAAGAGGTGAACTTGCGGTGAATTTATCTGTATCAAATAGTCCATTTAATGAGCATCAAGCAGACCAACTCAATCAGGTCGTTAGCATTTTAACCACAGAACAAAAAGTTTGGTTGAGTGGTTATCTTTCAGCATATCAAAACACTTTAGTCAGTGATGCTGAAGCACCACAGCAAGTAGCAGAATATGTATTAAATAGTGAGTCAGAAGACAATATTGATAGAAATATTACAGTGCTTTATGGCTCAGAAACTGGTAACGCGCAAAGTTTGGCAGAAATTTTTGCAGATCGATTAGTAGAACATAACTACACTGTGAAATTGACTGCAATGGACGAATTTAAACCTAAAGACTTGAAAAAAGTAGAAGATTTATTTGTGATTTCAGCTACGCATGGTGAAGGTGATCCACCAGATAATGCACTTACATTTCATGAATTTTTACATGGTAGAAAAGCTCCTAAATTAGAAGGTGTACGTTATTCAGTACTTGCCCTTGGAGATGAATCATATGAGTTCTTTTGCCAAACAGGTAAAGACTTTGATGCTAGATTGTCAGAATTAGGCGGCGAACGTTTAGTAGCAAGACATGATTGTGATTTAGATTTTGATGAGCAAGCAGAAATATGGATGAATGAAAATATTCAACAACTCAACCAATCATCTAGTCATAAAGAGTCAGTAATACTAGCAGAAACAGCGCAGGCAACAAAAGAAAAGCGCTACTCCAAGTCGAATCCATATGAAGCAGAAGTCTTGGAGAACATTAATTTGAACGGTCGAGGATCTAACAAAGAAGTAAGGCATATTGAGTTTTTACTAGATGACTATGGTGAAGCATATGAGCCAGGTGATTGCTTAGTCGTAGTGCCACAAAACAATCCTAATCTCGTGGCATTACTTATTGAAACTTTAGGTTGGCATGCGCAAGACGAAATTCCTATTAATTCCAATGGTGACAAGCTAACACTTGAGGAAGCATTACGAGACCATTTTGAAATTACTAAATTAACAAAGAACTTAGTGCTAAAAGCCTCAACGTTATTTGAAAATACGACATTAACCGAGCAAGTAGAGGATACGTTATGGATACAAAGTTACATAGAAGGTCGGGACTTAATCGATTTATTAACAGATTTTCCGCCGAATCAATTTGATTCACAGTCATTACATCAATTGTTAAGAAAGTTACCACCACGAGAATATTCTATTGCAAGTAGTTTTCAAGCAAATCCAGATGAAGTGCATATTACAGTCGGTGCAGTAAGGTATGAGGCTCACGAACGTGAACGTGATGGTGTTTGTTCCGTACAATTAGCCGAACGCTTACAGCCAGGAGATAGTATACCGATTTATTTGAAGAAGAATCCTAATTTTAAATTTCCATTTAGCGAAGAAACGCCCGTCATAATGATTGGCCCAGGTACCGGAGTTGCACCGTTTAGATCATATCTTCAAGAGAGAGAGGAACTAGGATTAACTGGTAATACATGGCTGTTTTTCGGAGAACAGTACTTTACTACAGATTTTTTATATCAAACGGAATGGCAAACTTGGTTAAAAGATGATGTATTAAGCAAATTAGATGTAGCGTTTTCACGCGATTCAGAAGAAAAAATTTATGTGCAACATCGTATTGCTGAACAAAGTGCAACATTTTACGAATGGATAATGAATGGCGCTGCATTATATATATGTGGCGATGAAAAACAAATGGCTAAAGATGTCCATGAAACGATTCGCTACGTATTAGAACAAGAAGGCGGCATGTCTGAAACGGATGCTGAAGCGTATCTTACACAAATGAAAAAAGAAAAACGTTATCAAAGAGATGTTTATTAAAAGAGAGGTAGGGATGATGTATGGCTGAAACGAATGTAAGTTTTTCTGACAAACTCGATGAATTAGAGCGTATCAAAGAGCAGAGTAATTATCTCCGTGGCACGATTGTTGAAGGTTTAGCAGATAGAATTACTGGCTCGATTACAGAAGATGATACAAAACTTTTAAAGTTTCATGGCAGTTATATGCAAGACGACCGAGATATTAGAGATGAACGTCGCAAGCAAAAATTAGAACCGGCATACAGTTTCATGATTAGAGTACGCGCGCCAGGTGGTGCTTCAACTGCTGAACAGTGGATTGCGATGGATGATATTGCGAATACTTATGCCAATGGAACAATCAAACTTACGACAAGACAAGCATTTCAATTTCATGGCATTTTAAAGAAAAATTTAAAAAGTTCTATGCAAAGTATAAATCAGGCATTACTAGATTCTTTAGCAGCTTGTGGTGACGTCAATCGTAATGTGATGTGTAATCCGAATCCTTATCAGTCTCAGGTACATGGAGAAATTAATCAAATTGCGAATGACATCAGTCGACACTTGTCACCGAAGACGCAAGCTTATCACGAAATTTGGTTAGATGGTGAGAAAGTATTAGATACGAGTGATGCAGAACCTGAGCCAATGTACGGTAAAACGTATCTTCCACGTAAATTTAAGATTGGTATTGCAGTGCCGCCTTCGAATGATATCGATGTTTATTCACAAGATGTTGGTTTGATTGCCATTATAGAACAAGACGAACTCGTCGGTTTCAATGTAACGATTGGTGGTGGCATGGGAATGAAACATGGCAATACAGCTACATATCCTCAAGTAGGTCGGCTGATTGGCTATTTTCCTAAAGCAGAAGTTGTGGACGTTTGTGAAAAAATATTAACAATTCAACGAGACTATGGTAATCGTGAAGACCGTACGAACGCACGTTTTAAATATACAGTAGATCGCAAAGGCGTAGAGTGGGTTAAAAATGAATTAAACGCACGTCTTGGATGGCAATTAGAAAGTGAGCGACCATATCATTTTGACCATAATGGAGATCGCTATGGTTGGACAGAAGGCAGCGGTAAATGGCACTTCACGCTATTTATACAAAATGGTCGAGTCAAAGATACGGATGACTATAAATTAAAAACAGCGTTAAGAGAAATTGCTCAAATTCATAAAGGTGATTTTAGACTAACTCCTAACCAAAATTTAGTTATTGCGCATGTTTCTGACAGTGAAAAGCCAAAAATAGAAAAAATCATCTCAGAATATAGTCTGACAGATGGCGAACATTATACAGGATTAAGACGAAATTCTATGGCATGTGTGGCTTTTCCGACTTGTGGTTTAGCGATGGCTGAATCGGAACGTTATTTACCATCACTTATTGGAAAAATCGAAGAATTATTAGATGAAGCAGGATTAAACGACGAAGAAATTACGATTCGAATGACAGGTTGCCCTAACGGATGTGCCAGACCTGCATTAGCAGAAATTGCATTTATAGGTAAGGGCCCAGGAAAATATAACATGTACTTGGGTGGCGGCTTTACAGGCGATAGATTAAATAAAATTTTCAAAGAAAATATAGCAGAAGCTGAGATTTTGGAAAGCTTGAGACCGATATTAATCCAATATGCGAAAGAAAGAACCGAGGGTGAACATTTTGGTGATTTCGTCATACGTGCAGGTATCGTAGACGAAGTTACAGATGGTCAAGTATTCCATAGTTAATAAATTGAGAAGGTGGTGGCAAGATGGGTAAAGTATTTTTAGTAGGCGCGGGTCCAGGAGATCCTGATTTAATCACAGTAAAGGGATTAAAAGCGATTCAACAAGCAGATATTATTTTATATGACCGACTAGTAAACAAAAAGTTATTAAGTCATGCATCGCCGAAAGCGAAGTTTATGTATTGTGGCAAAGATCCTCATCGTCATTCTTTACCACAAGAAGATACGAATAAATTGTTAGTGAATTTTGCGAAAAAAGGTCAAACCATTACAAGATTAAAAGGTGGAGATCCTTTTATTTTTGGAAGAGGTGGAGAAGAAGCAGAAATTTTAGCGGAACATCAAATTCCATTTGAAATTGTGCCAGGTATTACATCAGGTATCGCAGCACCTGCATATGCAGGTATCCCTGTTACACATAGAGATTATAGCTCATCTGTTGCCTTTGTTACAGGTGTGATTAATAAGAATATAGATAAAGATTCGTATTGGAAACATCTTGCACTCGGTCCAGAAACACTGTGTATTTATATGGGTGTCAAAAAATTACCAGAAATTAGTGAACTATTGATTAAACACGGACGTCCCATTGATACACCGGTCGCTTTGGTTCAGCTTGGTACATCAGAGAATCAAAAGACAGTGGTTGGTAACTTGATGAACATTGTTGAAGTTGCCAAAGATATTGAAAACCCAGCAATGATAGTCGTAGGTGAAGTGGTCAAATTAAGAGAACATATCAGTTGGTTTGAAGCGGGGCAATCACAAGCGTCACTTGCGAATTTAACATGTCAATAGAGGGGGCTTAGTATGCGAGGCGTCTTATATGTCAGCCACGGTAGTAGAGTAGATGAAGCTGTTACAGAAGCTGTGAACTTTATTGAATTAGTTAAAAATCAAATCGATGTGCCATTACAAGAAACATGCTTTTTAGAATTAACACAGCCTAACTTGTCACAAGGCTTTCAGCGATTAGTCAATAAAGGAGCAACTGAAATTTCTGTGATACCCGTACTCTTACTAAGTGCAGGACACTATTTCAAAGATATACCGAAAGAAATTCAACGAAATCAGCAACTGTACCCACATGTCAAAGTTTCTTATGGGAAACCATTAGGAGTACAACAACGCTTAACTGAAATACTACATCAAAGAATTGAAGAAACACAGATGACACCTAATATAGATGCGAAAGTGTTGATTGTAGGTAGGGGGAGTTATAACCCTCAAACACAAAAAGATCTCTCGACAATCAAAGCGCAGTTACAAGATATAAATATTAATTTAGACATCGAAGTGTGTTATTTGGCTGCGTGTGGACCTTCATTTGAAGAAGCACTTCAAGATGCAGTCAACAAAGCACATTCACAAATATTTGTAGTTCCATATTTGTGGTTTACAGGTATTCTAGAACGTCATATAGCAACAACAATAGATGAATATCACGGAGAGCATGGCATTGTACTGTGTGACCGACTTGGCAACCATAGTCATTTACAAATTGCATTAAAAGAACGTGTAGAAGAAACATTTGAAACTGTAAACCAGTAACAGTCTTAATTACTCAAGATAGTAAGGAGTGACATAATGCCATTGATTCCGCTCATGATTGATATTTCAAACAAGAAAGTCTTTGTAATTGGCGGCGGTAATGTTGCAGAACGAAGAGTGAATACTTTAGTCGATTATGCTAAAGACATTCATGTGATTAGCCCCACTATTACTGAAAATTTGAAAGATATGGTACGGCGCTCAGCAATCAAATGGAGTGAAAAATTATTTGAAATCAACGATATCCAACAGGCAGATTTCATTGTTGTAGCGACAAATAGCGCATCTACAAATCAATGTGTATTGCAACATAAACCAAGTCACGCAATGATAAATATGGCTGGAGCAGCGACCTCAGGTGATGTGGTATTTCCAAGTATATTACGGCGTGGCAAGTTGACATTAAGTATTTCTACAAACGGTGCAAGCCCAGCGCTTACAGCACAAATTCTCGCTGAATTTCAACAACAGTTTACGAGTCGTTATGAAGTGTATGTAGATTTCTTATATGAATGTAGACAACGCGTTAAACGTAGTTCGTTATCTTCATTAGAAAAGCAAAGATTTTTAAAATCAATTTTAGCAGATCGTTATTTGGAAAAAGATAACCAAAGAGATGTGGTTAAATGGCTTGATTCACTGAACTAAACACAATTCGGAAGGAGTATGACACATGTATAAGTTATTTATCTTCGCACTTGCAGGATTTCTCGCACAATTGATAGATGGTTCCCTTGGTATGGGATTCGGTGCATCTTCTTCCTCAATATTATTAACTTTCGGTATAGCGCCAGCAATCGCATCTGCAACGATTCATTTTGCTGAAGTTGCTACAACTGCTGCTTCTGGCACAGCACACTGGAAGTTTGAAAATGTGCACAAGCCGACAATGATTAAATTAGCAATTCCAGGCGCAATTACAGCATTTATTGGAGCGGCGTTTTTAAGTCATATACATAGTAATTTAATTAAGCCTTTTATTGCTGTGTTTTTATTAACTATGGGTTTTTATATTTTATACCAATTTTTATTTAAAAAAGACAACAAAATACAAAAAGATGCAAGTAAAATAGGTCGTTACGCTATGATTCCACAAGGCGCAATTGCAGGTTTCCTTGATTCAGTTGGCGGCGGGGGCTGGGGGCCAGTCAACACACCATTGTTACTAGCTCAAAAAAAGTTAGAGCCAAGATATGCAATTGGTACCGTGTCTGCGAGTGAATTTTTCGTGGCACTCTCAGCATCAATTAGCTTTATTATCTTTTTAGGTTGGAATCAGATTAATTTAGGTTTAGTGGTGTCATTGAGTATTGGAGGATTAATTGCAGCGCCTTTCGCAGCTTGGCTTGTTAAAATTTTACCGGTGAATATCTTAGCGGTTTGCGTAAGTGGTTTGATTATCTTTACTAATAGTAGTTCTTTAATCAGTGTTTTTGACCTAACACCAGTAATATCTATAACAATTAAAGTATCGCTTATTGTCATTTGGATTATTTTAATTACTTATGCTTTATATCAAAACAAAAAATTATCATTTTCAATTTCTAAAAATAAAGCAAATACGAATGAACTAGATTAAAACATAAAGGGAGTGTATAAGCATGACATTAACAACAGAAACGATTACAAATACGATTGAAGCACATGGTGGAAAACTCATTAACAGAGAAGTGAGTGACTTACTAAAAAAGGAATTATTGGCCGAGTCGAAATCATTATCTGCTATTACGCTGAATCCTTGGAGTTTGTCAGATTTAGAGCTTATTGCTATTGGTGGGTTCAGTCCGTTAACAGGATTTATGAATGAAGCAGATTATACAAATGTAGTAGAAGACTTACATTTAAGTAATGGCTTAGTGTGGAGTATCCCAATTACCTTACCTGTAACTGAAGATAAAGCAAAGCAACTAGAGATAGGAACACGTGTCGCATTATATGGTGAAGACGAACATTTATATGGCGTACTTGAATTAGAGGAGAAATATACGTACGACAAAGAGAAAGAAGCGCAACATGTATATGGAACTACAGACGTTGACCATCCAGGTGTGAAGAAAGTATATGAAAAAGGGAATGTCTATCTTGCTGGACCAATCTATTTATTAGATCGACCAAAGCATGACGATTTTGTAGATTATCATTTAGATCCTGCTGAAACAAGACAATTATTTAATGACTTGAATTGGAAGACAGTTGTAGGATTCCAAACAAGAAATCCAGTACATAGAGCACACGAGTACATACAAAAAGCAGCTTTAGAATCTGTTGATGGTCTATTATTGAATCCATTAGTTGGAGAAACAAAATCTGACGATATTCCAGCTGCTGTACGCATGGAGAGTTATGAAGTCATTCTTAAAAATTATTACCCGGAAAATAAAGCACGCTTAGTCATTTATCCTGCGGCAATGCGCTATGCGGGTCCACGAGAGGCGATATTACATGCGACAGTGCGAAAAAATTATGGCTGTACTCATTTTATTGTTGGACGTGATCATGCTGGTGTAGGTGATTACTATGGTACGTATGAAGCCCAAGAGCTTATTACTAAATATGAAGCAGAATTAGGAATACAAATATTGAAATTCGAACACGCCTTTTACTGCAAAACTTGTGAAAACATGGCAACAGCGAAAACATGTCCACACGATGCTTCGTCACATTTACATCTGAGTGGTACAAAAGTCCGTGAGAAGCTTAAAAATGGAGAATCACTGCCTAAAGCATTTTCAAGACCAGAAGTAGCAGAAGTATTGATTAAAGGCTTGCAAGAGCAATAATTTAAAGGAGTGAAGTGAATGAACACATCTCAACATATTACATGGCACGAATCCGAAGTTAAAAAAGAAGAAAGACAACGCCGTAACGACCACAAAAGTGTATTGATTTGGTTTACTGGATTATCAGGGTCTGGTAAATCAACGGTGTCTGTTGCGTTAGAAAAAGCATTATTTCAACGTCAGATACATACGTATAGATTAGATGGAGATAATGTCAGACATGGACTTAACAATAATCTTGGGTTTAGTCCAGAAGACCGTACAGAAAATATTAGACGGATTGGCGAAGTAGGAAAGCTAATGGTCGATGCAGGGTTAATCACTGTTTCTGCATTTATTTCACCTTATCAAGCGGATCGTGACACGGTACGCAGTTTATTGCAAAAGGACGAATTTATAGAAGTGCATACATTATGCAGTCTCGAGGAATGTGAAGCGAGAGATCCTAAGGGATTGTATCAGAAAGCTCGAAATGGAGAAATTGCTGGATTTACTGGTATCAGTGCACCTTATGAAACACCAGAAACGCCAGAAATAGTCATAGATACAGAAAAAGATAGTATCGAGCAATCTGTAAATAAAATTGTTAACTATTTGAAGCTGTATCAATATATTTAGATAGATGAATTAAATATTGTGGCGCGTTGATTAAAGTATTTAAAAAAGACAAAACACGAAAGGGGAATATGGTTGGAAATCTTAAATATAATTGCTTATAGTTTGCTTATTATATTGATCTTAGTAGTGTTTTGTGGTGTTTTCCTAGTAAATAAAGGACAAGATAGAAATTATTTTATGCTAGAGTTCAAAGTGATTGTCCTAATATTAGTCACATGCTTTATAGGCTTAGGTATAACATTAACCATTTTGGGGTATTTTGGAAAACTATAATAAATTAAAGTGTATAAACGATTTATAATTGATGAGCATTTGTCATAAATGTGGATAGTTTTATGGTCATGTTAAAATAATCATGTTATAGTATATGAATTAATTTCTAATAAAATCTTTCTTTGTGTCTACAGCAAAATATAATTATAGTGACATATCGGAAGTAAGGAAGGTTTCAGACATGCATAAATCCATACAAGATATATCTAAAATAGAACTTCATTGTCATCTCGATGGCTCAACAAGTATAGCGTTAATAAAGCAACTTGCTGCTGAACAAAATATAACTTTAAAAGAATCCCATTTGCTCGTAAGTGAAAATTGTGAAAGCCTAGATGAATATTTGCAGTGTTTTGATGAAATATTAAAAGTGCTACAGACAAAAGATAGTCTCAAAAGAGCTGTCGTAGATGTTGCACAACAGGCAAGTAAGGATAATGTAAAGTATATAGAAATTCGCTTTGCACCGTTATTGCATACTGAACACGACTTGTCGTTAGCAGATGTATTGGAAGCAGTCGAAGCGGGTGTCCAACTTGCAACAGAAACGATGGATATCAAAATTAATTTATTGGTTTGTGCAATGAGACAGCATGAAGCTACAGTGAATGAAGCGCTTTTCGATTATCTTGAGCAGAGAGATAGTGAAGTGGTGCGTGGGATTGATTTTGCAGGTCCTGAAGCAGCATTTCCACCAGAAGATATTCGTACCACAATTCAATACGGTTTAGATAAAGGTTTTAATCTCACTTTACACGCCGGTGAGTGTGGATGTATGCATAATGTTATGGAGTCTATTAAATTAGGCGCAAAACGTGTGGGTCATGGTGTTGCCATTAATGAAAATGAAGCAGCGTTACAAGAAATAAAGCGAAACAATGTGATGTTAGAAATGTGTCCGAAAAGTAATGTTCAAACGAAAGCGATAAAGGATTTAACAGAATTAAATATACCTTACTTGTTAGAACAGGATATACCTTTTATTATTAACACGGATAATCGTACGGTCACTCAAACCTCACTAAATGAAGAATATGCGTTATTGATGAAACATCAACTTATTTCTATTGAACAGATTGAATTTATCAATTTAAGAGCAGTTCAATATGCCTTTTTGTCAGATGTTGAAAAAGAAAATTTAAAATCAGTGATGTAATTATACAAAAAGCGAACTTTCAACAGCTGAAAGTTCGCTTTTTGTATATTAAATTATGAACGGCCAGTTGCAATAAATAAACTCGCGTCTTTATTCATAAATATATTTTGACCTTCATAAAATGTGTGTGATTGGACATCCGTTAAGCCTAATTCAGTAAATAGTTGCTGGATATCCGTTTGTTCAAAGCCATTATAGACTTTTGGATGGTATACATTTTCATTCTTATTAAAATCAACTAGAACGAGCAGACCACCAGAATTTAATTTCGCACGTAATGCTGTTAATAACGCTTTGTAATCACCGCTGTGTAGTAATACTAAGGAAAGGAAAACTACATCATAGTTAGTATTAATCTGTGTTTCATCTGAAAGAATGTCACCTACATAAGCGTTAATATGTGTTTTACCTAGTTCAGAAATTTTGCTTTCAAACACCTCGATCATTTGAGATGCAGCATCCATCATTATGACTTCGTCAAAATGGTGCGCTATATTTAATGTTACTAGACCAGTGCCGCCACCATAATCTAATAACGACTGATATGAAGTGTTTTCGAATACCTTGTTTACCTCTGCTGCAATTGTATCAGCAAGATGTATTCTACTCGGGCCATCGTACTTTTTGGCAATTTGATCAAAACGGTCTTTATTCAAGTTAAAACTCCTTTGTTGAGTGAAATTATTAAAAAAATTATCCATTTATATAATGGTTATTATAGATATGTTAAATCGTTAATAGAGTTTATCATAAGATGAAAAGTAGCACAATGCATATGATTTAAAGCAACATATTTAATAATATGAGAATGAGTATAATCGAATGTAAGTTAGGTGAGCCTAAAGTATGATTGAGGACATAGTAAAAATATGTTTTACTGGAGTCTATCAGTCATAATGAGGTGAAGTCATGAAGCGATTTTTAACAATGGCGCGTAGGCGTTTAGAAGGTTTAGATTTTAGTATGATTCTCTGTTTTATCATACTCGGTATTATAGGAGTAATGATGGTTTACAGTGCGAGTATGGTTTCTGCATCTAAGGGCGCATTAACAGGCGGCATACCTATTGAAAGTAATTATTTTATGAAAAGACAATTGCTTTTTTTGATTTTAGGTATAGTCATTATTATATTTATTGGTAGTTTTGTTAACATTAATGCTTTTAAAGAGCATAATGTACAGAAAATAATGGTGTTAGGTACATTGTTACTATTACTGATTACTGTGTTAATTGGTAAGGAAATAAACGGTTCCAAGAACTGGATTAATTTAGGTTTATTTAGTATTCAATCTTCAGAATTTTTAAAGCTAACCTCAATTTTTTATCTTTCTTATGTGATTAATCAACGTGTATCGAGTCGAAGGGATTATCAGTTGAAACATCTCATCCCACCACTAGGCATAATCGGTATTAGTCTATTACTTGTCTTAATGCAAGGGGACTTGGGAGGTACTTTATTAACAGTAGCGATTATTGCTTGCATACTTATTTATTCAGATTTAAAAAATAAGGTAAAAATTCAAATCATGGCAATTGCAGTGATTCCAATTGTATTTTATAGTATCTATACTTTGATTTTTGATGCTAAAAATATTTACAGATTAAGACGTATTCAAGTCATGCTCGACCCATTTAAATACGAAAAAGATGATGGGTATCAACTGACGAGTGCCTTAACAGCAATTGGAAATGGTGGATTTACTGGAAAAGGTCTAGGTAATGGCATTGCTAAACTAGGTTACTTACCAGAACCGCATACTGACTTTATTTTCACGGTTATTTCAGAAGAATTAGGTTTACTGGGTGTATTATTTATATTACTGATTTATGGCTTTATTTTAGTTAAAGGGCTTATATATGCAAATAAAACCACAAATCAATTTTATAAATTAATTTGCGTCGGTGTCGTAAGTTATTTATTTATGCAAGTGTTCATTAATTTAGCAGGAGTCTCGGGCATCATTCCTTTAACAGGGGTAACATTGCCGCTATTAAGCTATGGCGGATCATCTATATTGAGCATAAGTATCGCCTATGGAACGCTATTAGCAGTAGCTAGAAGAATTAATAATGAAAGGAAATTAAACTAAGTGAGAGATTATTTGAAAATGATTTTAGTAAGTTTGTGCTTATTGATACTCATGATATGTATACATATAGATTTAACTGATCCATTAGATAATTTTATTTATCAATGGTTACATGGGACGATTAACTCTAACGGTGTCGTTGTATATCTTGAAATAATTTCTAATATATTTCAGCCGTTGCATTGTTTAATCATGATATTGGTGATTTTAATACTCGTATTTATTTATAATCAATTTAAGTTTTGGTGGTATGGATTTTGGTGTTTCAGTGTTTTGTTGATAGGTACATTTTTTAAATATATTATTCAACGACCAAGACCTGATCTCAGTATAGATGGCTATAGCTTTCCGAGTATGCACGTGTTAAGTGTCTGTCTACTGGTGAGTCTCATATTATTGTTGAAAAATAATAAATGGCTAACTATCATCTGCGTATTATTGGTCATTTCGATTATCATTTCTAGAATTTATCTACGTGCACACTTTTTTACAGATACAATAGGTAGCATACTCATTATAGGGATTATGCTCCAAGCTTTGAAAGTGGGTAACGCAACCTCAACTCAAAACAATAGGTGACATTACTATCCATGTATAAAAACACCTTAACAAAAATAAATTGTTATTGATATGCCCCCAAAATTTAGGCTTAAAAAGCTAAATTTGAAGGGGGCATTTTTATATTGAAATACTATCAAAATGAATTGAAAAAATAGATATAATAATATTAATATATTCAGTTTTATAACTATGAACGAATCAAAAAAATTAAAAGGCTTGTCTCCTACAAAAATCAGGAAACAAACCCTTTAAATTATATGGTAAAGCAAAGTACAGATTTTAAAATTTAGTACATATTAAGTTTTTTTGTATATTGTGACTAGCATGATTTGAAGTTTATTCTTCCATTACTTTATTTATAATTTCTGTCGCATTTAAATTTAGTATATTACTTGGTGTGACTTGGTCAATGTTACGATTGAACATCGTTTTTAATTTTTCTACTTCTTCTTTTTCACCAGCTAAGTAAAGTTGGTGCCAACCTTTTTTCTTAGCATTTTTTTCAATAGTAGCTACTAAACTTTTGAACCAACGTTCTTGATTAGCTTTCACACGTTCTTTATATTCATCTCTTTGCGCGCCGCCTTGAGTTAAATCATCACCTTGTGGTCCAGAATGTTCTCTCCAATCATTAGTATCTAAATCTAGAGTGTAATAATCTTCGTCTACAATCGTACCAATTTCAGTTTCAATCACACGTGCTTTGTCTTGTTGTAAAACTAAAACACCCGTATAAGGATAGCTTTGTTGTAATGATTTTAGCTGATCTAATTTAGGTTTTGTATCCCATTTAAATTCTGTTTTTATAGAAATATTTACGTGCTTTTCGAACTTTAATGTCTCGTCGGCAGTCATAAACAAAATAAGACCTCTTTTTAAATTAGGTTCAGCACCCTGTATTTCAGTTTCTACTTTATTGATAATGTCTTTTGCTTGGTTTTTTTCTTCATGATTGTCACTGCTTTTTGTTTTGTCTGATAAGTCTTTTAGGGCATTTTTTAATTCGATTTTCCACTTTGTTCCTTGTTCGGGACTAGTATCTAAATAAATTGAGAATACTTTCTGATTTCGTGACTTACCATCGAATTGTTCCAAGTTATTAATTTCTTCTTGTAAAAGCATTATATATCACCCTTCATAATTCTTACATACTATATATTTTGCCTTTTTTATAGAAGTTAAACTTTATATATTGTCAGATTGTATTAGTAAATAAGTATAAATTATTAATAGTAATCTTTTACAACAATAAAAGTTAATTTTAAGATTTTAAAAGTGTTTAAAAGCGTTTTCAAAGGGGAAAAATAACTGTAATATTGAAAAATGTTAACTTAAATTAAAGATTCACATAAATAAAAGGGGGGACTATGTATGGCTACGCTACTATTTCTTGTAACGATACTTTTCATATTAGTCATTTATTTACTTGTTAAGCTAAAGTATACAAAGGATTTTAAAACTTCAAAAGGTAAGCGTCACAGAGAAAGACGAATTGAAGAGTTTGTACAAAGTGCCTATAAGATAGACAACTTAGAAGCGATACATCGAGGGCGTGCGCATCTCGAACTCATTTATAAACGTAAGACCGTAGATGTAAGAAAAGATCAAGTTATTTTTGTTGAAGATGAAGAACAAGAAAAGGTTGAAACGCAATTTAAAATGACAGATGACATGGTCAGAGATGAATTGTTCGATTTAATGTTAGAGGATACTTATTTTTATATAACTGAAAATCGATATAACAGTTTAATGATTAAGGCGAAAAATTAGTATCTTAATAAGTTGAAGTATTGGAAAGGGATGATTTGTATGGCACCTGTTGTGAAACCTTATACAAATGACTCGGCTTTAGTAGCGGATGTGAAGGCTTTAAAAGATAGAGGTATTGGTAGCCAAGATATATACGTGCTATCAAATGATAAAAATCGAACTGCAGAGGTTACTGAACAAATAAAAGTTACAGCAGTTGATTATAACGAAGTTGATATAGATGAAGATTTTGATTCAAAAGCTGAAGAATTAAAAGAAAAGCTTAGCATATTAGGTATGCCTTCTAGTGATGCAGATACTTGTGATGGAGATATGAAAGAAGACAAGATAATTTTAATCGTTACTGATTTTAGAGTTAAAGGGCTGTTATAAATCGTGTAAAGGGTGGTGTGTATGACCCTACTTAAAATTCATAATTTAACAAAACGCTTTGGTAAATTTTACGCTTTAGATGGTGTGGATTTAGAACTCAATGAGGGTGAAGTTTATGGTTTTATTGGACCAAATGGGGCTGGAAAATCGACGACAATTAAAGCAATATTAGGTATGTTGAAACCAACACAAGGTAATATTGAAATTTTTGACAAAAATGCGCTGAAAGATGCAGTCGCTGTGCATAAAGATCTCGCTTTTGTGCCTGGTGATGTCAATTTTTGGCCAAATTTAACCGGTGGAGAAATCATTGATTTCTTTCTCAGTCTTCATCCTAAAGCAAATCACACTAGAAAAAATGAATTAATTAAACGCTTTGAATTAGATACTAATAAAAAATGTAGTGCTTATTCTACGGGAAACCGTCAGAAAGTAGCATTAATTACTGCGTTTAGTATTGATGCAAAATTATATATCTTAGATGAACCTACTTCTGGCCTTGACCCTTTAATGGAAGAAGTTTTTCAAGAATGCATAAAAGACATAAAAGACAATAACAAAAGTGTACTACTCTCGAGTCATATTTTAAGTGAAGTTGAAAAATTGTGCGATCGCGTAGGTATTATCCGTAAAGGGAAAATGATAACTTCTGGGACTTTAGACGAGATGCGTCATCTTACACGTATGCAATTCACCGTTGAAAGTGGACACCAATTAGGAACGTTAACACAAGTGACGGGTGTGAATAATGTGAGGCAAGAAGACAACACATATTATTTTGAAGTCGATTCAGATAAAATTTCTGCTGTAATTGAATATCTAAGTCGCTTCGACATTAAAAAATTGGAATCTATGCCACCAACACTAGAAGCAATATTTAAACGATATTATGAAGCCACAGATGAAATAGGTGAATGATATGAAACAATCATTTTACCAAACTTCAAAGTTATTTTATTTTTATGTAAAAAGAAATAGTAAAAAAATGATTTTATGGGTGGTCTTATTAACTGCTTTAACGTTAATGATTCCACCTGCTTTTGAGTCGATGTACCCGAGCCAATCTAAGATGAGTCCTATTATTGAAATGTCAAAAAACCCTGCGATGCAAGCGATGCTCGGGCCAGCTGATTTTGAACATGTAAACATTGGTGTCCTTTTTACGCATGAAATGACTTTATTCACAGCAATAATGGTAGCAATTATGAATATTTTGATAGTATCTCGAGACACGCGTGGCGATGAAGAAGACGGTAGAATAATCATACTAACTGCTTTGCCGATTGGTAAACAAGCACCATTGATGGGCCACCTACTACAGACTTTATTACTTAATGTCAGTCTAATGATATTACTTACATTAGGTCTAACGTTGATAAGTGTTGATGGTATAGATTTAGTTGGAGCATTTTTATATAGTTCAGCTTTAGGTGTATTTGGTATTATGTTTGCTGCATTGACCATGTTAGTTGCCCAATTTGTATCATCAAGTAGTGAAACAATCGGTGTGAGTATCGCGCTATTACTCATCATGTATTTGGTTAGGGCGTTTGGAGACGTAGCCAACGAGACGCTATCTATGTTTTCACCGATGGGCTGGTTGTCTAGAACGTATGCTTTTTCAGAAGATTATTGGTGGCCGGTGTGGTGCATTTTAGGCATTACAGTTATCTTTGTTATATCTGCCTTTGTGTTAAATGGTTTGCGCGATATCGAAGCTAAATTATTACCACAGAAAAAAGGTAAGCAACATGCGAAATCGTACATGAAGTCTCCACTAGGTTTACAAATAAGATTACAAAAAATGAGTTTTATATATTTTGCTATTGGGTTATTTATACTTGGTTTATCATATGGCTCTATTTTTGGAAATTTAGACGACTTTTTTAAAGATAATCCATTATTACTGTCTATGTTAGAAAATCCAAATGGAGATTACGTCAAACAATTTTTACCGCAATTAATGTTAGTGATGGCAATAATCAGTACGGTGCCTACACTGTTAGCTTTATTTAAAATAAAGAAAGCCATAGATAAAGGGTACGCGATGCTTGTATTAGCGAATCCGATTTCGCGTATCAAGTACTTATTGAGTTTTCTAATCATCAGTGCGGTGAATGCGGTAGTGATGATTTTTGTCGCAGGACTCGGTTTGTATGCTGGACAATTCTATTCAATGGATACGCCACTCGATTTTGACATGGTTATCCAATCAGCTATTGTCTATATACCAGCCATACTGAGTTTTGTTGGTATAGGAACTGTCGTAATTGGATGGGGCATAAAGTTAACGACTTTAGTCTATGCTTATCTTGCTTATACTTTTTTAGTGAATTATTTAGGTACTTTACTGAATGTGAAAGATTGGATGAAAGATATCACACCATTTGAGCATATTCCAAGTTTGCCGATAGATGATTTTACAAGTGAGCCGATAATAACCCTTTTACTTATTTTCATTATACTGTGTGTCATAGGTGTGATCGGTTTTAACAGGAAAGATATATAATGACTATAATAAAAAATGATTTTGTATAACGGACGAATTGTGATGTAAATTGAATGTAATCGTTAAATAGGGTTGCCAAATTATTGGTAGCTCTATTTTGCTATATTACATATTATTTCATACTCGCTTGCCAAGGGTACAGCTACAGCCTGTATGTATTCAATTCGGATTAAATTATTTAATTTGAGGTAGACGGCTACTATATTTTCACTTTCTACATATAAAAAATAGATTATTGTAAGGAAATAAAGTGTCATTTCACAATTTTATAACAATGAAAAATAATGAAAACGCATAATTCATTATCACTTATAAGGATGTATTATCAATTCAAATGATTTATTAAATATTTAAATATAGACTTTAATCATTTTTACGTTATAATAGATTATAATAATTACAAATAGATAATTATTGTAAAGAAGAGCAAGTTAGTGGAGGTGCACTTAACATGAAACGTGTAGCATTATTATGTATGTCCTATGGTACGCCATATAAGGAAGAAGATATTTTACCTTACTATACGCATATCAGACATGGACACGAACCAAGCCATGAAGCATACATAGATTTGAAAGATAGATATGAATATATTGGTGGCGTATCACCTTTAGCAACAACGACGGAAAAACAAGCAGAAACATTATGTCATACACTTAACTCAATGACGAATGACATAAGCTATGAATTATATATAGGTTTGAAACATATACATCCATTCATTGAAGATGCGATAGATGAGATTAGTGCGGAGGGTATTGATGAAATCGTCAGTGTAGTTTTAACACCACATTATTCTTCATTTTCAGTAGAAATGTATAACCAACGCGCATCTCAATATGCAAATGAGAAAAATATTAAAGTAACTACATTGGATCAATTTTATAAAGAAGAGAAATTTATCCAATATTGGGTTGATTCAGTAAATACACAATTGAATTTAATACCTGAAGAAGCGCATCAAAAAACAGCAATTATCGTTTCGGCTCATAGTCTTCCAGAAAAGATATTGGAACATAATGATCCTTATCCAAGTCAGCTTGAAGAAACAGCACAGTTAATCCAATCACGAATTGGACATAACCATGTTTTTAACGGTTGGCAATCTGAAGGTAATACTGGAGAACCTTGGATTGGACCAGATGTGCAAGATTTAACTCAAACATTACATGAACAATATGATTATCAAAACTTTATATACGTTCCATTAGGTTTTACATGTGAACATTTAGAAGTCTTATATGATAATGATTATGAATGTAAAAAAGTTTGCGATGATATAGGTTGTAATTATTATAGAGCTGAAATGCCTGGCTCAAATCAACTGTTTATTGAAAGTATTACAAATGCAGTCATCAATAATTATAAAGAAAAGAATCACTTAACTGCGGTAAATTAAAGGAGATAATATAATGAGTAAAAAACTAACAGGATTATTTGGTGCACCAGTAGGAGATAGAGAAAATAGTATGACAGCAGGTCCTAGAGGTCCGCTTTTAATGCAAGATATATATTTCATAGAACAAATGGCTCACTTTGATAGAGAAGTTATTCCTGAACGACGCATGCATGCGAAAGGTTCGGGTGCATTTGGTACGTTCACAGTTACAAATGATATTACAAAGTATACTTCTGCAAGTATTTTTTCTGAAGTTGGAAAAGAAACTGAAATGTTCGCTCGTTTTTCAACAGTAGCAGGTGAACGTGGTGCAGCTGATGCAGAACGTGACATTCGTGGCTTTGCATTGAAATTTTATACGGACGAAGGTAACTGGGATTTAGTTGGTAACAATACACCAGTCTTCTTCTTCAGAGACCCTAAATTATTTGCAAGTTTAAACCATGTTGTTAAACGTAATCCAAAAACAAACATGAGAGATCCTCAAGCAAACTGGGATTTCTGGACATTATTACCAGAAGCGTTACATCAAATTACGATAGT
The DNA here is from genome assembly GCF_038005145.1 of Staphylococcus sp. FSL K6-3157. Taxonomy (NCBI): domain Bacteria; kingdom Bacillati; phylum Bacillota; class Bacilli; order Caryophanales; family Staphylococcaceae; genus Staphylococcus; species Staphylococcus sp. FSL K6-3157. Next base: position 2,649,564 of record NZ_JBBOSM010000001.1, on the reverse strand, counting down.
GATGTCAGATCGTGGTATTCCTAAAGGTTTCAGAAATATGCATGGCTTTGGGTCTCACACATACTCTATGTACAATGATAAAGGCGAGCGTGTTTGGGTTAAATTCCACCACAGAACACAACAAGGTATAGAAAACTATTCACCTGAAGAAGCGGCACAAGTTATAGCAAATGACAGAGAGTCTTCTCAAAGAGATTTATTTGGAAACATTGAAGAAGGTAATTTCCCTAAATGGAAAATGTACATCCAAGTAATGACTGAAGAACAAGCACGCAACCATAAAGATAATCCATTTGATTTAACAAAAGTTTGGTATAAAGACGAATACCCATTAATTGAAGTAGGAGAGTTTGAATTAAACAGAAACCCTGAAAACTATTTCCAAGATGTTGAGCAAGCAGCATTTGCACCAACAAACATCGTACCAGGGCTAGACTTTTCACCAGACAAAATGTTGCAAGGCCGTTTATTCTCATATGGTGACACACAACGTTACAGACTTGGTGCTAACCATTGGCAAATTCCAGTAAACCAACCTAAAGGTGTAGGTGTTGAAAATATTTGTCCATTCAGTAGAGATGGTCAAATGAGAATTTTAGATAATAATCAAGGCGGTGGCACACACTATTATCCAAATAGTAACGGTGCGCTTGAAGACCAACCGCAATACAAAAAACCAGGCTTAGACATTCAAGGTCAAGCATTCGAATATGACTATCGTGAAGATGATGATAACTACTTTGAACAACCTGGTGAATTATTCCGTCGCATGTCACCTGATAAGCAACAAATATTATTTAATAATACGGCTAATGAAATGGGCCCAGTTACTGACCCACTTAAACACCGTCACATTAGACATTGTTATAAAGCAGATCCAGCTTACGGTCAAGGTGTAGCAGATGCTATGGGTATTGATATTAATACTGTAGACTTAGAAGTTGCAGACTAATTGAAAAGGTAGGTAATCGAATGATATTAGATAATATTAATCCAGAAGATTTATTTCCAACTGAGAAACAAGGTCCTTCCGTTTTAGGAAAAATGGAGTACCCTGTTCAAGGTGAAATCAAAGTATATGAGGCAGCTTATGTCGCAACAAATGAACGTCTTATTTTAAATGTTGATATGGATGGACAGTTTTACTATAGAAACATTAGATATGACGAAATTGAAAATATCGAATTAAATGATAATGTATTAACGATGCGCTTTAGCATTGGCACATTTTCATTAACAGATTTAAATAAAGATAATGCTGAAAAATTTGTTGCTTATGTAGAGCCTAAAAAATAGAATTAGCAATTTGATTTCAATAGATACTATGAATTATTATAAAACCCCTTCACAACCATTTAAATGGTTGTGAAGGGGTTTTTAATGTGTAAAACATTTGCTTTTCATAAGTTGTTTATAACGCAGTAAGACCGCCATCGATGACGAATTCAGAACCTGTAGAGTAACTCGCGTCATCTGAAGCTAAAAAGATGACCATATTAGATACTTCTTCTGTTAAAGCGACACGACGCATTGGAATAGTTTTCGCAAATTCTTCAACTGCTTCTTTAACGCCTTCTTGTTCAATCATAGGTGTTTGAATCACACCCGGATGTACTGAATTTACACGTATATTATATGGTGAAAGATCACTTGAAGCAGCTTTCGTCATACCCCGAACTGCAAATTTCGTATCTGTGTAACCAATAGCACCACCGACAAGTCCATTCATAGAAGATATGTTAATAATTGAACCGTGTTGTTGTTCTTTCATAGTTGAAGCGACTGATTTCATACCTAAAAATACAGACACTTGATTGATGTTTACAATTTTCATATAGCTTTCTAAACTGAGCTCTTCTAAAGGCGTGTTATAAGTAATGCCAGCATTGTTTACTAAGACGTCTATTTTGTCCCATTTATTGATTACCGTATCTACTACATTTTGCCAATCTGCTTCATTAGAAACATCATGTTTAATAAAAAGTGCACTTTCCCCAAGTTCTTGTGCAGCCTCTTGACCGAGCGTTTCATTGATGTCAGTTATCGCGACTTTTGCACCTTCATTCAATACTTTTTCTGCGTGCATTTTCCCCATACCTTGTGCTGCCCCAGTAATAATTACAACTTTATTGTCTAATCTTTTCATAAATAACATCCTCCCAATTTCTATTCCTTATTATATAAATTAACAGTAAATACATTAAAAGTTAAATATTTAGACTTAAGTATTTTACTACTAAAGTAAATTTATATATACTATTATTATATCAACATATATAGGAGGGATATCATGGAAAAGAATAATTTTTTCGAACTCATTCATACTGCTGAGTTATTTAACGATGCGACAATGACACTTTTTTTGAAACAATTTAATATGAATGTCAATATTTCACAAATTATTGCCTTATCTAAACTTAAGGAGCATGGAGCGCAAAAACCATCAGCGCTTGCGCAGTCCCTTGGCTATACTTCAGGAGCAATTACCGGTTTGACAAACAAACTCGTTAAAGAAGGTTACATAGTAAGGGAACACCAAGAAGAAGATAGACGTTCCATTTTAATTACTATTACTGCAAAGGGGTTGGATGTGTTAGAAGAGGCTCAAAAACAAGGTCAAGCAATGAGAAATGACATTTATTCAGTATTGAATGATGATGAAGTGACACAACTACTTAATATTCAGAAGAAACTTTATAGTCATGTAAAACAAATGAATAAATAACATTTTGTAAGTAACCCAATATAAAAAACGAAAGTGTGATTTTAATGGCTAAACTAGAAGGTAAAGTAGCAATTGTGACAGGAGGTGCAGGAGGTATTGGCTCTGGAATTGTGAAGTCTTATGCTAAGGAACATGCTAAAGTAGTTATCGCTGATATTGCTGAAGAAAAAGGAAGATTATTGAGTGAAACATTGAATAATCAAGGATACGAAACATTATTTATTAAAACAGACTTAACAAATAAAGATTCTTTGCAAGCTTGTGTCGATACTACGATAGAAAACTATGGAAAAATTGATATATTAGTTAATAATGCACACGCATCTCGTATGAGTTCTTTTTTAGATATTACAGAAGAAGATTTGAATTTATCTCTGAATACGGGATTTTATGCGACATTTTATTTATGCCAAATGGTTATACCTTATTTGAAAGAAACAAAGGGTAATATTATAAACTTTGGTTCAGGTGCCGCTGTAAAAGGTGATAAGAATCAAGGCGCATATGTTGTAGCAAAAGAGGCGATACGTGGTATTACACGTGTGATAGCGAATGAATTTGGAGAATTTGGCATTAATGCAAATATCATATCGCCAATCGCTTATTCTGAAGGCGTTGATCAGTGGCGTAAAGATAACCCAGATTATTATGAAAAGGTCGTTCAAGGCATTCCGTTGCAAAAATTTGGAGATGTTGAAAATGATATTGGTCCAGTAGCAGTATTTTTAGGAAGCGAAGATGCACAATATATCACAGGACAAACGGTTATGGTAGATGGCGGTAGTATTAAATTATACTAATGATGTTAAAAGCATAACGAATTATTTTTGTATCAATTGAGTTGAAATAAAATAATTTATTAACGAGAGCGGGACAAAAAAACTTTCAAATGTTGGTTTTTGTCCCGCTTTTGTTATATATTTTGAAAATTTTAACGTTTGATAAGTGCCGTGAGTTCGCCTTCAAATACTTTAACTTCTTCATGATTAAATGTTGTCATTAATACCGTAAGTAATCCTTGATCTCTTTTACCAGCCTTTTTATCAATAACTTTTATCACTGTATGTAATTCGTCGTCCGGAAATACTGGTTTGATAAATTTAATATTATTCATATGTGTACCTGCAATGACATCTTCTCCATATTTGCCTGTTTCAATCCATAGTTTAAAAGAAATGGCTAGTGTCTGGATACCAGAAGCGATGACACCATTAAATCTGCCTTGTTGCGCTTTTTCTTTATCTAAGTGCATATATTGTGGATCAAATTCACTAGCAAAATCAGTAATAGCTTCTTCGCTTATTTTATATGGTTTAGTCGTAAATTCTTCGCCAATGTGAAATTCATCTAGTTTCATGATTGTATTCTCCTTAGTGAGTTAAATTTTTCATATTTCTATTGTACTGAGAAATATGAAAAATTAAAATTTATTGAAATGAACTTTAGCTATGTTATCAACTAAATATTTGGTGTATAGGGCATATCTTCTTTTAACTAATATATCATTGAACCAATTATAGCAAAAGATACGTACAATCATTTCATTATTTATATTTGTTGTAAGGCAATTGAAAGCGATAACTTCATTTTGGGCTAAAAAAATCTCAAAATGATATATTTACACTAGTAGCTATTAAAATAGAAAGAAGGGGGAGAATATTATGAAATTAAAAGATAAAGTAGCGATTGTCACAGGTGCAGCATCTGGAATGGGTAAAGCAATTGCTGAATTATATGCTAAAGAAGGCGCTAAAGTTATCGTAGCTGATCTTAATTTAGAAAAGGCAGAAGCAGTGTCAAAAGAGATTAACGAAAATAATGGTGTTGCTCAAGCCATTGAGGTAAACATAGTTGAGCAAGAAGATATCGATAATATGATCGATACTACTATAGAATCCTATGGCACTTTAGATATTTTAGTCAATAATGCTGGAGTTATGGATGGATTTGAGCCTGTGGGAGATATCTTGGATGAACGATGGGATTTAATATTTGATATTAATACTAAAGGTGCGATGAGGGCAATGCGCAAGGCGATGCCAATATTCTTGGAAAAACAAGCAGGTATCATTATCAATACGACTTCTACAGGCGGATTAAATGGTGCTCATGCGGGCGCCATTTATAGTGCTTCTAAACATGCTCTCGTAGGACTTACAAAAAACACTGGATTTATGTATGCTGAAAAATGTATACGCTGTAATGGGATTGCGCCAGGGGCAATTGAAACAAATATATCTGATTCAATGAAAAATATTAATCACTTTGGAGCTGAACGTACAAAAATAGCACAAAGTGCGATACTTAAAACAGGGCAAGCAGAAGAAATTGCTAAAGTAGCATTATTTTTGGCTTCTGATGATTCGAGTTTTATCAATGGGACGATCGTCACAGCAGATGGCGGATGGACTGCAGCATTTTAGAATAAATGTGAATAACCTTATCATCATTATTTCTTGGGAAATAAAAAAATATAACTAAAAAATGATGGCTCCTACGTGAAATAAAGTAGAAGTCATCATTTTTTGTATAAACAACGTGATTGTCATTAATATTAGGGTTTTTTCTTATTTATAAAAATTTATTCATAAGCTAAGTACGGAAAAAAGCCTTCGAGAAATTTTTCTGTAGCTGGCATGAAATATGAGCCAAAATGATAATCCGGATCTAGCGTTGTAATAACCCAATGACCATATTGTTCGGAGTTTTGTTCATATAGGACAGCGCCGCCATTTTTTGAGGCAATTAATATTTCAGCATCTTCTGGTGGCCAAAACACGCCATGTTGATGCCATGTGCAATCATTTAGCGTAAGGTAACGTGCGAATAGTGAATGATTCGGTGCTGATAAAAGCAAACCACTATCAGCATTCTCTTCTAACCACCACCAAAAGTTAGTGGGTCTAAATTCCCAATTTTGATTTGGTAACCAGTCATGTGGTTGTGGTCCGAATGCGACAACAGTACCTCCAGATTGTGCGAAAGTATGAATTTTATTGACGCTTTTTAATAATAAGGGCTGGTTTAACTGTGAAGGCACAATCAATATATCAAGCATGCTAATGTCTGTTTCTAAAAAATCTGGATGGTAAATTAATTGGTCTATAAATTGATGAAACTTAGGTTCGTGGAATGTACGATAATGTGACTCATTTCCAGAGTATATAACACCTATTTTATTCATTGAATTCTCCTCCTTGTAACGATGTGATTTCTTGTTTTAACCAAGTTGTAAATTGACTAGAAATATAATCGGTTGTTTTATTTTGTGCTATGTATCCTAAAAGTGAACGGCCAGCGTGCATAAAGAGTGTGCCTTCAGTTGAAATTCTATCTACATAGGTCACAACGTGTCCGTTACGAAATGTTAAGTGTATTTCATGTTCAGGTTGCGTTTGGTAATGGCCTCTTGCAAAGAAACCAGCGACCCCTTTATTAAATGTCATGTCGTCAGTATCGACATTGGCATAGATAGAGGAGTCACTGTTTGGATATAGCGAATAATCACTGAAATGATTAATGTGTTCCGGCATAAACAAAGCAGTTTTTGGTAAAAATGGTTTGAATAAGTGACCAAAAAAGACAATGACTTTTTTAGCGTTCAAATAGTCATCAATCAAACGCTTATGACGATACAAATATTCTTGATCTACGAAATTTGGAATAATAATTGCATCAAATTTAAAAATGTCTAATTTATGAATTTCATATTGAGGGATATATTCTACTATTACTTCTTTGTCTATATTATTTTCTTTGGTTACGCCAAATGCATGTTCAGGGTCAATGTGCCCAATTAAATAAGTCATTAAAAACATCCTTTTATAATTAATTTGTTTTTTGAAATAACATTTTTGATGATAATTAATTTTTTAATTTAAATTCAATTTTAAAGTTTTAATTGAAATTGAGAATCATTATCGGTAAAATGGTTTATATATTATAAAATACGCATAAATATAAAATTTAGCAAGGGAAGTAGAAAAATGAATGAAATCGCATATTTAGCAATAGACATCCAATTTTCGAGACTTACAGAATTAGATCGTCAAAGAGGACTCGTGTTTTTAAATGTATACGATTTACCAAACACAAATTTAAATACATTTGATGGCGTAATTATTTCAAACCATATTGATGAACCTTATCTTTTGGCACATGACGACATATTAACTGATTACATCAACCAAGGCGGAGTGATTTTCACATTAGTGGAAAAATCTTTACCTTGGTTGAATTGTGTATCGAATTGGAAAAGGTCTTCCATCCCATTAAAAGATCGGGCTTTAGAAGTGAAAGCAACGGATAATGGGCTTTTTGAGAACATTAAAGTAAAAGATTTGGAATATAGACGAGGCGTGCGGGGTTTCTTTTCAAGAGGTTATTTTGAAACAGTTCCTGAGCAAGCAAAAGTGTTAATAACGGATCAAGAACAACAACCTATTGTTTATGTAGACCGAACACATAAAGGAACGATATATGCAGGTGCTGGCACCGATATGTATCGTATCTATACATACGAAGACAACACTTCAAATCAAGTGGGGCTACAGATGTTAAATGCCATACGTACAGAAGCATCGAGAATTAGGGAGGATTATCAACATTGAATATAGCTTTGATTGTTAATGGGACACCATACCAAAATAGATTTTTAGAAGAACAGGAATTTAAGTATTTATATAATGACGTGATACATATTAGAACATTAAGTTCATACGACTTAAGTTGCTATGACACGATTTTATTATCGTGTCGCTTAGATATTCAATTATTGAAACAACATAGACAATCATTTTTAAATTTTTTAAAACTAGGTAAGCGCCTCGTGATATTTGGAGAAGTATTGGATCGGTGGTTTCCTCACATACATTGGGAAGATTCTGAAGTGAATTTCAGTTGGTGGGTTCGACCCAACGGCGACCTCCCGTTAAATCCTGATTATCAAACGCATAGTTTATATGAATATTTGAAAGTGGATGATATGAAGTGGCATTATCATGGCACGTTTGCTACACCAAATGGAGCGAAATCACTATTAAATACACCAGATGGACGGTCTATTTTTTATATTGATGATGTCAATTTCAATGGCGAGTTAATCGTAACGTCGTTAGATCCAATGTTTCATATCGGACTCGGTTTTATTAATCAAGCTAAGCCATTTTTACATGGTTTAGGACAATGGCTAAGAACAGGAGATAATCAATGAAGAAAAAATATAGTGCTCTAGCTGGAATTGTATTATCAGCTACATTACTTACAGCATGTAATTCAAATACGACAGCTACGAATTCAGAAGAGAAAGAATTAACAAAAGAAGAAAAAATAGTGAAAGACCAAACTGGCCGAGATGTGAAAATTAAAAAAGATCCAGACAGTATTGTAGTAGGAGGCATCTTACCATACTTTTCTACTTGGTTTGTAGGGACGAATTCTACAAAAGAAATTAAAGGTCTACATCCTAATGCGTATAATGCTGCAGAAAATTCTATACTTTCTAAAATATCGCCTGATATTAAAAAAGCGTCTACAGAATTTGTGAAAAATGGCGATGTGAATATAGAAGAACTCTCTAAAATAAACCCAGATGTCTATTTTGAAAATGCTACTGAACAGAAAACCTTAGATAAAGTTGCGGAGAGTGGTATACCAACCATGGGACTAGAAACAATTAAGGTAGAAGACGCTGATCCTTTAGCTACGTTTAACAGCTGGTTAAAAGTCACCTCAGATGTTAAAGGTGGTAAGACGAGCGATAGAACTGAGAAATTTATGAAAGAGGGAGAAAAATCTCAAAAAATGATTGATGATGGTCTAAAAGACACGAAAAAATCAGACAAACCCAAAGTGCTATTCTTACATCAACATACAGACAACTCTATTGTTGTCGGTGGCGGTAATTTCTTTAGTGAAAAATGGACAGAAGCAACTGGTGGTATAGATGTTGTTGGCGATGACGGTGTCGATGGTCAAAAAGAAGTCAATATGGAGCAAATTTATAAATGGAATCCAGATAAAATATATATTACGAACTTCACTGAGACCCAACCTAATGATTTATTGAAAAACAAAGTGTCTGGTCAAGATTGGAGCCAGGTAAAAGCAGTTAAAGACAAAGCGGTCTATAAGGTGCCTTTAGGCATCTATCGTTGGTTCCCACCAAACGGAGATGCGCCATTAATGCTTAAATGGATGGCACAACATAATCACCCAGATAAATTCAACTATGATATGAAAGATGAAATTAAATCATATTACAAAGATTTTTACGACTATAAATTATCAGACGAAGATGTTGAGTCTATTTTACATCCGTCATCTGATGCAGCGAAGTATTAAGGAGTTAACTAATGAAGAAATCAAAAATATTATTATTAATTGTTTTACCACTTGTGGTAGCAATTATTTCACTCGGAGTAGGAAGAGTTTTTATAGATCCTATTACCATTATTCAAATTTTAACATCACAAATTATTCCTATAGAAGAAACTTGGGCGCCAGTGCAAGAAACAGTTGTGATGAATGTTCGTTTTCCAAGAATATTATTAGCCTTATTAATAGGGGGTGGATTGTCTATTTCTGGTGCGAGTTTCCAAGGGATGTTTGGCAATCCATTAGTTTCGCCAGACATACTCGGTGTTTCAGCAGGAGCTGGATTTGGAGCTTCCCTAGGTATATTGTTCTTTGGTAACACATTTGGCGCACAAATATTGGCTTTAGCATTTGGATTATTGGCGATATTGTTCACATTTTTTGTAGCAGGAAATCAAAAAAATTCTCCAATCTTTATGTTTGTACTCGCAGGTGTCATTACATCAGCATTATTTAACGCGCTTATTTCATTAATGAAGTTCGTAGCTGATCCAGAAGAGAAATTACCTGCAATAACATATTGGTTAATGGGAAGTCTAGGAACTGCAACTTATAAAGATTTATATGTTGCGGCACCAATTATCATTATAGGTGTGCTCATATTATATACACTAAGATGGAGACTCAATTTACTCACGTTACCAGAAGATGAAGCTAAATCTATGGGGATTCCTGTTGTAGCTTTAAAATGGGCAATCATTGCAGGTGCAACGATAATCACAGCAGCTACGGTTGCAGTAGCGGGTATCGTAGGATGGGTTGGTTTAATCATTCCACATATTGCACGTATGTTTGTAGGTAACAATAATCAATATGTGTTACCTGTATCACTCGCTATCGGTAGTACGTATCTGTTAATTATTGATAACTTAGCTAGAAGTTTAACAGCTACTGAAATACCATTATCTATATTAACTGCAATTATTGGCGCACCATTTTTTGCATACTTATTACGCCGTATGGGAGGTTCGTGGTAATGCACTTAGAAGTAAAAGCAGGTAACTTTCATTATAAAAACAAACCTTATTTATATAAAGAAGATGTGAGTTTTAAATTGGCTCCTGGCGAGGTCTTATCCATTCTAGGGCCTAATGGTGCAGGAAAAACAACATTGCTAAAATGTGTTATTGGTCTGTTAGATTGGACGGATGGCGAAACGTTTATCAATGATGTCCCGTTAAATGACCTGAAGAAAAAAGAATTATGGAAGAAGATTGGTTATGTGCCACAAGCTCAAAAAATGACTTTTGGTTATACACTCTTAGAACTTGTGATTATGGGGAGAGCACCATTTATAAGTACTTTAGCACAACCTTCAAAAAAAGATGAAGCGGCTGCAATTGAAGCGCTGGAAACAGTAGGTATTAGCCATTTAGCCAATCAATCATGTAACGAGGTCAGTGGCGGAGAATTACAATTAGCACTTATCGCAAGAACACTTGTGTCGGGCCCTGAATTATTAATACTGGATGAGCCAGAATCTCATTTAGATATTCAAAAACAAATTACGATTTTACAAACGATACGTAAGCTATCAAAAGAACAGGGGATATCGTGCATTATTAATACGCATTATCCAAACCATGCGTTTTATCTATCAGATAATGTAATTATTACTGGAAAAGAAAAAGGTATTGTCTTTGGTGAAACAACTGAAGTAATGACTGAACAAAGAATGAAACAATTCTTCGATGTTGATTTAAAGAAATTGTACTATGAAGATGAAGAACTACAACTTGAAACGATGGTTCCTAAAGATTTAGGAATCCCCAAAAACAAGACTTAAGAACAAAATAATTATAACAATTTGGTATACAAAAGATTCTAGAATATAAAAATGTCCCTTTCTAAAGTTATAGAAAGGGGCATTTTTTTAACTCGGTTTGGGTATATCGACAAAATCTTGTTGTGCTAATGAGACCGTTTCACCTTGTTGGTGCATTTTTTCAATATGGAACTCTCCCCAATAACAAAGTGAAGAAAGTAATTCTCCTAGTGTTTGACCATAAGTTGATAATTCGTATTCAACTTTAGGCGGGATTTGATCATATACGATACGGTTGATGATACCGTCATTCTCTAGTTCACGTAATTGCTGTGTTAACATTTTTTGAGTGATCGTTGGAATAGCACGTTTTAATGCAGATGTACGCATCAACCCGTTGTTTTGTAAATGACATAAGATGACAGGTTTCCATTTTCCACCGATGACATCAATGGTTGCTTCGACGCCAATATTATAAGATTTGCTCATTTAATTACCTCCTTATAGGTACTCAAAGGTGCCTATAGTACTTTAAAGTGCGTACTTCCGATTTTGATACGTGTAGTTTATATTAACACATACACAAAACAAGAAGGAGTCAAAAAACATTATGAGAAAAAACAAATTCGCTATATTAGCGTTAGCAATGTCTGCCTTTGCAATTGGAATGACTGAATTTATTAGTGTAGGTCTCTTACCGCTCATTAAAGATGCTTTTGATACTACGATTTCATTAGCAGGATTAACTGTATCTTTGTATGCTGTGGGGGTAACAATAGGAGCACCTGTACTAACACCACTGACAAATAAAATGAAACGGAAGCATTTACTATTAATGATTATGCTTATTTTCATTGTTGCTAATACACTTGCTGCCTTTGCGACCACGTTTAGTATATTGCTAGCAATGCGTGTACTATCGGCATTAATGCACGGAGTGTTTATGTCTATCGCCACAGCAATCGCAAGTGATTTGGTAACGCCTGATAAACGTGCAAGCGCGATTGCAATGATGTTTACAGGTTTAACCGTTGCTACAATTACAGGCGTACCATTAGGAACGTGGATTGGTCAGCACTTTGGTTGGGAAGCGTCGTTTATTACGATTGCTATAATTGGATTGATCAGTTTAATTATTAATATATTTGCAGTGCCAAGTAATTTGAAAGAATATGCCCAGGCATCGATAAAGGAACAATTAGAAGTGTTTAAAAACAAGTCATTAATGATGATTTATTTGATTACTGCACTAGGTTACGGTGGCACTTTTGTAGTCTACACATACCTGACTAGTATACTTACAGATATTTTGAATTATAGTGACGAAGCGGTGGTACTACTACTTGTGATATATGGTGTAATGGTTGCTATTGGCAATACACTTGGTGGGAAATTAACAAACAATAAGCCAACAAAAGTACTTATATGGATATTTTTAATTCAAGCTATTGTTTTATTACTTCTAGGCTTAACTGTGACACATTATTTCTTAGGTACGGTAGCCATACTTATTATGGGGTTGTTCGCATTTATGAACGTTCCGGGTCTGCAATTGATTGTGGTGCTTTTTGCAGAACGTAAAAATAAGGCAACGGCTAACTTTGCTTCTAGTTTAAACATTGCTGCCTTCAATATCGGCATCACATTGGGAGCGGTCATCGGAGGATATGTGCTCAATCATTTTTCTCTTGCAATGACACCATATTTTGGCTTTATTATGGTGGTGATTGCTAGCATTATGATGTATATCGTTTATAAAAATGAGACAGAAGTACAAGTAGATATACTATAAAAATTTCATAATAAGAAGGATTAACATTACTTCATTAAATATTTAAAAATGTAAAATTCCATAAAACAGTAATTTATTTTTGTATTAATCTTCTTTTAGATTTAAAATTTTAAAATGGTTAAATTATTTATAAACAAATCGAAAGAAGTGAACAGTTATGAATACAAAAGAGATATTATTTGAAAAGTTGGAAGAGAAGGAATCTGAGATGATTCAGCATCGTCGTTATTTACATCAACATCCGGAGTTGTCATTCCAAGAGGATGCTACGGCGCAATATATTAAAGATTTTTACAAATCGAAAGAAGTGACAGTTACGCAACCTGTTCTAGGTAGTAACGCAATTATTGTAGAAATCAAAGGGGGACAACCTGGCAAAACAATAGGATTACGCGCTGATTTTGATGCGTTGCCAATACAAGAAGAGGTAGATGTACCCTTTAAGTCAACAAATGAAGGGGTGATGCATGCGTGTGGCCATGATGCACATACCGCGTATTTGTTAGGATTAGCAGACGCATTAATTGAAATAAAAGATGAACTTTCAGGTACAGTTAAAATTATTCATCAACATGCTGAAGAAATGCCTCCAGGTGGTGCACAACAAGTGATGCAATCAGGTGCATTAAATGATTTAGATGAAATATATGGTATTCATGTAGTACCCGTCGCTGGCACAGACGTGATTGGATATAATAAAGGCAATGCTTTCGCTGGTAGTTCTACATTTACTTTAACGATTAATGGTTTAGGTGGTCATGCTGCGAGTCCTCATAAAACACACGATGCTTTGATTGCAGGTACCAATTTTGTAAACACCCTCCAAACAATAGTGTCTAGACGTATCGATCCTTCAGAAATGGGTGTGATTACTGTTGGTGCGTTTGATGCACCTGGTGGAGCTAATGTTATACAAGACAAAGTTACAATCAAAGGAACAGCACGTTATCTTAATGATGGCTTAGAGCAATTTATGTATGAAGAGATTGAGAAAGTCGCAAAAAGCGTAGCGGTCGGTTTTGATGTTACGTACGATTTAGATTACCAATTTGGTTATCCTGTGCTATACAATCATCCCGCACAAACAGAACAAGTGGTAGATATTTTAACAGCAAGTAAGGGTGATTATTTTGAACATCTTGTAGAAATACCGTCAGTTTCAGGTTCTGAAGATTTTGCGTATTATTTAAAAGAAATACCAGGTGCCTTTTTCATCGTTGGCTGTAAACCAGAAGACATTGAAGCGCCATATATGAATCATCATCCTAAGTTTGAAGTGAATGAAGATGCATTATTAGTTGCAGCGAAAGCAGTGGGTGAAATTGCAATTAACAGACTTTCTGCTACAAACTAATCTTTGGGAAATTTTTTATAATTGACCTCGTAACTTTTTTATTGCATTTTGGATTGAACTACTCATAGCTCAACCAATAGCGAGATTTGCAATGAAAACACAGCACGCTAACAAATCGAACAGTTAACAAAGTATTTTTATCAACCAAAATTAATATATTAAAATAAAAAAACACTTTCGAAAACATTCTATTTATATGAATGTAACGAAAGTGTTTTTTTATTATCTATTATAATGAAGCTTTTTGATTGATTGTCTAATTAAATTGTTCTGCGTGATGGTTTACTATCATCTTTAAGTTTAGCTGATAATAATAATGCGATGACTGATATACCAGTAGCGACCATGAATGTTACGTTCACACCATGAATCATACCTTCTAGACCTTCACTAGGAATAGCTGAAACAGACATTAACGTAATGAATAACGCTGTACCGATTGCACCGGCCATTTGTCTAAATGTGTTGTTCATAGCAGTACCATGAGCAATGAGACTATTCGGTAATTGATTAATCGCTAGCGTTGTCATAGGCATCATAACCATTGCTAGTGATACCATACGTACTGCGTTAGCCGTGGCAAGATAAGTAAAGGTTGTATCAGCTGTGAGCATTGTAAATGGTATTGTTGAAGCAACTAATACGAGCAAGCCAATACGAGCGAGCCATTTACCGCCAAATTTATCAAATAAATAACCTGTAATTGGGTTCATAATTCCCATAACAACAGCGCCTGGTAATAATACTAAACCAGATTCTAATGCAGAGAATCCAATCATATTTTGCATATATAATGGTAAAATAATATTGGATGCGATTAATACACCAAATACGAACATGCTTAATGCTGTACCTAACGTATAAATGCTGTAGCTAAACACTCTAAATTCAAGCATAGGTTCTTTGAGGTTTAACTGGCGACGAATAAATATAACTAATGCAATGATACCAACGATAAGTGGTAAGATAAATTGTACACTGCCCCATCCTGCTTCTCCAACAGAACTGAAACTGTATAAGAGTCCACCAAAACCTAGTGTAGATAGAATGACTGATGCGATATCTAGTTTTGGGTTTGAAGTTTCTGTAACGTTTTTCAATAGGAAAATTGAAGCAACGATGATAACAACTGCAATTGGGAATACGACGTAGAAGACACTTCTCCATGAGAGATGCTCTACTAAAATACCTGATAGCGTAGGTCCAATCGCTGGCGCGAATGCAATGACTAAGCCGAATAAGCCCATTGCGGTACCACGTTTTTCTACAGGGAAAAGTAAGAATAAGATTGTTTGCATTAATGGCATCATAATACCTGCGCCTGCTGCTTGTAAGACACGTCCAATTAATAGCATTGAAAAATCTAGTCCGACAGCACAGATTAAAGTACCTAATGCAAAAATGCTCATGGCGGTTAAGAATAACTGCCTCGATGTATAACGTTGAATTAAAAATGCAGTAACAGGTATCATTATACCGTTTACTAACATAAATATAGATTGTAACCACTGTACCGTACTTTCAGATACTTGTAGGTCTTTCATAATAGGGGGTAAAGCTGTACCAAGTAATGTTTGGTTTAAAATTGTAATAAAGGCCCCTGATAATAATACGATAAATAAGGGGATTCTTTTTTCTACATGGAATGCTCCTGTTTCAGTCAATAGACTCACTTCTTTCATAAAAATTGCACATCTAAACATTTTAACACTAAGCTCATTTTCAATCTAGTGATTGAGCTTAAAAATAAATAATACATCCGATAATTGATGAACAGGGACCATTTCTCAATCTATTTTAATAATTTTGAAATGATGCGTATAATTTTCGTAGTGATTTACACATTTATAATGCTACGTATGAAATACTACACTTTTATTATAGCTAATGTCAAAATAAACTCTATTTATATGAAGGGAAATATAAATGAAGTTGAAAAATTAGGAGTTAACATAAATTATTTAGATTAATTTCAGAACTCTATAAAGTGATGTTAGAGCTTTTTGTGGAATTAATAAGTGTATAAAAAATGATTTTGCAAAAAAATATTTTAATTATTCTGAATTTAAAATATATCTATCTATGGGTCAATTTTGCTATAATAAATAAGTAAATAAATCATTTAAGTCATAATCGTATCTATTTACATGTAATAAGTTTAAAATTATCATTAAATTATTGGAAAGTATTTGGATAAGTAATCAGTAATCTATACATTTAAACTACAATTGTACAGATTATAGATGTTCAAATAAAAGGAGAGTAAATAATGAATAAACAAGATTTGATCGCTCCAGAAACTTATAACATAGTGAGCGAAATCGAAAAATTTACAGTAGATCAATCTAAAAAAGCTGTAATATTTGAAAATGAAACAGGAGAAAATAGAGAAATTACATATACCAACCTTATCAAAAATGCGAATAAAGTTGGTAATATGTTTTTAAAATATGGTTTTAAAAAAGGTGACAAAGTGCTCATCATGATGCCACGTTGCATTGAGACATATGAGATTTATCTTGCTGCCTTAAAATTAGGTATCATTATTATCCCTAGTTCTGAAATGTTACGTACGAAAGATTTACAATACAGAATTACACATGGTGAAGTAAAAGGAATTGTAGTTATTTCAGATGCGCTTGATGAGTTTAAAGCAGTCAAAGAATACGACGCTTTAACTAAATTTATTGTTGGCGGTCAAGAAGATGGCTGGATGTCAGTTGAAGATGAAAAAGCAAATTCAACGGATCAATTAGACATTGTTGAAACTTCTCGTGAAGATATTGCTTTATTATCTTATACGTCTGGTACAACTGGTAATCCTAAAGCTGTTGTCCATTCACACGGTTGGGGCTATGCACATATGCAGATGGCGCCGAAACATTGGTTGAGTATTAAAGAAGACGATATTGTTTGGGCAACTGCTGCACCAGGGTGGCAAAAATGGGTATGGAGCCCATTGTTATCAATTATGGGATCAGGTGCAACTGCCTTTGTATATAATGGAAGATTTGATGCTGAAAAATATTTACAGTTATTACAAGATAATAAAATTAATGCGCTTTGTTGTACACCGACTGAGTATCGCTTGATGGCAAAACTGTCTAATTTAACAGATTATAATTTAGAACATTTGCATAGTGCAGTGTCTGCAGGCGAACCATTAAATAGAGAAGTCGTTGAAAAATTCCAAGAAAACTTTGAACTTACGGTAAGAGATGGATACGGCCAAACAGAAAGTACACTGTTGATTGGATTTTTAAAAGATACAGAGAGTCGTCCCGGTTCAATGGGTAAAGCAATCCCTGGTAGTCATGTAACAGTTATTAATGATGATGGTGACCTTTCTAAAGTAGGCGAAGTAGGTAATATCGCAGTGCCGTTAGACTTACCTGCATTGTTCAAAGGTTATTATAAAGACCCAGAACGCACAGCAGAACCACAAAATGGTGACTATTTTATGACGGGTGATTTAGCTAAAATAGACGAAGATGGTTATTTCTGGTTTGAAGGTCGTAAAGATGACATCATTATTAGTTCTGGCTATACAATAGGACCGTTCGAAGTTGAAGATTCACTTACGAAACATCCTTATGTAAAAGAATGCGCTGTTGTTGCGAGTCCACATGAAATTAGGGGGAATATCGTTAAAGCATTTATTATTTTACAAGATGACGTAACTGGTAATGAAGACACAATCAAAGAATTACAAAACTACGTCAAACACGACGTTGCACCGTATAAATATCCAAGAGCTATCGAGTTTGTCGAAGACTTACCTAAGACCAACTCAGGTAAAATTAGACGTATTGAATTAAGAGATGCAGAGAAAAAGAAACAATCATAATTGATTAAACTTTAAAATTCATAACACACAAAAAACCTGGCAATATCATTGAGCAATTTTGATGATATTGCCAGGTTTATTATTTTATAAAATGATTATGTTTAGCATAGTTATTTATATAGTATTTATTGGGTGCTATTATTTACTTCCTTAGCTTCTATTCTAGATATGTTGGGATTCGGATAGCTTATTTAAAGCAATAAAAAGATTGGAAATGTCTTTATAAGAAATATGAAAAGATATTTAAAGATGCTATAATAATTATTAAAGAGTTTTTATTAAAAGATATATATAATTCACCGATTACAATAAACTTTTAGTTACCTATAAAAATATTAAAAGAAATTATTATGTAAATCTAATATATTTATGATAAAAACTAAAGGAAATATATAATTAGTGAAAGGGAGATGTAAAATTAGTGAATTATTCTAAGAAATATGAATATGATATAAGTATTCTTATACCTATATTTAATGCGGAACATTTTATAGAAGATACAATTAACTCTGTCTTAAACCAAAACACGCACAATGTTGAATTTGAAATAATATTATTAGATGACGGTTCAACAGATGGAAGCAGTAATTTTTTGGAGGAAGTAGCCTCTAAGTATGATTTTATCTCTTACTATAGTCATCAAAATAGTGGGGTTTCATATACTAGAAATAGAGGGATTAGCTTAGCAAAAGGGAAATATATATTATTTTTAGACGCAGATGATTTCATAGGAGAGGACACTTTGAAATCAGTCTTTTTTGGTTTTGAAAAGTATGAAAAAGAGGCAGACATTTTAGTTTACCCACTTCACCAAAAAAATGGGGATAAAATAAATGCTCATGTAAGAAACAAAGCCTTCACAAAAAAAGGAGATGTAAATGTCTATGACATTAGTGAATATCCCTTTTTAAACCAATGTACAATGAATGTGGTTATTAAAAACGATGATTATACGCAATTTAACGAGCGATTAGTTTACGGTGAAGATGCTTTATTTAACACGAATTACATACTGAAAAACCGAAAAGTTATACATATAAAGGAAGGCGGTTATTTTTACAATATAGGCCATAATTCTGCGGTTGATAAAAATAAAAATCCTGTTGATATACAAGATGATTTATTAATTTTATTTGAAAATTTAATTGAAACAGCTCTAAATATCTCTAGTGAAGTTCCTGTTTATGTACAAGGGATTATTTTATACGAACTAAATTGGCGATTCAAACAGTCCACGCTGTTCCCAAATCATTTAGATTCTGAAGCATACCAAAAATGGTTTGAAAGAATGAAAAAAATATTCGGATATATATCAGTCGATACCATATTGGCCAAGCCATTGATGGACTATTATCACAAGTTATATTTTATTAAAACGTTCAAAGGAAACATTAAATATAATCAAAACTTAACCTCTTTAAATTTTGTCGCTGAAAACCAACAAATTGCGATGTTAAACAAAGCGTTACTTGTCTTTAATAAGATTAAAATTATTGGGCAAGAGCTTAAGCTTAGCGGCTATATTAAAGCGCCTTTATTAGATATGGTTAATACAGTTTCTTTAGTGTTGAAAGATAAACACAACCATGAAAAAATCATTCCTATCTATAATTCATCAGCTAACTATTATAAAACACGTATGTCTGTTGCTCAGTTTTATGATTTTAGTTTTTCTATTCCTGTAGATGAAGTGAATAATTATGAGTTTGTTGTTAATATTGATGGTAAAAAATTACTGACGAATCATTGGTTTACTAGAAATGTAATTTTTAAAACTACACTAAATTCAAAAGATATTGTTACTAAAGATAAAATTATATCTTACACTGATAATCCGTTCAAAATCCATATTAAGAAAAAGTCTGCACAAATTGAACATCGTATATTAAAAAACCATAATTTAAAAATGAAATTAAAAAACCAAAATGGTTTAAAGAGATTTCAACAATTCAAAAAGTTTTTTGAACCTTATTTGAAACGCAAAAGAATATGGCTATACAATGATCGAATAGGGGTTCTTGATAATGGTTATCGTCAATTTATGCATGACGTCAATAAAAATGATGGGATAGAACGTTACTACGTTGTTAGAGAAGATGACTTGAAAAAAGAGGGCTTTCCAAAAGAGAATGTTGTCGTTTATGGAAGTTTGAAACATAAAATGCTATTTTATTATGCAGAACTCATACTCACTTCATTTAAAGAACACACAGAATTTTCACCATTATCATTCCGAGCTTATGATCTGTTCTTTGCAGAATTTAAATTTCAAATTGTGTATCTGCAACATGGTGTACTAAATGCTCATACTCCTTGGTTATATGGTAAACATGTAACCAGTTTTGACAAATTCGTTATCTCAAGTGAATATGAAAAAAACAACTTACTTCATAATTATGGCTATAATGAAGATGATTTATTAGTTACAGGAATGCCTAGATTAGATGACATAACGGTATCAAAAAAATGCAATAAAATCCTTATAGCTCCATCTTGGAGAAAAGCACTAACTAAAGAAGAAAATCGACAAATTAAAGTAATCGATAAAGATACACTTGAGCAGTCTAACTTTTTCACAGGAATTCATAAATTAATAAACTCTGATGAACTTAATAATATATTACAACAAAATAACTACGAACTTGATATTAAAATGCATCCAATTTTTGCAAATGAGTCTTCATTATTTCAAACTGAAAAATCAAACATAAATGTATTAGATTCAACAGATGAATTTAATATTAGCGAATATAAATTATTTGTCACTGATTTCTCTTCGTATATGTTTGACTTTATCAAAAGTAGAACTCGTATTGAATTTTACTTCCCAGACTACAAATATTTCTTAAGTGGGAATCACATCTATAATAAGTTAGATTTTGATGTCTCAAAATTTGGCAATTTAAATACTGAAAGCTATCAATTAATAAACTTTATAAAAGAAGAAATAAAAAATGATTTTCAATTAACACAAAAGCAAGAAGAAATATATGAGGATTTTTATGTTAGTTTTGATACTACTTCCCATAAAGATGTTTTATATAAAGAATTAATAAAAGTAGTAGAAAATAATAGTAAGAGTGTTAATTAAATGAGACGTACGGAAAAAATATTTTTTATCATAATGACTATCACTTTAATTAAGGTGTTATTTCCAAGAGATAATCAAAATGACACCTACCAATTAAAAGAGGAAAATACACAATGGGAATCAACTATAGATTTTTATTAACAATACGTAAAGGTCTAATTTTTCAACATGCTTATAGCAACCGTTATTAAGCTGAAATATGATTTTGAAACGATTAAAGGACTCCTTGTTCAAAAAGGAGTCTTTTTTATGAGAGAAATCGTTGGTGATTGGGGTAACAAGTGTATTTTTAGCAATGGACATTGGATTATTGACGATGCACCTGATGAATTACGTATGTTCACTACCCCACTGGAGGACAATTCTATATCATGGGTAAAGGACCAAAATTTAATCATAAACCTGAAAAGACTAGAGAATAGACAACAACTTTTTATTTATATTCACGGATTTTCGAAAATGGTAGAGGTTTTTTACTTTACTTGTAATTTTAAAAAGTTAAACAAATATAGAAAACAGTGTTGATTTTCTTAATATAGATTATAATTAATTCATAGAAAAGAGTGAAAAAATGAAAATATTAGATGATTATTTTACATTGTTTGATGAATCTAGATATAGTGATGAAAGTTTTGAAAAATTAAATGATTTATTTAGTGAAAACATTGTATTTGTATTGAATGGAAAGTCTTTTACTGGAAAAGATGAATGGAAACAATTTGTTAAAAGTGTTTATAAAACAAATAAAGATTTGAAGCATATGCACAATAGTTGGATTAAAAATAATGATGGTACTTTTGAAACTCAGTGGGTGATTTGTGGTAATCGATTTGAAAATGGAGTTTATACTCAAGAAGGCATTGATATTGCACAATTAGATGATGATGGTAAAATTGTTTATTTAGAAAATAAACCGAAAGACAAGCAATTATTCTCTACAGAATCAAAAGTATAACAAAAACACAAAAGGCGTAATATTTGTAATTATAGTGAGTGGATGGATAAAAAGAGTGGGAATAGGAGTTTCAACATTAAAACAACAAGCGTTAACATTAAATGCTATCGCTTGCTGTTTTGTATTAACCTTTTTTACTTTTTCTTTGATTTAGCACAGTTACTACATCTTTAATGTATGTACCTTTTAAACTATAACTCCATTTGTAAATAAGGTAACTCGCGATTATACAAATAATAGGAAGGATAGTCATGATAAAACGCAAACCATTTTTGGTGAATTCACTTTGTTCTACACCAGGTTGGTAACCTAAAAGAGTTAAACTCCAACCAGTGATTAGACCAGAAACTGCCATAGCTGTTTTCATTAAAAATGTTTGAGTAGAAGTAATGACACTTTCGTTTCTCTGACCAAATTTCATTTCACTATAATCTATTACGTCAGCAATAGAAACGGTTATAATTCCCATGATAAATCCAGTGCCAATTTTTATAAAAATAGTACCTATAACTACTGGTAATATAGCACTTGGTGAAACATAACTCGCGAGTAATAAAATAAGTAGTCCTATAATCACGCTACATGTAGCAATCGGAAATATACGTTCTCTTGTAAGTAATTTGGCAACTCTAGGGAAAAAAATTAATGCTATAATTTCTACAAATCCCATACCGTTATATAGGGCAAATAAGAATTTTGATTCTGCCACATAACTAAAATAATAAATGAGTACATTACCAATGATTTGAGTACATAAGAAAAATGTAATCAGTATACCAATATAGGCTAGTAATTCTTTATTGGTAAATAATATTCTCCAAATATCTTTAAAGCGTAGTGTAATACCAGTATCAATATTTGTGGGAGCCTCCTTCACATTACGTACGGTAATGCCCATTGTAGTTATGAAAAAAAGAATGATAATTACCGTTAAAATTAAGAAACCAGTAGATTGATCTCCATTGCCGAAAATTTTATCTAAGTATATTACAGTACTTAAACCTATAGCTCCAAGAATTAAGTTTGCTAAACTCGCAAAAATTCGAGGAATGACAGATACTTCTTCACGTTCGGTAGGGTTATTGGTTAGATTAGGTAACCATGACCAATAAGGCACATCCATCATTGTATAAGTCATGCCCCAAAGAATATACATAATTGAAATAAATATATATAAACTTGTTCCTGTTAAATCAAAATTAGTAAATAAAATAATCGTTACAATAGAATTTATAAATGTGCCAATGACTAACCAGGGTCTGAATTTCCCCCATTTAGTTTTAGTTTTATCCACAATCATTCCCATAACTGGATCGTTAATTGCATCCCAAATACGAGCAACAAAATATAGTGACCCAACAAAACCGGCCGCAACACCTAAAATGTCAGTAAGATAATACATAAGATATATGCCTATTAAGTTAACAACCAAATCTTTACCAAATGCCCCAATGCCAAATGAATATTTCTCTTTACGAGTTAATTGTTTATCCAAATATATCACCTCTTTATAGAATCAGACTTTTTGTGAAAGCGCTTTAAATAGTGGATTTAACAAAATACACATAGTTAATATGTCAGTAAAAATAAAGTGTTAAGCTATACGTGTCTATGTGTAATCATTTACAGTATTTAATTAAATTTGTAATCAATCTAATAATTTTAGAAAAACCAGACTTTTCTAATGTAAATAGTGAAAGCCTGGTTTTTCATTTAATTATATTCTGGTAACCAATTGCCATGTGCTTCAATTAAATCATCACATAAGGAAATAATATCTTTAATAGATAACTCAGATGCGGTATGTGGATCTAACATAGCAGCTTGATAAATTTTATTTTTACTTTTAGTTAAAGCTGCTTCAATTGTTAATAATTGTGTGTTTATATTTGTTCTATTGAGGGCAGCAAGTTGTTCTGGTAAATTCCCAATATAAGTAGGTGAAACACCATTTGCATCAACTAAACATGGAACTTCAACAACTGCGTTATCAGGTAAATTATTGATTAAGTTACCTGTATTTAAAACGTTGCCACTAATTTTAAATGGTTTATTTGTTTCCATAGCTTCAATAATATAAGAACCGTATTCATGAGAGCGTTCGTGTGAAAGGTTTTGGTCATTAACGATATCATCACGCATTTGTTTCCAATCGTCTATTTGTTTAACGCAACGTCTTGGATATTCATCTAATGGAATATTATAATTATCTATTAATTCTGGATACTGACTTTTAATAAAGTACGGGTGGTATTCAGCATTATGTTCAGATGATTCTGTGACGTAATAATCAAATTTATCTAGTAATTCAAATCGAATCATGTCGTCATGAGTTGTTTTTTGTTTTTCTTTAGCTCTCTTTTTAATTTCTGGATAAAGATCTTTGCCATTGTGTTTTATTTCTAATAGCCAAGCCATATGATTGATTCCGGCAATCTTCCATTGTATGTTATCTTTTGGTAACTCCAAAGACTCAAGTAACTCACTAGCACACACTTGCACGCTATGGCATAGGCCAACTGTCTTGATGCCTTCTTTCAACATAATGTTTGTTAAGACAGCCATGGGATTTGTATAATTTAAAAACCAAGCGTCAGGACAAACTTCTTTTATATCGTTGGCAAAATCTTGCATTACAGGAATGGTTCTCAAATTACGAAAAATACCACCAATGCCAAGTGTATCAGCAATTGTTTGTCGTAATCCATAATTTTTCGGCACTTCAAAATCAGTGATTGTAGCTGGATCATAGCCGCCGACTTGTATTGCATTTATGACATATTTTGCTTTGCTTAATGCTACTTTGCGATTTTGATATGCTTTAATCGTTACGGTAGAATTCATGTTCTTTTTTAAGTTATTCAACATCATTTCTGAATCTTTTAGGCGTTCTTCATCTATATCAAATAATGCAAATTCAAAATCTTGCAAAGCGTCCACAGTCATACAATCTCCTAGCACATTCTTTGCAAAAACAGTGCTTCCTGCCCCTAAAAATGTAATCTTTTTCAATATTTACGCCTCCTATCAGTTGGAAAATCAATAATAATCAACTGAGTTTATTCTTTGGAAATAAAATACTTGAATCGCTATAGCTTACTTTTAGGTTAGTCATTAACTAGATGATAAACAAGTGTAAATATTTTTAAAAAGAGTAATATATTGCTCTGTATCAGTCCGTGAAAATTTTATCTACAGGCATTATATTTATGTTTTTTCTATAATTATTAGGAGTTGTCCCGAGGAACTTTTTGAATACTTTACTAAAATAATTACTTGAAGTGTAGCCTACTTCTTGAGCAATACATTCAATATTTTTATCATCTGCGGTTAATAAAATAAGTGATTTGTTTATTCTGATTTTTGTTAAATAGTTAATAGGAGTTTCTTTAACAGACTTTTTAAATTGACGTGTAAAATGATATTTAGATAAATTAGAAACTTTAACAATATCATCTAGACTTATGTCTTCTTGATAATATTTTTCAATGAAATTAATAGCTTTAGCAATAGACAAAGGAAAATCATCAGATTGTTGATAGCCATATTCAAAATATTCTAAGCACTTCATAATGAAGGTATAGGCGCAAGAAGAAGCATCGTAACCATGGTTAATTCCGACAGTATCAACTTTTTCTAAAGATTCTATAATATGCTTAATAGGTTTTGAGTGTAGAGGTAATTTGAATATATTCCCGTATTTATTTACAATCATATTAAATAATCTACTGGCTTCATCGCCATAAACTGTGAAATAGAGAAACTCCCAATCATTTGAATTATGAGGTAGATAATAGCAATGATTACTTGGAACTTTGACAAAAAAAGCTTCTCCTTTTTCTAAATTAAAAGTTTTATCTTCTATTTGAATCACACCATGGCCATTTGTCGTATACTGAAAGATATATACATCTTTTTCTCCACGATTTAAACCATGCCATTTATATTCTTGACTTTGTTGAAGGTCAAAGCCCATTGCATTTAATCCTACAACTTTATTTTGATAATCTCCTTTAAATCTAAAACCATAAGAGTTATAATCTAACTTATTTTCCAAATCTACGCCTCCCAACATTTGTTACTTAATTTTAGCATGCTTCTGTGAAAACTAGCTGTGATATTTTTGTGCTTTTGTATTAGGGCATAGGGTTTGAATAAAATTTGTGTTTCTTGACAATAACGAATAATAAGTATATGTTTATAATATTAAATAAAAATAAATATAGTCGTTGAATACTGCTTTTTCACGAGGTTAAAGCTTTAGCAAGTTGTTAATAATATTATTGGCAAATTGAAAAAGTGTACGAATAGTGTTGAAAAGTTAAAATCATCCGTCATATAAGATTAAATGTAATATTTTAGAGTATAAAATTCATAAACATTCATACATATAAGGTAGCAAAGCAAATCACTTCGTTAAAAAGTGCGTTGTAATGAAGCCGACAATTGTAATAAATCATGCGTGGTTTATTGTATATTGTCGGCTTTTTTTAATGGGAAAATAGCTGGACATAACAAGTTATAAATGAAAGTAGTTTAATCTTGTAACGCTAAAAGTAATGTAAAAAGAAAGGAGAATCTAATATGCTCACATCGCTTAATGTATCAATACTGTTAATTATATTTTTTATCACGGTCATTATTTCTGTATTGAGTGGAATAATATTTTTATATTCACGCATACCATTGGCGTATGTGCGTATACATATATTCTTAGTAGCATTACCACCGCTTGTAGCGTTTATCGGGCTGATAGGCGCGCCGAAAAATATAGAGGTAGGATTTTGGTATTCAGATTTTCTAGCATGGTTAATGGCCTTTTTCGTCTTAATCATTGGCTTAATCATTCAGCGTTATTGTGTGCAGTATCTAATGGGTGATCGAAGTTATAGAAAGTACTTCACTTTATTTACCATTACCACTAGTTTTGCTGCAATGGCTTGGTTAACTGGTGACTTGCGTATTATGGTTATCAGTTGGGGTGTAACTTTACTTGGTTTAACGATATTAATTAGCCTAACGAGCGCATGGAAAGTGACGAGAGCGGCTGCAAAAGTAACTGGCAAATTATTTTTGTTAAGCTGGGTAGCATTATTGTTGGCAGTAGTATGGATTGCATCCCTAACTGGTGAATGGCAATATACAGCAATTTTCACAGACGCGAATTTAGCTCAAATCAATGCGTGGGAAAGTTTTGGTATTAATATGCTCATTATATTAGCGGTTATGGTGCCAGCTGCACAATTTCCGTTTCAAAGATGGTTAATAGAATCAGTCGCAGCACCAACACCAGTGTCGGCAATTATGCATGCAGGTATCGTGAATGCGGGTGGTATTATATTGGCAAGATTCTCACCGATATTTAATGGTGATATTGCAACGTTCGTCTTGTTATTGTTTGCGAGTATTTCTGTACTGATTGGTGCAGGTATAAGTTTAGTGCATGTAGATTATAAACGTCTTTTAGTTGGATCAACAATTGGGCAAATGGGCTTTATGTTAATCCAGTGTGCAATGGGTGCATATATTCCTGCGATTATCCATTTGATTTTACACGGTTTATTTAAAGCGACGCTCTTCTTACGTTCTGGTTCAGCAGTACGTCACTTTAATGTACCAAGTCGTGCTAGTGAGAGAATGTCATACTTATGGATTGTATCAGGACGTGTATTAGCTTTAGCGATTGGTTTAGGTTTTTGGCTTACATCTCCTGGAGAAGGCTACCGTTTAGTGAGTGGGCTCATCTTAGCTTGGTCATTATCTGTATCATGGACACAACTTGTTGCATTTGGAGAAGGGAAATTCGGACGTATCATGGGATTATTGATGCTCATCGTCGTTGGCTCGGTATACTTTATCGTTCATCACTTCTTCGCTAGTGCCTTACATACGATGACTTTTAATAGCGTTCAGCCACCTATGCTTATCGTTGTAATTGTAGCTCTAATGCTCTTAATTGGTAGTTTAATGAGTACATGGGTTGCACGTAATCGTTCATCGGTTGCATTTTCAATATTATATATGTGGCTTGTACGTATCGGCGATGCAAAAGCTGAAACCGTAGAACGTCATCCAAACTATCTTAAAACATACTTAACAAAAGGAGGACACTAAAATGGGAGAATCAAACAGAGCGACAGATTATGCTTCGCATAGCAATGTTTATGATATTCGGACACTAATTGAGGCTGCAAGTAAGGTTATTGTCCCGTTATCACCCATTTCAGTGTTTGCGGCAAGAAGTCCGTGGTCTGGGTTAGAGGATAAAACGTTTGATGAAGTTGCACATTGGCTCAAACAAGTGCGAGAAGTAGATATTTATCCTGCGATAGCGAGTATATTAGAAGCTAAGAAACAAGGCGAAATAGACGAACGAATAATAGAGGAACGATTCCAACAGTGGTTGGAGCAAGCGGCACTCGCAATTCCAAGAGGAAATGCGATGAAATATGGACTTAATGCCTTAAAACTACACCCTTTAAAATCAAATCAGCATATACAAGGGCAAGTCGATATATTGGCGCAACAGTTAGAGGGTTTAGATTTATTAAGCGATGCCAAAGACTCGATGGCGTTATTATCTACATATGTAATGGATGAAAATAATAACAAATTAATCGATACTGTGGATTATCATGTTATTAAATGGTGTAAGTTATTTGTCGATGATGCACAATCAGGGTGGACAATGCCTAATCGTGAAAAAGGACTGTTTTATTCATGGCGACGTTTAATCCAATACGATCCAGCGTTAACGAAGCACCAACGTGCTCGATTGAAAACTTTACCGGATGACGCTGAATCATTACTTAGAACAGCATTGTTAAAACTAGGCATTGTTGAGGCGGATATGCAAAGCTATTTAGAGAATCATTTATTATCATTACCAGGTTGGGCAGGCATGATGTTATGGCAGCATGAAAATAATAGTAAAATGGAGTCGTTATTATTAGATTACCTTGCGATTCGCTTAGGCATGGAGTGGGTAATCATGGAGCCATATTTATCTGACATGCCTACAAATGACACATTAGAGAATCAATCTATTTCGTTAGCGGATAGTATTTTGTCATGGTTACAATGGGGTGGCTTTACGGCACAACAATGGGGAAAATTAACAACACAAGAACAACAACACCATGTGCTGTTTGCGGCTCAATTTAATGATCAATTACGACGTAAATTGTTGTTAGAGGCTTGGGAAGCCACATATAATCAGCAATTAAGAAAGATTATTGCACCTGAAAAACAGGAGCAGTTAGAGAATGACACAGCGCTCGCACAAATGGCATTTTGTATAGATGTGCGCTCTGAGCCTTTTCGTAAACAAATTGAATCAGCAGGTCCTTTTGAAACGATAGGTATTGCAGGTTTCTTTGGTTTGCCAATTGCGAAAAACGAGCTTGGAAATCAACATAGTCATCCATCTTTACCTGTAATGAATAAGCCACAGCATAAAATCAAAGAATATACACAGGAAAAAGAACCTACTATATTCAGACAACGTAAGCATGTACTTGAATCGGTCACTTATACGTTTAAGAAAATGAAACAAAATGTGTTGCCAAGTTTACTTTTACCGGAACTCAGCGGTCCATGGTTAACACTACAGACATTTACTCGCAGTTTCATACCAAATCGTGTAGGAAATGTGATTCACAAGTTCTATGCAGGCTGGTTACAAAAACCAGAAGATACAGCACTTACACTTAATCACCATCATCGTAGAGAAGATGGGTTGCCGGTAGGATTTACAGAAGATGAGAAGATAAACTATACACGCCAAGCCTTACGATTAATGAACTTGACGACAGATTTTTCACCTTTAGTAGTTATGTGTGGTCATGGTAGTCAAAGTGCGAACAACCCATACGCTGCCTCGTTAGATTGTGGTGCATGTGGTGGTGCAGCAAGTGGTTTTAATGGCAAAGTATTGGCGCAACTATGCAACTTGCCAGAAGTGAGACAAGGGCTAGCACGCAATGGTATTCAAATTCCAGAGAATACAGTGTTTGCAGCTGCAGAACATCAGACTTCTGTGGACGTGTTAGAATGGGTTTATTTACCAGAATTACCAGAAGCTGCGCAAAAAGCTTATGATGCTATTGAAGCAGCAATGCCGAACGTCAGTTATTATGCTAATGAACAACGTTTAGCACAATTGCCAAATAATAACGTAACGAAGAAAAATCCTGTTAATGAAGCACATCGCTTATCAAATGATTGGAGCGAGATAAGACCAGAGTGGGGCTTAGCTAAAAATGCTTCCTTTATTATTGGAGAACGTGAGCTAACAAAGCACAGTGACTTACAAGGTAGAGCGTTCTTGCATAATTATGATTGGAAAAACGACCAAGATGGTAGTATATTAGCAAATATTATTGGTGGACCTGCAGTTGTAGCGCAATGGATTAACTTACAATACTATGCTTCTACAGTTGCGCCACATTATTATGGTAGCGGTAGTAAAACAACACAAACTGTGACAGCCGGCATTGGTGTTATGCAAGGAAACGCGAGTGACTTGTTAACAGGTTTACCTTGGCAATCCGTGATGTCATCAGATGATAAAATGTATCATTCACCTATACGTTTACTTGTAGTAATCCAAGCACCCGAAAACTTTGTGAAAGAACGCTTGGAAGCGGATAAAGCATTCCAACAAAAAGTACAAAACGGTTGGGTGAGATTAGCAACTATTGATGAAGATGGCCAATGGCATGACTGGTCCACGGATTATTAAGTTGTATTTGAATGTCATGTAATCGAAGGTCTATAAAAATATTGATATATTATCGTACTTAATTTATTAAATAAAATATAAATGATTTCCCGGGTGATATTGTAGAACTATGGAGAAAAGTATGCAAAAATGATAATGTTATCTTTATTCAAATAATTATCTAACTTAACCTCATTTTGGTTCTACAGGAGATGCATACTAAATGAAAACAACCAAAGGCACTTATGAGTCTGAAATCAGCAAAGCAATTACACAATGGGAAAAAGACTTCCTTGGCCGTGGCTCTCTTTCTGTAAAGACAGATATATTGCGCGATATGATTATTGTGAGTTTACAAGGTGTATTAACACAAGCAGAGTATAAAGTTTGTGAAACTAACGAAGGATTAGTAACAATTAAAAGAACACGCTCAAAACTTGTGGAATCTGGTATTGAAGCACTTGATGACATTGTATTATCCATTACTGGCGAAGAAGTCAAAGGTTTTCATACAGATTTAAGTTCTCGCACAGGAGAACGTGTGATGATTTTTAAACTTTATAATAATCTTGAAAAACAATTTAACGACTAATATTTATCAGTTTCAACCTAATGCGTACAATAACCAAATGAAAACGAGTGATGGTTTTATAGATCGTATTTGTAGTATTATTACTGACTGGTATTAGAGAATCATAATTTTTAATTATGGTTCTTTTTCTTTTGTAATTTTTAATAGTTATAAGGAACATCAAAATTTTGAATTCTAAACTAAGATGATGAATTATTATAAAATATTAGCTTATGTAACAATGTTTTTTGTAACAGTGAAAAGTCAAAATTCAAACTGTCGATTGCGCTAAGACACTAAAATATTTTTAGGTTTTCAGATAAAAGATGCGGAAATGCTTTGAATATGTGCAAAATTTTAATAAACTATTATAAGGTTGCAGATATTTAAGTTAGCTATATAAGTAATAAGCCTTTTTATGACGTGGCATAAAGCAATTAAGGCATAATTCTAATATGAATGAAGTTGTTATGATCATGGAGCGGAAGGTGGATTTGTTTTAAAGAAAATTTAGTTATAATAGAATGATAATGTGTGTCGTACTAAGGAGGAAGTATAGTTGAATCAAATCAAAAGCATCCTTTATTCATTAATTGAACCATTAACAAAGCCAGAAACTTATCAAACATTGATATCGAATATCATTATGATATTTGTTTATATCGTTGTGGCTTGGATTGTCTTACGTTTCATAAATAAAGGAATAGCGCAATTCTTTAAAATACAAAATAAAGGTAAAAAAGCGAATAAAAAACGTTCGAAAACTTTAATAGCATTAGTTCAAAATGTAGTAGCATATGTGGTATGGTTTATAGTATTGACTACAATTTTAAGTAAGTTTGGTATAAGCGTTGGAGGCATTATTGCCAGTGCTGGTGTTGTTGGTTTAGCAGTTGGTTTCGGAGCACAAACAATTGTTAAAGATATTATCACAGGTTTCTTCATTATTTTTGAAAATCAATTTGATGTAGGAGATTATGTTAAAATCAATAGTAGTGGTACTACAGTAGCAGAAGGTACAGTACAGTCAATTGGTTTACGTTCGATGCGAATTAATACGATTACGGGTGAGTTAACCACATTACCTAATGGTAGTGTGGGTGAAATTACAAACTATTCAGTAACGAATGGTGAGTCAATGGTAGAAATACCAGTTTCCGTCGAAGAGGATATTGATAAAGTAGAAGAGATATTAGTGGAACATTTTGAAACAATGCGTTCTAAATATTATTTATTTATATCAAATCCAGAAGTAGTTGGTATTAACTCCATTACAAGAGATGAAATTACGCTGTGGATTTCTGCTGAAACAATACCAGGAGAAGGATTTTCAGGTGCACGTATTTTAAGAAAAGAGATTTTGAAGGTATTTAAACAACATGAGATTAAAATACCGAAACCTATGATGGTGCAATATGACGCGAATCAACAAAATAATGCTTAAGATGTTCGGAGGTGTGACAGAATGACATCAAATTACGGTTTAAATGATATTGTAGAGATGAAAAAACAGCATGCATGTGGCACGAATCGTTTTAAAATCATTCGTGTAGGTGCAGACATCCGAATAAAATGTGAAAACTGTCAAAGAAGTATTATGATTCCAAGACAAACTTTTAATAAAAAACTAAAAAAAATATTAGTGTCCCACCAAGATACTGAAAATAAGGAGAATGAATAATGGCTTTAACAGCAGGTATAGTTGGTTTGCCCAACGTAGGTAAGTCTACACTTTTCAATGCAATCACAAAAGCAGGTGCACTGGCAGCGAATTATCCTTTCGCGACAATCGATCCTAACGTAGGGATCGTAGAGGTTCCAGACAGCAGATTAGACAAATTAACAGAAATGGTAGAACCGAAGAAAACAATTCCAACAACATTTGAATTTACAGATATTGCTGGGATTGTTAAAGGGGCTTCTAAAGGTGAAGGACTTGGTAATAAATTCTTGTCACATATTCGTGAAGTAGATGCAATTTGCCAAGTAGTACGTGCATTTGACGATGATAATGTGACTCACGTTTCAGGACGTGTAGACCCAGTTGATGATATCGAAGTAATCAATATGGAATTAGTATTGGCAGATTTAGAATCTGTTGAAAAACGTTTGCCAAAAGCAGAAAAAATGGCGAAACAAAAAGATAAAGATGCGGTGAACGAAGCACGTATTTTAGCAAGAATTAAGGAAGCCTTAGAAGAAGGGGACCCTGTTCGTAGTCTTGAATTTAATGATGAAGATCAAAAATTTGTAAATCAAGCACAGTTATTAACTTCTAAAGAAATGTTATATATTGCTAATGTCGGCGAAGATGAAATTGGCGATGAAGATAATGAAAAAGTTAAATTAATTCGTGAGTATGCGAGTAAAGAAGATTCAGAAGTTATCGTAATTAGCGCTAAAATTGAAGAAGAAATCGCAACACTTGAAGATGAAGATAGAGAAATGTTCTTAGAAGACCTAGGCATTGAAGAACCTGGTTTAGATCGTTTAATTCGTACAACATACGACTTACTTGGTTTAGCAACTTACTTTACTGCAGGCGTCCAAGAAGTACGTGCATGGACATTCATCTCTGGAATGACAGCGCCACAGTGTGCGGGTATTATTCATACTGACTTTGAGCGCGGTTTTATCCGTGCTGAAGTAACAAGCTACGATGATTATGTTGAATTCAATGGAGAAAGTGGTGCCAAAGATGCTGGGAAACAGCGTTTAGAAGGTAAAGATTATATTATGAAAGATGGCGACGTAGTTCACTTTAGATTTAATGTGTAAACAAACATAGCTAATGCTTTCACATGAGCTTCCCTAAAAATTTAGGGAAGCGTTTTTTATAAATAAATAGGGTTTATCAGTCATATTTGTGTATTTCAGATATTTAACCGAGGGTATAATAAATTAAGGTGATAAGAAGCGCGTTTTAATGTAAAAATTTCTAATTTTAAAAAACAAAAGATGGGCCCGGGACAAAAGAAGGATGTTCTTATGTCCTGGGCCCATAATATAATTTATTAGAAGGAAACTATTATAAATATTAAGATGTGAACCAATCTGTGCTTACATTTGGTCCGGTGTAATTCGCATCTACATTTTGGTTTAATTCAGGTGATGCATAACTATCAGTATATTGCCATAATACGTGTTCACGAGTAGGTTGGTCAGGGTTGTAATTGGCAACCCAGGTACCATCATATTCACTGACAGATTCTGAAGCATGTTCTGCCATGAAATTTTCATAAGAATAGAATAGGACTTTTTTATCACCAGCTAAACTTTTCATTTCATCATACCATGCAGATGTACTTTCTTCTGAAGAGCCTGAAGTGACTGTATCTTGCTCAAAGTCATTGATGTAAAAGCTTGCTTTAGGTGCGCGATTATATAAAGTTTGAGCTTCGTAACGTGCATCTTCAGGATTTTCATACATACTATAAGAATATACACCAAAGTCTAAGCCTTGCTCGTCTAATAAAGCTGAATTATGCTCTAATGAAGCATCAACTTTTTCAGAACCGTATTGTGCACGAATAATGATGAAATCATAATTAGCTTTAAGGTCTTTAACTTCTTGTTCAGTTAAGTCACCTTGCCATTCTGAAATGTCTAAAATACGTTCGCCTGATTGGGTTGTGCCTGCTTCGGATTGTGTCTCGTTCGAATTATTTTCAGAACTTCGTTCAAATGATTTTTCAGGGTGTTTTTCAATGTATTGTTGGTAACCATACCCCATAGTTCCTCTTTGGTTTGATGTATCTCCAGCGGCGTGTGTTACGTTCATTGCTAACGTTGATGCAAATAATACACTTGCAGTGACTAAACCTTTTTTGATTACTGAAACCATAGTTTGCTCCTTTTATATGTAATTGATATTTCTAAAAAATATATGCTAAACAAATACATGATTATAATAAAATGAACTCAACTGGTATGCTATTAGAATTAAATTGATTTAGCAACCATATATTTAGTGACATATTTTTTCTATTAAAATTAAATGTTAATAAAATAAATACTTGTTATAATAAAGTATTCTGTGAAGGGTTTTTAACTAGTATTTTATAGACGTTAGACCGTGTTTCATATGAAACATTCTTGTATTTTTTATAGCATATTAAAGCAATGGTCATTGTAAAATGTAAAGGGCTGTGCTATAATTCTTGATTGTGAGTAATGAAAATTATTCCTTGCTTGTCACAAATGATGATGAGCCGCATAGACCACAAGGAGGTGCAATTATAAATGAGAACATATGAAGTTATGTACATCGTTCGTCCGAACATTGAAGAAGATGCTAAAAAAGCTGTCGTTGAACGTTTCAACGGTATTTTATCTTCTAACGGATCAGAGGCTTTAGAAGTTAAAGATTGGGGTAAACGTCGTTTAGCTTATGAAATTAATGATTTCAGTGAAGGTTATTACAACTTAGTACGTATCCAAGCTGAAGACAATGAAGCTACTGATGAATTCCAACGTTTAGCTAAAA
Organism: Staphylococcus sp. FSL K6-3157; assembly: GCF_038005145.1. Classification (NCBI taxonomy): domain Bacteria; kingdom Bacillati; phylum Bacillota; class Bacilli; order Caryophanales; family Staphylococcaceae; genus Staphylococcus; species Staphylococcus sp. FSL K6-3157. The sequence continues at coordinate 2,613,881 of NZ_JBBOSM010000001.1, read as the reverse complement.
TCAACGATGATATCATCCGTTATATCGTAATTCGTGCAGACGAAGATAAGACTAAAAAATAATAATTGGGGGTTCGTTTAAATGATAAATAGAGTTGTTTTAGTCGGTCGTTTAACGAAAGATCCAGAATATAGAACAACACCCTCAGGCGTGAGTGTTGCGACTTTTACTCTAGCAGTAAACCGTACGTTTACAAATGCGCAAGGGGAACGCGAAGCAGATTTCATTAATTGTGTCGTTTTTAGAAAACAAGCAGATAATGTTAATAACTACTTATTCAAAGGTAGTTTAGCTGGCGTTGACGGTCGCATTCAATCACGTAGCTACGAAAACCAAGAAGGACGTCGTATTTTTGTAACTGAAGTGGTTTGTGATAGCGTTCAATTCCTTGAACCTAAAAATCAAAATCAACGTCATGCCCAAGAAGGAAATAACAATTTCCAAAACTTTGGCGGACAACAATCAGGTCAAAATACTTCTTCTTATCAAAATAACAATAATAACAACAACAATAGCAATAATAATTCATCGAATAATAAACAATCAGATAACCCGTTTGCAAACGCAAATGGACCTATTGATATTAGTGATGATGATTTACCGTTCTAATCTACAAACATTGTGTGAATGTCAATGTAGATCGTCAAAATTATATTATATATGTGTGAAATTGTATTTTATGTGTGTGAATGTGTGAAATAAGCTCTTAATCTAAATAGGGCTTATAGAAATATAGAAAAAGAGATTAAGCAACCTCAGGTTGTTTAATCTCTTTTTCTATAATACATAAAACCTCAAAGCCAACAAAATTCTATTACTCAAATTATAATGATTAATATAAACGAAATGCTACGTTTAATAAGTTTGGTTTTATCATATATTGCTTCAATAGGTTCTTCAAAAATGAATGATTCTAGAAATCCTAGTGTTATTAAATATAAAATAATTCATTGTTACGCAATCTCCTCTTAATTTATTAAAAAAGTGATCTCAACTGTAAAAATTAACGTACCTTTTTTATATCAAAAAATCAGAATATTCTTTTTTTAGAGTAATTGAGCGAAATTGAATTGCCTTCAATTCGACAATTAATTTTACTTTAAAATTATTAATTTTTGGTTAATAATGTTTCGAAAAAATAAATAAGGGAATCTATAAAATTATCTATAGAAATATAACCGAACTCATATGATTGAAAAAAACATTGAATAATATTATTATAAGTATGTACTGTATATTGATAGGAGGTTTGCAATTATAAATGGAAACAAAATTATTGTCTTATGCACAAAACGAAATATTACAAATTGAACAATATTATGAAAACACTAGTATAAATAATATAGCTGGTGTTATGCATATGAGAAATAGCTTAGAGTACGAAGAAATAAATGAAGCTTTTAATAAGCTAGTGAGAGATCACGAAAGTCTTAGATTGAGAATAACTAAAAAAGATGGGGTGTACCAACAGTATTTAGCAAACTTTCAATATAAATATTACGATTATTTAGACTTTTATCAAGATGAGGTCTCTTATAAGAAATGGGTTAATGAAAAGGCTAGAACGAATATTTTTGCCTTAAATGATGATTTATACAAAGCTACAATTGTAAGGCTTCCAGAAGGACATAACGGTATAGTTTTGTTACAAAACCACCTTATAAGTGATGGTTGGAGTATGACCATTGTTGTGAATTATCTAATTAAGATATTAGCAGGAAAACCTGTTGATGAATCTGATAGCAACTCTTATCTAGAAAATATTGCTTCCGAATCAAAATATGAAAATTCAAATAGATTTGATAAAGATAAACAATTTTGGTTAGAAAAACTGAAGAACTTTGAAGACAATGCGCTTTTTGAAAAGACAACTTTAGGCAGCGCTGTGGGCAAAAGAAAAAGTATCAGTTTATCTAATATAGATACCAAAAATATCAAAGCATTTTGTGAAGAGAATCAGTTAAGCATAAGTAATCTATTTTCTGCTATTATGCTTATTATTAAGTATAAAAAAACACTTTCTAATATAAATTCAGTCGGATTACTCATACATAACAGAAACAGTAAAAAAGAGAAAGCGTCAACAGGGGTTTATTCAAGGGTTCTACCGATGATAGTGGAAATAGATAAAAATCTATCAATTAAGTCATATTTGGATAAAATAAAAATTGAAACATTTAATTTATTAAAACATAGAAAATACCCTTTTGATTATATTGTTGAAGATAGTGGAAATAAAAGAGGCTTGCTAGATTGTTTTATATCTTTCCAAAATACTCAGTATAATGCAGAATTTATAGAAGATGGATTTTCAGATGAGTGGTTAGATTCAGGTACTAATAATGCACCATTAAGTGTAAACGTTAGTAATAGAAGTAGTAAAAACGGCTTGGATATTGACTACGATTATCAAATTGATGCATTAGATGAGAAGGGTGTATATCAATTACACGATACTATTTTAAATGTTTTGAATAGTATGATAAACAATCTAAAACAAAGTATCAGTGATATTGAAATTGTGACAGGTGAAGAAAAAGAAAAAATACTTCATGAATTTAATGATACGCATTTACCATTAAATAATGAGCAAACATTTGTGGAACGTTTTGAAGAACAAGTGGAAAAAACGCCTAATCAAACAGCAATTACTTACGAAGGCCAAAGCTTAACTTATCAGTCGTTAAATGATCGTGCAAATCAATTGGCATATCAATTACGAAATGAAGGTGTAAAACCCGACACGCTTGTTGGGATAATGAGCCGACGCCGTTTAGAGATGTTAATCGCTATATATGGCGTCTTAAAAGCAGGAGGCGCATACGTCCCAATGGACCCTGAACATCCAAGTGAACGAATTAATTATATTTTAAGCGATAGTCAACCTCGTGTGTTGTTAACTGATGAAGATATGGATCCTGCTATTGACTATGATCGTACTGTTATTAATATTACTAACAATTCACTGCTATCAACCATGCCTACAAGTAATTTGCCGCGTGTAACAGACGTTTCTAATTTGATGTATGTAATTTACACTTCAGGAACAACTGGTAAGCCAAAAGGTGTTATGGTTCCCTACAAAGGTGTACTTAACAGACTGAATTGGATGATTGATGAATTTAATATCGATCATCAAGATACAATTTTATTTAAAACGCCATTTACATTTGATGTATCAATATGGGAAATATTTGGCTGGGCGATGATAGGTGGACAAGCAGTCTTACTACCTTCTGGTGAAGAAAGCAACCCAGAAAAAATTACATCACTAATTCAACATCATAGAATTTCAATGGTACACTTTGTACCATCTATGTTAAGCGTATTTATAGACTTTATTAGAACCACATCAAGTGCAAGTGCTATTGATTCACTTAATTACGTATTAGCCAGTGGTGAAGCCTTGAAACCTGAGCAAGTAAATCGCTTTAATCAACTAATTGGCAAAGAAAATAGTTCGTTGCTAGTAGATTTGTACGGACCAACAGAAACGTCAATCGAAGTGATTTATTACCCTTGCCATGATCATAAATCATATGAGGAAATACCAATTGGTCGACCAATTGCAAATACTCAAGCTTATATTTTGAATGAAGAGAACAACCTTATGGGCATCGATGTACCAGGAGAATTATGTATCGGTGGCGTAAGCGTGACAAGAGGTTATTTAAACCGCCCAGAATTAACACAAGAAAAATTCATTGATAACCCATTTGGAGAAGGCAAGCTGTATCGCACAGGTGACTTAGCAAAATGGGGCGCTGATGGACTTATTGAATATCTAGGCCGTATGGATGAACAAGTGAAAATACGTGGTTACCGTATTGAGCTTGGCGAAATTGAAAGTTTATTAGATCAAATTGAAAATATATCAGACGCAGCAGTAGTTACAAAATCAATGGCTGGTAATGAAGACTTGATAATTTGTGCTTACTTAGTTTCAGATAAAACAATTGATTTTGAAGCAGTCAGAGAAATACTCAGTAAAAAATTACCGGAATATATGATTCCAAGTTATATAACACAAATTGATATGTTGCCAGTAACTTCAAATGGTAAATTGAATAAAAAAGAACTACCAGAAATACAAGTTGAACATAGAGATTATGTGGCTCCAAGAAATGATATAGAAGAAAAAATTGCTGAAATATTTAGCAAAGTTTTAAATGTTGAAGACATCAGTATTTTTGATAACTTCTTTGAAATAGGAGGTCATTCGCTAAAAGCTATTAGTGTTATTAATGAAATAGAGAGTAAAATGGCGGCCCGTTTACCATTAAAATCTGTTTTTGAAAACCCAACAGTAGCACAACTTACTAAAATTATAGAAAACCAAGCGAATGATTCAAGCAACCATGAAATTCCAGCTGCTGAAGACAAAGCGTATTATTTAGCCTCTTCACCACAAAAACGTTTATATGTACTAAATGAAATGGTAGACGGACAAACAGCTTATAACATGCCGAGTATGTTAGAAATACGAGGAGATGTGGACGTTGAACGTGTGCAAAGTGCATTCCAAGAATTAGTGAACCGTCATGAAGTATTAAGAACACACTTTGATACAGTAAAAGGAGAACCTGTTCAGATTATTGAGGAACAATTAAACATTACTGTAGATTATGAGCTGTCGCATACTGAAGATTATGAATCATTACTAAATAAATTCATTAGACCGTTCAATTTAGCTCATGCACCTTTGTTAAGAGTGAAAATTGTTAAATGTGCTGAACAACGTTACGTACTTTTATTTGATATGCATCACATTATTTCAGATGGACTATCTATTAATTTAATCATTAAAGAATTTACAGCACTTTATAAAGATCGCATTTTAGAGGATTTAAAAATACAATATAAAGATTATAGCGAGTGGATGAATTCACGTGATTTAAATGTACAAAGAGAATTCTGGCTGTCTCAATTTAAAGACGAAGCGCCAGTTTTAGATTTGCCTTATGATTATTCAAGACCAAATCAACAAAGCTTTGTTGGTAGAACAGTAAGCATGAAGATGCCGGATGATACTAGAAATGCAATTAATCAATTAGCGCAGGCAACAGGTAGTACAGATTATATGGTTTTATTATCATCATTTATGGTGTTATTAAACAAATATAGTCGCCAAGAAGACGTTGTCGTGGGCAGTCCGATTTCGGGACGTACGCATAAAGATACTGAGAATTTGCTAGGTATGTTTGTTAATACATTAGCAATGCGTGCGCATCCAGAAAGAAATAAAACGTTTAATCAGTTATTATCTGAAGTGAAAGATACATCATTAAAAGCATACGACAATCAGGAATATCCGCTAGAAGAACTAGTAGATGAAGTAGTTGAAAAACGTGATTTAACACGCAATCCATTATTCGATGTATTATTCACTTTACAAAATAATGAAAAAGGAAGTCTTCAAATCGATGATTGGTCAATTGAACAAAAAGAACCTTCCTATATAAATACTAAATTTGATTTAAGTATGACTATTGAAGATGATAATGGTTATAAAATTTCTTTAGAATATGGTGAAGAATTATTTAGTCAAGATACAATTGAACGCATGTTAACGCACTTTATCGAGATACTTTCTAATGTTGGTAATAATCCTGAACAAAAAATTAGTGAAATAGAAATGGTAACTCAAGACGAAAAAGATGTTATTTTCAATAAATTTAACGATACGAAAGTGCCGTTCAATAATAATCAAACATTCGTCGAACGTTTTGAAAATCAAGTAGCTAAAACACCTGACCAAATAGCAATTACTTATGAAGGTGAGAGCCTGACTTATGAAGCATTGAACGATAAAGCGAACCAATTAGCAAATTACCTACGCATAGAGGGGATACAGGCTAATTCACTTGTCGGATTGATGACAAATCGCCATTTAGAAATGATAATAGGCATTTATGGTATTTTAAAAGCGGGCGGCGCTTACGTACCAATCGATCCAAATTATCCAAGTGACCGTATCAACTATATTTTAAAAGATAGTGCACCAACTGTTTTGCTAACTGATCAAGTGCTAGATACAACAATTGAATTTAATCAAACTGTGTTAAATTTAACAGATGACTCAATGGTTTCAACACAACCAACAGATAATTTATTACACGTTACCGACGTATCTGACTTAATGTATGTAATCTATACATCGGGTACAACTGGTAAACCAAAAGGTGTTATGGTGCCCTATAAAGGTGTGATGAATCGATTGAATTGGATGATTGATCATTATCATATTAGCTCTGAAGATACAATTCTATTCAAAACGCCATTTACATTTGATGTTTCTGTATGGGAAATCTTTGGCTGGGCAATCATTGGTGGACAGACAGTCTTACTACCTTCTGGAGAAGAGAGTAACCCAGAGAAAATTACAGAATTAATCCAACAACATGAAATCTCAATGGTACACTTTGTGCCATCTATGTTAGGTGTATTTGTCGACTTTATTAAAACAGCGAATAAAGCGAGTGATATTGCATCCGTTAATTATGTATTGGCAAGTGGGGAAGCTTTAAAAGCAGAACAAGTAAACCAATTTAACACATTAATAGGTGAGCAAAATAATACTTTGCTAATTGATTTATATGGACCAACAGAAGCTTCAATCGAAGTTATTTATTATCCTTGTCCTGCCGGTCAAACCTATGAAGAAATACCAATTGGTCAACCAATTGCAAATATACAAGCCTATATTATGAATTCAGATAAGAATCTCATGGGCATTGGTGTACCAGGTGAACTGTGTATTGGCGGTGTTGGTGTGACAAGAGGATATTTAAATCGTCCTGATTTAACATCAGAAAAATTCATCGACAATCCATTTGGTGAAGGTAAATTATATCGTACAGGTGACTTAGCGAAGTGGAGTGCTACAGGTGATGTAGAATATCTCGGTCGTTTAGATGAACAAGTGAAAATCCGTGGTTATCGTATTGAATTGGGTGAGATTGAAAGCTTATTACGTCAAATCGATTTTATTTCTGATGTTGCAGTAGTTGCTAAACCAATGGCAGGAGAAGAATTAGCGATTTGTGCTTACTTAGTTTCAGACGAGCAAATCGATTTTTATGATATCAAAACGCAGTTAAGTAAAAAATTACCAGGTTACATGGTTCCGTCGTACATGAGTCAAATCGATATACTACCTGTAACATCAAATGGTAAATTAGATAAAAAGAAATTACCTGAAATTAAAGTTGAAAGCAAGACTCACGTTGAACCTACAAATGATGTAGAAAGAATGCTTGCTAGTATTTTTGAAAACGTTTTAAATATTGAACGCGTAAGTATACATGATAACTTCTTTGAAATAGGAGGACATTCACTTAAAGCAATCAATATTATAAACAAAATCGAAGGTGAAATAGGTGTACGATTGCCCTTGAAAGTTATCTTTGAAAGCCCGACAGTAGGACAACTTTCAAAAGTTATAGAGGAGCAAGAAAATGGCGTAAGTGAACGAAATATCCCTCAAGCTGAGGTCAAACCATATTATTTAGCTTCTTCACCACAAAAACGATTATATGTTTTAAATGAAATGGGAGAAGGACAAACTGCTTATAATATGCCAAGTATGTTGGAAATAAATGGTGACGTAGATGTCGACCGTGTTCAAAATGTATTCCAAATTTTAGTAGAACGCCACGAAGCGTTAAGAACACATTTTGAAACAGTGGATGGCGAACCAGTCCAAGTTATAGATGAATCGGCAAATATATCAGTAGATTATGAAGAATTTTATACAGATGATTACGAGAGTTTGTTAAATGATTTTGTGAAGCCTTTTAATTTAAGTCAGTCGCCATTATTAAAAGTGAAAATTGTTAGATTTTCTGAACAACGACATGTCTTATTATTTGATATGCATCATATTATTTCAGATGGCTTCTCTATTAACCTGATCATTAAAGAATTCACGGCTCTATACCATGAAAAAGCTTTGAATGACTTAAAAGTACAGTACAAAGATTATAGTGAATGGATGCACACACGTGATTTAAGTGATCAACGAACATTTTGGCTGTCTCAATTTGAAGATGAGGCTCCTGTTTTAGACTTGCCTTATGATTATTCAAGACCGAAACAACAAGGTTTCACAGGTGAAACAGTTACAGCTGAAATGCCAGAAGAAACAAGAAACGCATTACATCAATTAGCACAAACGACAGGCAGTACGGACTATATGATTCTATTATCTTCATTCATGATTTTACTTCATAAATATAGTAGACAAGAAGATGTTGTGGTAGGTAGCCCTATCTCAGGTCGTACCCATGAAGATACTGAAAATATATTAGGTATGTTTGTTAATACGTTGCCAATGCGTGCTTATCCTGAAGCCAATAAATCATTTGAACAATTATTAGTTGAAGTGAGAAATACAGCATTAAAAGCGTATGACAATCAAGAGTATCCATTGGAAGAACTAGTTGAAGAAGTAGTGGAAAGACGTGATTTAACACGTAACCCATTATTTGATGTACTCTTTACCTTACAAAATAATGAACAGCAAAATCTTCAAATTGAGGATTGGGAAATTGAAGCAAAAGAAGCAACGAATACAAATGCTAAATTTGATTTAAACATGACAATTGAAGATGATGGTGCATACCAAGTATCAATAGAGTATGGTGCTGAGTTGTTCAAACAACAAACTGTTGAGCGCATGTTAAAACACTATATGCAAATATTAACTGAGATTATTCATAATCCAGGACAAAATATTAGTGAGATTGAAATGATTACAGGAGAAGAGAGAACACAAATTCTTGGAGAATTTAATAATACTCACGTACAACTGGATAATAAGCAAACATTTATTGAACGATTTGAACAGCAAGTAGCTAAAACGCCGGATCAAACAGCAATCACTTATGAAGGTGAAAGTTTAACTTACCAAGCACTAAATTCACGTGTGAATCAATTAGCACATAAATTACGTGCAGAAGGTGTGAAAGCTGATACACTTGTCGGTTTGATGGCTGATCGTGGTTTAGAAATGATGATAGGTATTTACGGTATTTTGAAAGCAGGTGGTGCATATGTACCAATTGACCCAAATAATCCTAGTGACCGTATCAATTATATTTTAGAAGACAGTCAGCTAACTTTATTACTTACGGACCGCACGTTAAATAGAACAATTAATTATGATAACAAAGTGATTGATTTGGCTAATAAATCTATCCTTACAGATTTATCAACAGATAACTTAAAACATATTACAGGTCTTTCTAATTTAATGTATATTATTTATACATCGGGTACTACTGGCAATCCTAAAGGTGTTATCGTATCTTACGAAGGTGTAATGAATCGACTTAATTGGATGATTGATAAATATGATTTTAATAATGAAGAAACAATTTTATTTAAAACGCCATTTACGTTCGACGTTTCAGTTTGGGAAATTTTTGGATTTGCGATGGTTGGTGCGCAAGCAGTTTTACTACCATCCGGAGAAGAAGGTAATCCAGATAAAATTACATCACTGATTCAAAAACATGAAATCACGATGGTGCACTTTGTGCCTTCTATGTTAGGTGTGTTTGTCGATTATATTAAATCAGCTGATAAAATGAGTGATATTGCGTCAGTTAATTATGTACTCGCAAGTGGTGAAGCACTAAAAGCAGAACAAGTGAACCGTTTTAATACATTAATCGGTGGACGAAACGATACATTATTAATTGATTTATATGGGCCTACAGAAGCTTCAATTGAGGTGATATATAATCCATTACCTGCAAGTGAGGTATATGATGTGATCCCAATTGGGAACCCGATAGCGAATGTCCAAATTTATATTTTGAATAATAATAATAATCTTATGGGTATTGGTGTTCCAGGCGAACTTTGTATTGGTGGTATCGCTGTGACAAAAGGCTATTTAAACCGTTCAGAATTAACACAGCAACAATTTATTGATAATCCATTTGGTGAAGGTAAATTATATCGTTCAGGTGATTTAGCAAAATGGAGAACAGATGGTCAAATTGAATATCTAGGTCGTATTGATGAACAGGTGAAAATTCGTGGTTATCGTATCGAACTTGGTGAAATTTCCAGTCATCTACTTCGAATTGATCATGTTTCAGATGCGGGTGTAATAGTTAAACCAATGGCTGGTGAAGCTTTAGCGATTTGTGCATATTTAGTGTCAGATGAAACACTTTCATTTTCTGAGATTAAAACAGAATTAGCTCGAAAAGTACCAGATTATATGATTCCAGCTTATATGACACAAATTGATCAGCTACCTATAACTTCTAATGGTAAATTAAATAAACGTGCATTGCCTGAAATTGAAATTGAAAGACAAGCATTTGTTGAACCTAGAAATGATATAGAAGCAAATATTGTTAAAGCAATTGAAGATGTATTAAATACTGATAAAGTAAGTGTTTATGATAATTTCTTTGAAATTGGTGGTGACTCTATAAAAGCAATTAAACTTACGTCGCTATTATCGAAATCATATAATATTTCTATTAAAGATATTTTCGAACTACAAACGACTGATCGGATAAGTGAGTCACTTGTCGGTAAAGATAATACAAATATTTTAACAAAATTAGCATCACTCAAAGATATTAACACGGAACATACACATCAATTTAGTAGCGAATTTATTCAAAAAATAAATGGATATAAACAAGACAGCGCTAAAAAATATGATATTATTGGCTCTAATGCAGCGAAACAAGGTAAAAAAGCATTACTTACAGGTGCTACAGGATTCTTTGGTGTCTACTTATTGAATAATTTATTAGAAGAGACAGACTTTGACATATATGTAATGGTTAGAAGTAATAAAGATATTGACGGGGAAACAAAATTACATCGCAATTGGGTTTATTACTTTGAGTCTCAAATAAATCCTGAATATGCTAACAGAATTCATATCATTGAAGGAAACATTGAATCTGAGCAACTAGGTATGGATGCTAAAACTTACGATGAGTTATCTCAAAATATTGATATAGTTGTTAATGCTGCAGCGAATGTAAGTCACTTTGCGACGAAAGATGCTTCTTATGGTGTGAACGTACGTGGTATAGAGCAGTTAATACAATTTGCTAAGGACAATCAATTTAAAGAGATTCATCATATGTCTACAATTTCTATTGCATCAGGTCAAGTGAAAGACAAATCACAGCTAACATTTTCAGAATATGATATAGATATTGGCCAAAAACTTAATAACGTTTATCTAGACAGTAAAATAGAAGCTGAAAAATTATTAATTTCTAGTAGAGAACAAGGCATTGAAACTAATATATATAGATTAGGTAACTTGCAATGTGATTCTCTTACAGGAATATTCCAAAAAAATGAAGAAAATAATGCTTTCTACAGTATTATTAAATCATTCAAGAACCTACAAATATTCCCGGATTTAGAAAATGATGATTTAGAATTCACTTCTGTGGATCAAGCAGCCGAAGCATGTAGTAAATTGATTAAAAATAATCAATTAAATAATGAAATTCATCATATATATAATAATAATCACCTTCCACTCAAACAATTAATGAGTGTATATAACCAAAACAATTATAATATTAAAGATGTACAGTGGAATGAGTTTGTGGATTATTTAATGGAATGTATTCAAGATGATGTAATGAGTGATGAAATCAATGACTTCTTACTTCACACTGGTATATTAGATAATAATATTTTCAATAAATCTCACTTTGAAGTATTAGATTTTAAAACTAACTTTATACTCGAAAAATTAAACTTCAAATGGCAACCTATAGAAAACGTGACATTATCTAAAATGATTAGTCATCCAAAAAATAATTTTTAATACAACATTGAAGCAGTATAATAATTATTTACTGCTTCAATTGTTTTAATTTAACAAACGATGTGGAAGTGTAACTGTGAAAATTACTGTGTATGTATTAGATACGTGCTCTTTCATTTATCAAAACGACAAAAGAAATACTAGATATTCTGAATTGTTTAAGTATTATTGCATACGTGAACATACGGGGCATCATTTTGATGATATACAATTCAGCAAAGAAGAATATGGCAAGCCTGTGTTGCACATGCCAAGTGGTATTCATCTTAATGTTTCACATACTGATGGGTTTTCGGTGTGTGTTGTCAGTGATAAAAATGTTGGCATTGATATAGAAAAAATTGAAGCTATTGATTTAGATATTGCTAAAAAATATTTTGCTTTAACAGAATCCCAATATATTATGAATGCACAAAATTCGGATGTTCAGTTCAATCGTTTTTTTGAAGTGTGGACAATGAAAGAATGCTATTTGAAGTTACTTGGTATTGGTATGTATAAAGAATTAGATTCTTTTTCAATTACGCCAGGGCGAGAAAGTTATAATATCGTTGAAACAGGAAAAGATATGAGTCAAATCTTTTCATTTTTTCATAATCTCGTTTTTGAAAAATACGCACTATCAGTTATTTTGGAAGCAACTAACCAAAATTTAGTTGTAGAGCTATTAGATATTACAAAAAGATTTAATACAGAATTTATACTTTAAGGGGTGAGTATATGACTGACACAACGTTGTTTTGTATCCCGTTTGCAGGGGGAAATAAAACATTATATTATCCAATGAAAAATAATTTACCAAGTCACATTCAATTTAAACCATTAGAATTGCCTGGCCGTGGCGAAAGATTTATTGAACCTGCTTTAGATAGTATTGATGATATGGTTGATGATTTAATAAACCAAATTATTAAAGAAAAGCCTGAAGAATTTATATTATTAGGTTATAGTTTAGGTACAATTTTAGCTTATGAACTTTATTACAAACTTGATCAGTTAGGCTATCGACCTAAACACATGATTCTTTGCGCTAGTGCAGCTATAGGCTGTTTAGATAGAAATAACGGTATAGAATACATGGATGATATAGAATTCAAACAGTTTATTAAAGACAAAGGTGGTACACCAGACGAGATTTTAAACCATGAAGAGCTCTGGGAACTTGTTAAACCAGCCTTAAAAAACGACTTTTTAGCTATAGACTACTATTGTAATAAACCAAAAGAGAGACAGGTAGAAATAAATTTATCTGTTTTTGTAGGCAAACAAGATTCAATTTGCGACAATAATTTATATAAATGGTCAGAACTAACAAAAGGTGATGTAGATTATCGCTTTTTTGAAGGAGATCATTTCTTTATTAATAATCATTATGAAGATTTAAGCGAAGAAGTTAAATTAGTTCTAAATGATTAAAAAATTTAGAGGGAATTGAATTTATTTCAAGTAAATGATGTTTATTTATCTGAACGTGTTGACAAATGGTGGATAATTTTATAACATTAGTAGTACACATACACACACAAAGATTTAGCACAATGTTTCACACGCATTTTAAATCTTTTAATAATAGAAAATAATAGCACATTAGTCATTATAAATAATGGATAAATATTCAAAATTGACGGTAAAAAAACAACTTAAAAGGAGGCAGTTTTCATGGCAGGTGGACCAAGAAGAGGCGGACGTCGTCGTAAAAAAGTTTGTTATTTCACAGCAAACGGTATTACACACATCGACTATAAAGACACAGACTTATTAAAACGTTTTATCTCAGAACGCGGTAAAATTTTACCACGTCGTGTAACAGGTACTTCAGCTAAATATCAACGTATGTTGACATTAGCTATTAAACGTTCTCGTCATATGGCATTATTACCATATGTTAAAGAAGAACAATAATAGATATTGTATCTGAAAACCCCGTAAGCTTATGCTTACGGGGTTATTTTTTGTGGTTTTAATTAACCAGAATTATTTTGTATCCTTAATATGGGAGAGTTTTATTATTATGTGAGCTAGGTGAAGGATAGATTTTTGTTTCTAATCATCGAAAAAGGGGTAATTGAATAAAAAGAATATAAATTAATCTTTGTTTTTTGTGACTGTGAAATATAAATCGTAACATATCGAATCGGGAAGGCTTTGTATATGAAAGGCCAAAATAATATATGAAGATTTAAAGCAACAAACTTAATTATTTCAAGTTTGGAGTGATGATAATGGAAGTATTAGCGTTGGTATTTCATTTGTTGTGTCTAGCCATTGTATTAATTACAGGATTTTTCGCATTAAAAGAATTTAGAAAACCTATGAATGAACGTAACCAAAAACGAATTGATTCACTTTTAGTATTGGTACTCGTAGTCGCATTGGTTGCTATTTTATCTAGTGTGATTATGGACATTTGAATATAAGCTGCTGCCTTTTAAGGTAGTAGCTTTTTTGTGCGAAAATCAAAATAATGATTATGACTATATAAAAATATTTAAAATAATAGCATAAAATAAAACTATGTTTTGTAAATAATCTTATAATATTATAAGATGGGACAATAAGGTGTTGTGCAAGGAATGGATATTTATATAGTGTCGTGTTTTTAAATTTTTGAAATAGGAGATGGTGTTATGAAGTATAGGGTAAGTTTGTCATTAATGTTAGCCACAAGTTTATTGTTAAGTAGTACAGTTGCAACCGCACAAGAAGATAATTCTAATAAGAGTGCAGAAGAAACTAAAAATGAAAATACAAGTAAGGCAATAGATTTTGAAAAAGCACAAAAAATGAGTCCGCAAGCTTTGAAAGAACAGTTAACACCAGAAGATTTAAAACTACATGATAAAGTTGCAGAACATAATTCAGTAGAAATGAGTACATTTGCAAATAGAGCGTACCAAGACGTTAATACATACATAGACAATAACAACATAGAACCTGCAAAAATAGTGCAAGATTCTCGTATGAATAATTTACCAAAATATAATTATAAATCAGGGAAATTCATCGGTGTCGTTATTCATGAAACTGCAAACCCTAATAGTACAATCGATGGTGAAGTAAATTACATGTATAATAACTACAATAATGCCTTTGTTCACGCATATGCAGGTAGCGACAAAATTATACAAACAGCGCCAAGCGACTATTTAGCATGGGGCGCCGGAGCGAATGCTAACCCATATTTTTATCAAATAGAATTAACAAGATCTAACACATTTGATGGTTTTGCTAAGTCTGTGAACAACCAAGCTTATTTGACTGCTAAAATGTTAAAACAAAACGGACTACAACCTTCACTTGCAGATAACAATCAAGGAACTGGAACAATTATTAGTCATAATGCAGTTAGTCAATACTGGGGCGGGACAAACCATACTGACCCTGTAGGTTATTTTAACCAATGGGGCTATAACATGAATCAATTTTATAGTTTAGTTCAGAAACACTATAAAGAATTAGGTGGCGAAGATGATGATGCCATTACAGGTTCTACTTATAAAGTAGTTAAAGGCGATACATTGTATAGTATCTCTAAGAGAAGTGGCGTAACAATTGATAATATTAAAAAATGGAATGACTTAAACGATAATACATTATCCGTCGGTCAAACATTGAAATTGACGGATCCTGATAGTAATGACGATAGTATTTCAGGTGATACACATAAAGTAGTCGAAGGGGACACTTTATACAATATTTCTAAAAGAAGCAAAGTGAGTATTGAAGATCTCAAAAAATGGAATAATCTTGAAACGAATAATATCAGTAAAGGGCAAACACTCTACTTAGTTAAAACATATACCGTTGAAAAAGATGATACCTTGTATAGTATCGCTAAAGAACAAGATACAACAGTAAGTAAAATAAAATCCGATAATAATCTAGATTCAAATAGCATTAAAACAGGACAAATTTTAAAAATAAAATAGCCTTATAATGTTTAATGAATGTTAAAAATAGCTGTTAGATATCTTTGTGATATCTGACAGCTATTTCATATTCTTAGACTCACTTGAGTAGGAAACGGACTCAACCTATAGTCTTCGGATCGTGTTGTTTCCTTTGGTAGTTTTATATACAATATTTTAGCTACAAACTTATTTTAGGTCTACGTCTTCTTTGATACCATCTTGAAACCCTTCCACTAAAGCATCTATGTGCATAAAGCCACTAGTTATAATTACAGCTATTAGTATAACGAATAAGCCAAAAAACCAATCTTTTACAGTCAAATACTTCTTTTTTTTATGATAATAAACCCCTATAAGTAAACCAACTATGATGGCAACTATTAACTCCATAGTAAAAGCCTCCTAAAAAAATAAAAAAACAATTGAGTAATATAATATCACAATTAAAATTTTTATGATATATTAAAATTAAATGAAAATATAGTAGATTTTTAATTTAGGGCAGTGAATAAAACTAAAGTAAGGAATGGTCACATGATAGCTAAAAATATTAAATATCCTTATATTAAATTATTGTTTGATGTAGTTGGTATTGTATCTTTTATTGCCTTACTATTTGTATTTGGCGCGAATTTCTATATAGAAAGTGATCCTAATGGAAACTTTAATACGGGTATCACAATAAGTGGGAGCAATGCTATCGTATTTAGTATCCTACTTTGGGTAACAACTATCTGTGCTTTAGCATCCTTTCTTTTGAAAAAAATAAAATAATGAAAAGTTTAAACCCTTAACCGTTTTACTATTTCTGATAGTAAAACGGTTTTTATAATACTTTTACTCTTTAAAGTTATATAAACAAAACACCAAGATAATATAATCTTTCTAGATTATTAAACTCATTTTCCTATAGTAAAGGAAAAATTGTCCATTAATGTGTAAGCGCATACATAGTATAGTTTGATAAACAAACAGAAGGGATGATTTGTATGAAAAATATTTTATTATCATGTTCCGCAGGGATGTCTACAAGTTTATTAGTTACCAAGATGAAAGAGGCAGCAGAAAGTGCTGATATTGAAGTTAACATTGAAGCAGTATCAAGTGATAATGCTTTTTCAAAATTAGATAACTATGACGTGTTATTAATTGGTCCCCAAATGAGATTCATGAAGCGAAAATTTGAAAAATACGCTAAAGAAAACAATATCGAAATTCCTATTGATATTATTGATACTGTTGCATATGGGCGTATTGATGGTGATGGTGTATTAAAGCAATCACTAAATTTAATAGGAAAGTAGTGAAACCATATGGAAAATAAATTTATGGAAAAACTAGAAGATATATTATTACCAATTGCAGATAACTTGAATAACAATAAGTATCTTTCGAGTTTAAGAGATGGATTTATGGTTGCTTTACCTTTAATTATTTTTGGTTCAATTTTTATTGTAATAGCCAATTTTCCATTTTTAGACAAAATATTATCTGAATCACAATTTTCGGCTTGGCAAGCTATGGTTGGACCAGCTTCAGAGTCCACGCTCTCTATAATGGGGCTATATGTAATTATAGGTATTGGTTATAAGCTGACAGAGAAAAATGGATTTGAAGGTATTTATGGCGCTGTAACAGCATTAAGTAGTGTTTTGATTTTAACACCTCAAGTTTTTGAAAAAACGGAAGGCGTCATACCGGTCGAGATTTTAGGGGCAAAAGGTATGTTCTTAGGTATTTTTGTGTCTATTATTTCGTGTGAAATTTACAGTTATCTATGTCGGAAAGAGATAACAATTAAAATGCCTAATGGTGTACCAACTCAAGTGGCCAAATCATTCAGTGCTTTAATTCCTATTTCGGTAACACTTTCGGTGATATTAATCGTTAGAATATTAATTTCTTTTACACCTTTCGATACATTACAAAACTTTATTTATACAATTTTGCAACAACCATTAACAGAATTGGGTAGTGGATTGACGGCTACAATCATTGCAGTACTTTTAATACAAATATTTTGGTTTTTCGGGTTACATGGCCAAATCATTGTAAATACTGTATTTGATCCAATTTGGTATTCTTTGAATAACGAAAACTTAGAGGCATTTAAAGCAAATCAAGAGTTGCCTAATATTATAACCAAACAATTTATAGACACATTCTTAGTGGGCATGGGCGGTACTGGTGGCACAATGGTAGTCATTATATTGATATTTATTGTTTCCAGAAGTCAGCAAAATAAAGAAATCGGGAAGTTAGGTGCTCCAGCTTCTATTTTCAATGTAAACGAACCAATATTATTTGGATTACCGGTAATAATGAATCCAATTATACTTGTACCATGGATGATTGCTCCAGTCGTAGTAACTATAATAACCTATTTTTCTATGGGATTAGGATTGGTACCTAAACCTTCTGGCGTCATTGTTCCTTGGACAACTCCTATTTTCATAAGTGGATATTTAGCTACAGGAAACGCTTGGCAAGGTGCAGTATTACAGCTATTTAATTTAATTGTTACGTTCTTAATTTGGTTACCATTCTTTAAAGTATTGGACAATGGTTATTTTAGAAAAGAACAAGAAAAATCAAAGAGTGAGGAGTAATATATCATGGATAATACAGAAATAGCATTCCAAATTATCTTGCTAGCTGGAAATGGTAGGTCAAGTGCAATGGAAGCAATTCAATATGTGAAAGAAAATGATTTCGAGACTGCTAAGGAAAAAATGAAAGAAGCAGAGCAAGAAATAAATAAGGCGCATAATTTTCAAACAAGTTTATTGCAAGAAGAAGCACAAGGAAAAGATTATCAATTAAATTTAATACTTATACATTCACAAGATCATTTAATGAATGCACTAACAATAAAAGATATGGCAAACGAAATCATCGATATTTATCAAGAAATAAAAGCCAACAGATAGGAGAGAACTTTTATGAAAATTACTTTTCCGAAAGATTTTTGGTGGGGCAGTGCGGCAAGTGCGACACAAACTGAAGGAACGAAATCTATGACTGAACAATCCATATGGGATTACTGGTATGAAAAAGAACCAAATCGATTTTATGATAATGTTGGACCAGATGTCACATCGAATTTTTATAACACATATAAAGAAGATATTAAACTGATGAAAGAAACAGGCCATAATTCGTTTCGTTTATCCATTTCTTGGACAAGGATGATAAATCAAGATACAGGAAATATAAACGAAAACGCAGTTGAATTTTATAATAATGTCATTAATGAATTAATAGCTAATGGCATTGAGCCTTTTGTTAATTTATATCACTTTGATATGCCTATGAAACAACAAAATAAAGGAGGTTTTGAATCGAGAGAAGTTGTCGATAATTATGTTGCTTATGCACAAAAATGCTTTGATTTATATGGTGATAGAGTGAAAAAATGGTTTACGTTTAACGAGCCGATTGTGCCAGTTGAAGGAGGCTATTTATATAATTTCCATTATCCTGATATCAATGATGCCAAAAGAGGTTTTCAATATGCTTTTAATACGATATTAGCAAATGCCAAAAC
Source organism: Staphylococcus sp. FSL K6-3157 (assembly GCF_038005145.1). Taxonomy (NCBI): domain Bacteria; kingdom Bacillati; phylum Bacillota; class Bacilli; order Caryophanales; family Staphylococcaceae; genus Staphylococcus; species Staphylococcus sp. FSL K6-3157. Next base: position 2,594,596 of record NZ_JBBOSM010000001.1, on the reverse strand, counting down.
AATCAAGTTATTTAAAGAACAGAACTATAACGGAGAAATAGGCATAGTGTTGAACTTAACACCTTCTTATCCAAGAAGTGAAAATGAAGAAGATAAAAAAGCTGCATTAATAGCAGATTTATTTTTTAATAAGAGTTTTCTAGATCCTGCTACAAAAGGTACTTTTCCAGAAAAATTAGTAGAAATGATCAAAGCACAGGATTTAATGCCTTTTTATAAGAGTGAAGACTTGGAAATCATAAAACATAATACAGTAGATTTATTAGGCGTAAATTATTATTTACCTAGACGTGTTAAAGCTAAAGAAAATATACCTAACCCTAATTCGCCATTCACCCCAGAATTTTATTTTGATAATTATGAAATGCCAGGCAGAAAAATGAACCCTTATAGAGGTTGGGAAATTTATCCAGAAGGTATCTATGATATCATGAAAAACTTACAAAATAACTATGGCAATATTACTTCATTTATTTCTGAAAATGGAATGGGCGTAGAAAATGAAGCAAGGTTTATAGAAAACAATCAAATACAAGATGATTATAGAATCGAATTTTTGAAAGATCATTTGTATTGGCTTAATAAAGCTATTAAAGAAGGGGGAAATTGTAAAGGTTACCATATGTGGACATTTATGGATAATTGGTCTTGGATGAATGCCTATAAAAATAGATATGGATTTATTTCTGTGGACATTAATACGCAAGCACGTACAATTAAAAAGAGTGGGTATTGGTTTAAAAAATTATCAGAGGAAAACATGTTTGAATTATAATATATAATCAATACTAAAGTGTAAGGTAATTGGAGTGAGGGAATGAACAAAAGAACTTTAAAAATTATACGGCTTATGTATAATTATTCAAGCACCTATATTTCTGGGGAGTTTATAGGTAAAAGTTTGAGTGTTTCTCCTAGAACAGTTAGAAATGATTTGAAAGAATTAAATGAATCAGAAAAAGAATTTGGATTTTATATTTTTTCTAAGAGATCAGTGGGATATAAATTGATAATAAAAAATAAAGAAAAATTCAATTTATTCCTAAATGATCAATATTTAAAAGATGAGCTTCTCAATTTTAATAATCAAGATAGTAGAGTTAGATATATATTTAGTCAATTACTTGTACTGGATAACTATGTAAAGATTGACGATTTAAGTGAGCGAATGTTTGTAAGTGATACGACTATAAAGAAAGACTTGAAAATGATACGAGAACAGTTAGAAAAACATGATTTGAATCTGATAACAAGCCCATATCATGGGTTGAAAATAGATGGACATGAATTTCAGAAAAGATATGCGATTGCAGAGTTTTTATTAGATCCGTTATCTATGGATGAGCTTTTTGATAGCGAAGAAATAAATGTACTTAAAAATAAAATTATCGGAATAATCAATCGATTTAACATTACAATACCTGATGTGAAATTAGAAAATTTGGTTGTTCATATATATATAGCACTGTTTAGGGTTGAACATAAACTCATTATTAAAGATGAAGGTAATATATTTAATGGCTATACGAAAACGAGTGAAGATGTTAATCAATTTTTTAAGCAGTTAGTAGAAATGATAGAATGCAATTTTAATATCCAATTACCTACTAAAGAAAAACAATATATTTGGGCACATATATTAACGTCAGGTCTTATTTCAGAAAACGCTAATATTCATGAAAATAAAGAATTAAATATGTTGATAGGTCATATTTTAAGAAGAATAAAACAAGTGTTTCACTTAGATTTAATAGATGAAGAAGAATTGAGAAATAATCTAAGCTTACATTTATCTACTTCTATTACGAGATATAAATATAAAATGAATATCAGAAATCCATTATTAGCAGAAATTAAAAAGAACTATCCATTTTCATTTGATATCGCTTTAGTAGGAAGTAAAGTAATTGAAGAAGTATACAAAATAAGAATTTCTGAAAGTGAAATTGGTTACCTTGCTTTGCATTTTGAATTGGCTTTGAAAAAACCGAACAATCTGGATAACAAAATCAATACAACTATTGTTTGTGCATCTGGTTTGGCTAGTTCACAGCTAATAAAATATAAATTGATTGAAAACTTTAGTAACGAAATCACGACAACCAATTCATTACAATTGTATGAGTTAAGTGAACATAAATTGCAAGGAACAGATTTAATAATATCAACAATTCCTCTGGAAAAAGATTTCTCTGTACCTGTCATTTATGTAAATACAATTTTAACTGATGTAGATATTTTAAACTTGAAAAAATTTATAGATAACTACAATGTAGGACAAAAAGAAAAGTTAATTGAACTTTTTGCGATTAAAAGTAATGTTGAAAGCAAAGATGAATTATTATCAGAAATTGAGTCTGATTTAAAAGCATTACATTATATAAAATCAGACTTTTTTGAAAAAGTTAATGAACGAGAAGAAGTAGCTACTACGGCTTATGGTAACCTTATCGCTGTTCCTCATCCTGTTACACCGTCTGCTAAACAATCTTTTATTTATATAGTTAAATTAGACAAACCTATTCAATGGGGGGACAAAGATGTTCAACTTGTCTTTTGTTTAGGTTTAAAATCACAAACAACAGTTGATATGGAACCTATTTTCAAAAGGATTAGTCATATTATTAATGATTTTAGTTTAGTAGTAGAATTATTAAATCAGTCAAATGAAAAAGATTTAAAAGAAACGTACTTTGATATTTATTAATAATGAATTTAAAACAATGAAAATCCAGAAAACTACTCTAATTAAGGTAGGCTTCCTGGATTTTTTATTGCTAATCTTTTGTTGTTTGTTCTTTTACGCCCTTTGTAACAGCTTCAGCAAAGTCGTAGATGGATTGTCTGTAATCATTTGGATTTTCTCTCGTGGAGCGACCAAGCTCATCGTCCTCAAAAAATGACTTACGATATTCTGTTGAAATCTCAAGTTGAACACCTGAGCCTGTATCATTTTTATTAATGATATTTTGGCTGGAATCGCCATTTACATAATCAGGGCTATTTTCAACATTAAAATCTTCATTTTCTAATTCCTTACGTATAGATTTGGCCATATCTTTATCTTTACCACCAATGTAGACAACTTTTTTATCTTCTCGAATGCCATGAATAGACACCGTTTCATCAGATTTGGTCGTCATGTCTTTTAATTTGGGATCGTCGAAACGAGTCGAAGTAATATGCAATTTAGCATTATTCGATTTTAATAAACCTTCAAAACTATATAGATTAAAGTTACCTTTTTTAGAAATGATTTTTGCCAATTCGGAAGTGCCAGGCTCAATACCGCCACCATGAATAGCAGTAACTAATATATCTTTGTTATTTGTCGTTTTTGAATTGATTTGCCAATCACGATTTTCTTTTGTGTCAGCTTTCAGTTCTTCGAAATTCTTATAATAATCTTGATTTTGCGGCTGATCGTTTTTCCACACATATAAAAAATATAAAGAAAGTAAAATAGCGGCAACGATAGCTAACATAATTAAATAATATAAATACAAGTGGAAGATTCTTTTCATAATTGTCTCCTGTAATACATATTTAGTGGCTATAAAAGTATAACAAACTTAATGGGTTATACAGGTTATGTGTTGGTTACAATTACATTACTTACGACTTAACAGTTATTTACAATTATTATGGGAAGAACATACTAGATTAAACTAAGTTATATGTTTTCATAAATGAGGCGGAGGTATATATTTATGTTCTAGATCATGAGCAAAGTTCATTTAAAGTATCGTAGAATTATATTTCTTTAACTGCGAAATAATTGTTTTCAGCATCTGCAAAATTAAAGACTCTACCCATAGGTAAATCCATAATCTCTCCAACTGCATTTTGATTAGATTTCAAACGATCATATAAGTGGTCGAATTGTGTTGTTGCGAAAATCAGTGATGGTGTAGTTGTACTGACACCCATATCCATTTCGTCAACTTTCGCTTTGTCCTGTAATACAATAGCAGTTTGAGCATCGTCTTCTGGAAGCAGTTTTACTACGCGCATACCCATTTCTTCGTCATCGGCTACTACTACAAAGTTTAAGTTTTTTGTCCAAAATTCAATTGCTTTATCGTGATCATATACGTATATCATAACTTCATCTAATTTTTTAATCATTTCTCCATCTCCTTTATTGTTAATATCACCTTGCACATAAGTATATTAAATGTAGTCAGTAATGCAAAACAATAACATTGTTAGATATATATTACTGTAATTGGGAATATAGATAGTATAAGCAAAAAACTTTCGAGAAATTTCAAGACATGTTTTAATGTAATTATAAAAGTTACAATTAAAGGTGATGCGAATGAATTTAGAGTTTAATATAGCAGTCCATCTGCTAACATTTCTAGTTAAGCATTCAGATGCACGTTATAGTAGTGGTTCATTATCAGAGCGGATATGTATTAACCCTGTGCAATTACGCAGGGTGACAAGAAAGTTAAATGATCAACATTACCTAGATGCTAGTAGGGGGAAGTATGGTGGTTATCAAGCTAATGAAGTAACCGCTGATGTTAATCTGGCAGACTTATTTGAATTATTTAATGAGGAAAGATCAGATGGACGTATTTTTACAGGTGACGAAGGTAGTGATTGTGAGATTTCCAGGGAAATAGGGACTACGATGTCTAAGTTTCAGCAAAAAGAAAATGATATATTAATAAATTATTATAAAACCATCACAATTACAGATGTATTAAATGATGTAATGAAGGAGGATATTCATGAGACAATTTGATTTAGTGATTATAGGATTTGGTAAAGGTGGTAAAACATTAGCGAAATTTGCTTCAGCACAAGGTAAAAAAGTAGCAGTCATTGAGAAGTCTAAAACGATGTATGGCGGCACTTGTATCAATGTTGGTTGTATTCCTTCAAAAACGCTTGTTCACGAAGGTCTAACTCATAATGATTTTAACAAAGCATTTTCTAGAAAAAAAGATGTGGTAGATGCGTTGAATAATAAAAATTATCATAATCTTGCAGATGATAATAATATTGAAGTCTTGGATTATACTGCGAAGTTCAAATCTAACAATGAAGTGAACTTATTAAATGACAATGAGGATGTAGTGGAAACATTGCATGCAGAAGATGTCGTTATTAATACGGGCGCAATGTCAGTCATACCACCAATTACAGGCGTCGAAAGTTCTCAGCATTTATACGATTCTGCTGGGATTATGAGTTTGGATTTTCAGCCTAAGCAATTAGTCATCATTGGTGCTGGATATATTGCTTTAGAATTTGCGTCAATGTTTGCTAACTTCGATACACAAGTGACCGTACTTGAACGTGGCAACGATATTATGCCTAAAGAAGATAAGGATATAGTTACAGAAGTTAAAAAAGATTTAGCTAACAAAGGTGTAAATATCATATACAATGTGAATACAGAGCGCTTTGAAGATACTGAATTTGGAACTATTGTGCATACGTCTAATGGAGATTATGAAGCGGATGCAGTCCTATTAGCGACTGGTCGTAAGCCTAATGTGGATTTAGATTTAGACAATACGGATGTAACGCTTGGTGAGCATGGAGAAATTAAAGTGAATGAATATCTCCAAACGGATGCGCAACATGTTTATGCAATCGGTGATGTTAAAGGTGGTATGCAATTCACATATATCTCTTTAGATGACTTTAGAATTGTTAAAGATCAACTCTTTGGAACGGGTGTGCGTTCTACTGAAAATAGAGGCGCTGTGCCTTATACAGTATTTATTGATCCGCCAATGGCACGTGTAGGTTTGACTGGTCAAGAAGCTAAAAATCAAGGCTACAATGTAATAGAAAACGAACTTCCAGTTAACGCTATACCTAGACATAAAGTGAATAATGATCCAAGAGGCTTGTTTAAAGTAGTAGTGAATAAAGATACGGAAAAAATACTTGGAGCAACATTATATGGCCTAGAATCAGAAGAAATCATTAATGTATTAAAATTAGCAATAGATCAAAAGTTAAATTATAAGGTATTGAAAGATAATATTTATACACATCCAACGATGGTTGAATCATTTAATGATTTATTTGATATGTAATAGTGTGGAAATTTAAAAGGTGATAGATTCCCCTTGAGGGGCTCTATCACCTTTTTACATGCAATAAATATTAAGTCAATGCCATAATAATAACACCTATAAGGCCAAAAAGACCAAAAACCAATGACATCACGCCGAAACTAATAAAACTTTGTTTTTTACTTGTATCACCTTTTTTTGAAAGGCGTTTATTTAAAATTAATAGTACAATACCAAGAATAATGAGTAATATTGAACCATAGAACATTTTGCGTCCCCCCTCAACTATATTTATCACGTTTGAATATCTTTATTATGTATTTACCCGGTATATGATGTTAACTAACTCAATATACCATGCACAGTTCAATTAAAGGTAGTATTTTTCATGAAGATTAATAAGCAAAAATAAAAGATGAGTAATTACTGTTTCAAAGTGAACAGTAATACTCATCTTTTTGCTGTGTGATCAATATTATAAACTATTGTGACTCACATCCGCGTGTGTATAATTTTTTAGTAATGAACAACCTAATGGATGGTGACCATTGTCTACATATTCGTTAATTTCTTCAAGTACATCCAAGATTTCATATTCCGGCGTGTTTACATCAAACGTGTATTTGAATACTTGCTTCTTATCGGATAACACTGTAGCGATGAGTTCATCATTGTGCATTTTGTAATTTAATAATTGCATAGTAATCCCTCACTTTTTTATATTTCAACCCAATAATCGGATTGTTTTAATTGAGAATTCATTTCATTGATTAAGCATTTAGATTATAATAGTTCTAATCTGATATATAGTATACATGAAAATTTATAAAATGTAGAGGGTAATGACTTAAATAATTAAAACTTTTTAAAATAAAAATGTAAAAAGACACCAAAGTGTTTCTTGTAAGCGTTTTTAAATGATAATAATTTTAAATTGAGTAAAAATGAAATGCTATGCTTGATGTCTATAAGATAAATTGATATGATACAGAGAATTAAATAAAAGCTTTCTAGGGTTCCGCAACACTCAATGTTGGACTGGTCCGAGAGGAAGCCACATGTTGAATGTGACACGGAAGGATAAAAGCCTGGGAGATAGTAGTGATAACTATCTCTCGGGCTTTTTTTACTTTAATAGGAGGAATATGAATGAATTGGATAAAAATTATTATCGCATCAATATTTGAAGTTGGTTGGGTCATCGGGTTAACACATGCAACGACAGGTCTCGAATGGATGCTAACAATTATAGCTATATTTTTAAGTTTTTATTTGCTTATAGATGCATCAAAAATGTTACCAGTGGGTACATCTTATGCAGTATTTGTTGGTCTGGGTACAACAGGTGTCACTATATTTGATTTTGCTTTCTTTGGTCAGGAAGTTAATTATGGAAAAATTATATTAATTTTAACATTACTTTTAGGTGTGATTTGTTTGAAATTAGTCACACCAGATAAAGGGGGAGAAGCATAATGGCTTGGATATTATTAATCATTGCAGGTATTTTTGAAATGTTAGGCATTACCTTTTTAAATGCTTATACGCATACACGAAAAACATCTGCTGTCATAGGATTGATAGGTTTCTTTAGTTTGAGCTTCTTAGCTTTATCTATGGCAATGACTCAATTACCTATGAGTACAGCGTATGCAGTTTGGACAGGTATTGGTGCTGTGGGCGGAGCGATATTGGGTATGGTTTTTTATAAAGAGTCTACCGATATCAAAAGAATAATTTGTATTGCAGTCATATTAGCTAGTACGGTTGGTTTAAAATTATTGAGTTAACGTGGAAGTAATAAGAAGTAATAAAGGGGGGGGTTCTAATCAGCTGATAAAAAGAAATATGGGCTAGGTGTATTGCGGTGACATAGCGGAATTGATACGATGTAGTTAAGATGGAGGTGCATGTGATGGAAGGACTTGCAGCATTTATTACGATTACATTAATGATTATTATTGTTCCTGGTCCAGATTTTTTTGTAGTAATGAAAAATTCAATTACTTCAGGTAAAGGTAATGGCGCAATGGCCGCATTAGGTATTACGTCAGCACACGTTATCTATTCATTATTAGCAGTATTTGGCATTATATTTATCTTGGCAAATATGTATTATGTCTTTCTAATGATTAAAATATTAGGTGCATGTTATCTGATTTATTTAGGAATTAAAAGTATCATCTGTGCACGCCAAAGCATGAATTTTTCAACATCTCAAATGCAGGCACAACAGATTAGTTATTTAAGTTCTTATCGACAAGGTTTTATCAGCACAATATTAAACCCTAAAGCATTACTTTATTACATAAGTATATTACCGCAATTTATAACTGCTGGCGAAGGTGTGTCATCTCAAATTGCAATATTATCGGCAATAGTAACAACAGTTATTCTCATCTGGTTTATTTTTTGCGTATACATATTCCAATATATCAAATTACTTTTTGGAAATAGAAAAATAAAAGCGGTGTTTGATTATGCAGTAGGTGCCATCCTTATTGGTTTATCTATCAGTTTATTATTTAGTAAAAGCAGCTGATTTAACTTAAAAGTATAACGAAAGAAGGCTGGGACAAATACATGTCTCAGCCTCATTCACTTTCTAAATAGAATTTCTAGAAAATTGCAATGCTTTATGGACGGAAATAAGCATCTTCAGAAATCAATATCTTGATACCACGGTATATATTTTTGATAGTGTACCAAATTGTTACAATTAATAGGAGGATTGCTACTACAATTGCTATTATTGCAATTGTAGTGTTCTGTTGATCGATAATTGCAGTTCCGAACGCTGCGCTTAAAACTAATAGTATTGGTCCAATATACGTTATAATATGGTAAAATAACGATTTTGCTGCATGAGTTGAAGCAGGTTTATCAGCAAAAATCCATAGGATAATAGGTAATATAATTGGTGCAAAGAATATACTGAAATAACTGACTGCTGCTAATACGCGACCACTTTGTGTGTCATGATGTAACATTTTTTCGCTCATTTGTATCACCTCAATTGGATAATAACAAGAATAAGTATTGAAATATAGGTATATTACTCCATCTAACAGTATTGTAAGATATGAGCTTCGTAAAAAAGAATAATGAAATATTGGATTATAAATAGAAATAGAGAAGAGGTAATCGTTATGAAAATTTATTTAGTTCGTCATGGAGAATCACAGTCTAATTATGATAAACAACAAGGAAAAAAATACTTTTGTGGTCAGTTAGATGTGCCTTTAACAGAAAGTGGTGTACATTCTGCTCAATTACTACAAAGCTACTTTGAAAAAAAGAACATCGAGCACGTATATATATCTGATTTGACTCGCACGAGACAAACGTATAATGCCATATTTGATAAGCACATCTCAGCAAGTGTAACGCCTCTATTAAGAGAGCGTTCTTTAGGTATCTTTGAAGGCAAAATGGTAGATGCAATTGAACAAAACCCCGAATATCATGCTTATTTTAATGATGATAATTTGCTTGCTTTTCGCCATAGTTTTACGCAAAAAGCCCCTGAAGGAGAAAGCTATTCGGATGTATTACAGCGTGTTGAACAATTTTTTGAACAAGAACTTGATCCGTCTTTAGAGTCTATCGCAATCGTTGCGCATCAGGTCGTAATCAGATGTTTTCTTGTTTATTTACGCTATGAAACAAAAGAAACTGTAATTGATAGAAAAATAGAAAACTGTGTACCCTATGAACTTGAAATATAAGACAAACAAAAAACCTGAACTGCGACATTGTCTCGGTTCAGGTTTAATATTTTTTAGCTGCTGTCAAGCTATCATGAAATCCTTGGAATAATGTATTGATATTGTCTAAAAAGCTTCCGACAATAACAGCCAGTATGACGTAAGTTACACTTAGCGCGATTGTTCTAAAAGAAACGACGCCATATTTTTCTTTCTTCTCAAAGAGATTAAAAGCTATGAAAATAGCAGCCATGGCACCTATTAAAATAGTTAATATCATAACAGTGTGGCCTCCTTAAAATTATTAATGAGTGGCTGTGCTTCTAATAACGTATTTCTTAACTTGTATATATCTTAACAAATTAAGCTTTGAGAAAAACAGGATAATCATATTAAAAAACCTTACAATCATGTAAGGTTTTTTACGAGAATAAGTCAGAGTATATAAATGGATGAGTAAAAAATAGTCTTAACGCCTTTGCCATCACGGAAAGGTGACATGTCATCATTTTGTAACCTTAGCTAATATTATGAAACATAAATGAAAAGTATGGCGCTAAAACAACAATCTTTTGACACAAATGCAGCTGGAATAGAAATCTTGTTAGAAACATTAGACTTCGTTGTCTCACTCCCGTTTGTCATCTATTTATCTACAGCGTCACTTTCAATTCCTTTGTCATCAAGGAATTTCTTAATTGATTTTTGCTTTTTATGATTAACATTTCCGGCAACTTTAGCAGGAACGTCAACAACGTTGAGGTTGTTGTCAGGTTGGTAATCTATTTCTTCAATTTCTTTATCAACGTTTTTAATTGTACTGTTTAGGGATGTAAAATAAGCGATAATTTCATCTAGATTATCTTTATAACCGCTCGGCATGTTGTTATCTTCTACAAAGTCTTTAAAATGAAGGTCATTTTTAATTGCATTATTCGATAAATCTGATAAACGTTTTTCTTGCGCATCAGTGATTTTTGTATCTGTACCTATTTGTTTATCTAACTTATATTGCATGAGGTATTTATTATCAATAATAAGTGAGTTAACATCTAAATATTTTTTAATCGCTTTATTCATTTCATCTTCACTAATATCTTCACCCTTTTTATCTGAATGGAAGATATCTTTCTCAGCTAATTTGCTCACGTTTTTAGGGGCATTGCGTTCATTATGTTCCTCATCTTCTGAATTACCATTTGAACATGCTGCGAGTATGACAGCTAGCACCAAAACTAACGATAAAAGTATACTTTTCTTCATAAATAATATTGCTCCTTTAATAATAAGTCGTTCTATTTTAACAGTCCCATTGTATGTTTACATATGTTCTTAGAAAATTATAACTTAAGCGTATCATGTAGTGCTATCTATTTGTATGATGAATTAAATAATAAACGCACAATCTATTGAACAAATTAATAATAAAAGAGGATAGTTGCCATATAAATTTAAAAATTCATTAGATTTTCATTTTAAAATGTTAGCTAATATGAATAATTAATTACATAGATACAAGAATAAGAGTGCAAAGGTAATACTCATATTCAGGGAAAAGGGCATAAAAAAATAGAACCACAAAAGGGTTCTATTTAATCTAGAGCTTGAGATTAATGTCTGATAATATAATCAAAAGCGTTTAATGCTGCATTTGCACCAGCACCCATAGAAATAATAATTTGTTTGTTACGATCGTCTGTAACATCACCAGCTGCAAAAATACCAGGGATGCTTGTAGCATTCTTACGATCAATTACAATTTCTTTAGCTTGGTTTAATTCAACATAATTATCAAGCCATTCAGTGTTTGGTAATAAACCAATTTGAACAAAAATACCTTCGAGTTCTAAAGTATGGTCTTCGCCAAGTGATTTATCTTGATATTTAATACCAGTTACTGCACTGTCACCTAAAACTTCTGTTGTTTGAGCATTTTTTATTATAGTTACGTTTGGTAAAGAAGCCAAACGTTCTTGTAATACGTTGTCTGCTTTCAGCGTAGCGTTACGTTCAAGTAACGTTACGTGTTTAACGATACCTGCAAGATCGATTGCAGCTTCGACTCCAGAATTACCGCCGCCTACAACAGCAACATTTTTATTTTCAAATAATGGGCCATCACAATGCGGGCAGAATGCAACGCCTTTATTGATTAATTCTTCTTCGCCAGGTACTTCTAGCTTGCGCCAACGTGCACCAGTTGAAATAATAACAGTTTTACTTGTTAATTGTGCGCCATTATCTAAAGTGACAATGATACCATCGTCTGTTTTTTCAATATCGCTGGCACGAATACCAGTCATTACATCGATATTGTATTGTTTAATATGATCTTCGAGTGCTGAAGTAAATTTAGGTCCATCTGTTTCTTTAACAGTGACAAAGTTTTCGATAGTAGCGGTATCATTGACCTGACCACCGATGCGATCTGCAACAATACCTGTACGTAAACCTTTACGTGCAGTATAAATTGCTGCACTGCCACTTGCAGGTCCGCCTCCGACAATTAATACATCATATGGATCTTTGTCATTAAATTCAGCTGGATCTGCTTGACTGCCTAAGTTTGCTAATATATCTTGAACTGTCATACGTCCATTACCAAATTCTTCTCCATCTAGGAAAATTGCAGGAACGGCCATAATGTCTTCAGACTCTTCTCTAAAGATAGATCCATCTACCATAGAATGTGTGATATTTGGATTTACCAAACTCATTAAGTTTAAAGCTTGAACAACGTCGGGACATTTTTGACAAGTTAGACTAATAAAAGTCTCGAAATGTAACGGACGGTCTAAAGCTTTGATTTGATCTATAACTGCTTGTTCTTCTTTTGGTGCACGACCGCTTACTTGTAACAAAGCGAGAACAAGAGAGTTGAACTCATGACCCATTGGTAAACCAGCGAATGTAATACCTGTTTCTTCATCAGGTCTATTAACAGAAAAGCTTGGTGTACGTTTAAGGTCAACTTCTTCTATAGTAATGCGAGATGACATCTCTGCTACTTCGTCTAACAATTCTTTTAATTCTTTAGACTTTTCATCTGTACCAAAACTTGCACTTAGTACAACGTCACCTTCCATTAATTGAAGTAATTGTTGTAATTGTGATTTTAGCTGATCATTAAGCATTTAAATCAATGCCTCCTTAGATTTTACCTACTAAGTCAAGACCAGGTTGTAATGTTTCTGAACCTTCTTCCCATTTAGCTGGGCAAACTTCGCCTGGGTGTTGACGTACATATTGTGCTGCTTTGATTTTGTGTACCAATGTACTTGCGTCACGGCCGATACCGTCAGCATTCACTTCAGCTGCTTGTACAATACCGTCAGGGTCTACGATGAAAGTACCACGCTGAGCTAAACCTAAATCTTCGTCTAATACGTCAAAGCTACGAGTGATTGTTTGAGAAGGGTCACCAATCATAGTGTATTGGATTTTGTTAATTGCTTCTGAATGGTCATGCCAAGCTTTGTGTACGAAGTGCGTATCAGTTGATACTGAATACACGTTTACGCCTAATTCTTGTAATTTATCATATTGTCCTTGTAAATCTTCTAATTCAGTTGGACATACGAATGAGAAGTCTGCTGGATAGAAGCAAACAACACTCCACGAACCTTTTAAGTTTTCATCTGAAACCTCGAAAAATTCATCTTGCTTTGGATCATAAGCATTAGCTGTGAATGGTAAAATTTCTTTGTTAATTAAAGACATAAAAAAACATCCTCCTGATTTATTAACTAATTTTGATTAGAATATTAGTTAAGTAGATTATTATAGTTTGTTAATTGTAATAATTCTAATCTTTCACTTACTATTATTGCACGCTCATATATTCTAGTCAACGATGAAAGGTTATATACAAAAGTGTAAAATAACGCTCTATGTGTGCTTTTGAACCATTAGTGGTAAGTGGAAATATGCATGAAAAAGAGAGCGTTTACATAATTGATATAATCTTTCTACATATTAAATAGCCTTTCAATTCTCAACTAAACATATGAAAATGAGAAGAAAGGCTTGTTATTTATTAAAATGGCTTGAAAACATGAATTATACAGCTTTTTAAAGTCTTTTTTACAATTTTGTGAACGACTAACGTTTACGGAATTTATACTTATAAGTAATGAACAAGGAAACCATAATAAGAATAAACCAAAGCACAAGATATAGTAGATTCGAGCTAGCGTTATTGATTTCTAATTCTAAAATTAAGCCAAAAGGTAATATTTCTAGTACTTTGTCGAAAAAGCCTAATTTTATAACACCTTCTAAGGTATTAAATATTGGTGTCATACCAAAGAGAATGAAGGGCACCATCATTAATGTTGTGGCAGTACCAACAGTATTAGACAACAAACCAAAGACTAAACCAAGTACAAGGTAAAAGCATAGCATGACTGCAAGGCCTAAATAAGTTTGGAAATCGAAATTCACGTTACTGTTCACAATCATTAAGCTTATAATAGTCGTAATAATAGTGATTATAAACGTGATAATGACTTTAGATAACAATATTTCAATATTAGATGCTGGCGACTCTACTAAGCCTTTCAATGTACCTTTTTCATTTTCTTCAGAGATCATTGTGATAAGAGGTGATGTAGCAACAAAAACAAATGCCATGTTAATTATGATGAACTGCATTACAGTCGGTGCGCTTTGAACTGCATTTGTAGTTGGAATGATACTGTAAAATATACTGATTAATATAATCATTAACGGCATGAAAATAATGGAAGGATTTCGTATAGATTCTTTAAAGTCTTTCTCTAACAGTGCTGATAAGCGTGTGATATTCATATTAAACAAGCTCCTTTCCAGTGATTTTCAAGAAAACATCGCCAAGCGTAGGTAAATCAGATGAAATGTATTTTAAATCATTTGCTTCGAGCATATCTGTAATATACTGTGCGGATTCGGTAGTCATGGGTAAGGTTTTTTCTCGATTATTATTATGAATGACTTTAATTGTATGATTTGCATGATTAAAACGAAAGTTCTCAGGTGTATCAAGTTCTTTGAGTACACCTGACTCTATAAAAGCCACGCGATCGCATAATGCGTTTGCTTCTTCCATATTATGCGTTGTTAAAAATATCGTTGTGCCACGTTCGTTTAGTGCTTTAAGTCCTTTATGCACGTGTTGAATTGTCATAGGGTCTAAAGATGCTGTTGGTTCATCTAAAAATAATAACTCAGGTTGATGTAAGATTGCTTTAGCAAGTAGTACACGTTGCTTCATACCAGCAGACAAGTTTTTAAATAATGATTTTTTATCCTGTGTTAGACCGACAAATTCTAAAGCTTCGTCAACTTTTTGTAATGATAGTTGATTAAGCTTGGCAAATAACTTTAAGTTATCCCAAATGCTTTGGCGTTCATAAGCAGTGCTGTGATCTGTAAGGATACCAATTTTTGACATGAAGTTGCTTGCACCTATTTCAGAATCATTGTGTCCAAGTACATTTAGACTACCTTTAGACGGATCGTATGTGCCAGTTAACATTTTAATTGTTGTTGTCTTGCCAGAACCACTAGGTCCAAGGAAACCAAAAATTTCTCCTTTTTTTACAGTGAAATTCATATCTTTAATTGCTATTTTGTTTTTAAATGATTTTGTTACATGATTCATTTCAATTATGTGTTCCATTAAATTACCTCCTTTTGAATTAACTTCAGCATAGCGTGTTCACGCGGATCTGACGTTCAAAAGAAGGTGAAATGTAACGTATAAGTATTGAATTGTTACTCATTAATATTGAAAAATCGTTCTATTTCTTTTGCTTTTTGCCTAGATAAAGGAATTAGTATTTCTTTAGTATTATTGAGTCGTATCGAATAGTTGTTTTTAGACCAAGAAATAATTTCACTAACTTTTTGTAAGTTTACGATATAAGAACGATGACATCGATAAAAACCATAAGGAACAATAATTTTTTCAATAGATTGTAAAGTCGTATCATGGGTATATTGTTCATTACCTACATGTATAACAACTTTGCCATCTTGACCTTCTAAGTAATCAATGTCGATAGGATCTAAAAATAACGTTTTTTCATTGGTTTTAACTGTTAAACGTTTGATTTGTTGACGCTCTAATTGGTTGCTGTCGTTTATATCTTGCTGATGATTTGGTTCATATTGTGATATTTGTATAGGTTTAAATGTTTTTTCCGTAAGGCGATAACAATTGTTGCTGATAAGTAACGCTTCTTCTGTGTGATTTGTTAACGTAATAATCGAATTGTATTTACTGAGTTCATTGAGTAAATTGAGTACGGTGTGTTTTGTTTCAATAGAGACATTTTGTAAAGGTTCTTTAATAATAAATTTCGTTTCAGGTACAAGGAATAATTTTGCTAAATGGACGAGTTTAAGTTCAGAAGTTGTGAGCTTTTTAATTTTCTTGTGATTGAAGGAGAATAACTTACATTCATAAAGGACTGTATCTAAGGGTAATTTTGAATCGTACCACTTACACCAAAATTTAATGATTTCTTTTACTGATAGTCGCTCTGGTAGTGGTGCTTTAAGCGTGTATGTCTTGAATCCGCTCGTATCTTGATTGAGTTCTATAATTGAATTTTGAAACTCATCTTCTGTGACAATAGTAGCTAAATCGTTTTGAAGTTCAACCAATCTATTATCTTTTACAAATAATTCTATATGTTTAACCATAAATAATACTCCTATAGTGTATTTATAAAACAGTATAACAAGCTATAGTAATAATGTGTGAGATTTTCATGAAAAAAGACCTATTTACAGTTTGAAATAGGTCTCGTATTTTTTAAAAGTATAAAGTTACTAAAGAAGGTGTTAGTACTTGATTACATGAATGATTGTATTATCCACCAAATCATTGCAGCAACAGGGAAGAACAACCACCAGTAACCTGCTAGGAATTCCCAACCATTCATAGGATGTTTCTCTTTATCATCTGAAACAGGTTGCTGATATGTTTCAATAATTGTATGTTTCAGTTGCTTGTCTCCTTTAATGAGTTCGTCTAATGAAATGTCGAACAGATCACCCATTTTAATTAACATATCAATGCTTGGATAGACTTTATTTAATTCCCATTTTGAAATACTTTGGCGTGAAATGTTAAGTATTTCAGCTAAATCATCCTGCGACCAATTTTTTTGCTCTCTTTGCTCTTTAATCTTTTTTCCAATTTCCATAACAACCACATCCTTTGTTTAAAGGTAATATATTACATGTTCAGCGTCACGAACCTAATGTTATTGTCTGCCGCAACGGCAGGTTGCAATCGCATGTTTATCATCTTTATTTGCTTTTTTAAAAAATTAAATATGTATAAGATTGGCCTATGTTAAAAGGAATTTGCGAACAACCGCTTTAATGTAATAATACCCATTATCTTCCATTATAATAAAAAAACTGCCTAAGTTATAACTTAGGCAACTAGAGTGTTGGTATTTTTTTGTGCACGCTTTCCGCGGGCACAGCCTCAGCCTGTAGTCTTCGGCTAGTGCTTTTCCCGCAGGAGTCGGCACAAATTACTGCTATTTTTTAAACAAAAATAATATAATATATTTAAATTAAACAGTGTTGGTGTTCAATGATTATTTGTGAATTTTTTTATCTGTCCCAGTATCTTGCTCTATCAAAAGCTTGCACAATTGTATCAGGGTCATCCGATACGAAAACACCAGGTGCTGCTAGATTCAATTTGGCATCTGCTAAATTTGTCGCAGCTGTTTGGTTAACGATTAATGGTTTATTGTGTTTATAAGTGAGTTCTGCAAACTCCTCGACAGGTGGGAGTATATCGCTACCATCTGAAAGTACAATTAAGCTATCAAATAAAGTTGGATGAGCAGTATCAAATGTTTCAGTGATACCGTAGTCTTCTGAGATATCTTTAGGATGTTGTCCCACAAATGCGTAGTTCAATTTGTTTTCAGTGAACGTTTTAGCATATGATTTTAGCGTGTCAGCACTAATATCGCCATTTACTGCAACAGCTACAGAATGTCCAGCTAATGGGATATCGAATTTTTCCATTGTTAGTTTACTATCTTTTGCATCTGATTGGACTTCTTCATTTTCTGCGGGTACTTCCACACCTACATTTTTAGCTACACGTTCAGCTAATGTACGGTCAACTTTGTTCAATTGGTTAACAGCATTTTGTTTAACCATAACCGATTTACACATACCGATTTCAAATGAAAAGCCATCTACTGTATGATCAAATTCAGGCTGAGTCAAACTGTTTAAATAAAGTTTGGCTTGGCTATAATAATCTTTGAAACTTTCACTGCGTTTTTGAATCTTGCGGCCTTCAACTTTTTCTTGGTAGTGTTCATAACCACCTTCTTCTTTCGGTGTTGTATGAGGATCATTATTATTCAATGCATTTTTATGATACGCAACTTGTCCCTTGTTTACACTTGTTTGATGCATGCCTTCTCTTTGGTTGTTGTGTACTTCATTTACAGGACGATTAATTGGAATTTGATTGAAGTTTGGACCGCCCAATCTCGTGATTTGTGTATCTGTATAGGAGAATAAACGTCCTTGTAATAATGGATCATTAGAAAAGTCGATACCTGGTACGATATGTCCTGGATGGAATGCGGCTTGCTCTGTTTCATCAAACACATTCGTAACATTTTGATTTAGTGTCATTTTACCAACTCTTTGTACTGGAACATTATCTTCAGGCCAAATCTTCGTAGGGTCTAAAATATCAAAATCAAAGTCAAATTCTTGTTCAGGACGAATAATTTGTAGGCCTAATTCCCACTCAGGATAATCGCCTTTTTCGATAGATTCATAAAGGTCTTTACGATGAAAGTCGACGTCTTTACCATGTAGCATTTGTGCTTCATCCCATACGAGAGACTCTAGCCCTTGAAGTGGTTTCCAATGGAATTTAACAAAATAAGACTGTCCCTCGTTATTAACAAGGCGGAATGTATGCACACCGAAACCTTCGACTTGTCTAAAATCTTTAGGTATACCGCGATCACTCATAGCCCATACAGCGGTATGTGTAGATTCTGGATTTTGAGCAAAGAAATCCCAAAATGTATCATGTGCTGTACCACCTTGAGGCATTTCGTTATGTGGTTCAGGTTTAACTGCGTGAATTAAATCTGGGAATTTGATTGCATCTTGTATGAAAAATACTGGTATATCGTTACCTACTAGGTCGAAAATACCTTCATCTGTATAAAATTTTGTCGCAAAGCCACGGACATCTCTAACTGTATCAGGAGAGCCTTTAGAACCTTGAACTGTGGAAAATCTAACAAATACTGGCGTTGTTTTCTCGGGGTGAGTTAAAAAGTCAGCTGAAGTATATTTCGATAAATCTTCATAAACTTGAAATTCGCCATGCGCACCAAAGCCACGGGCATGGACAACACGTTCTGGAATGCGTTCATGATCGAAGTGCATGATTTTTTCTCTGAAATGGAAATCTTCTAATAAGCTAGGACCACGTTCACCAACAGTTAACGTGTTTTCATCTTCACTTACCTTGACACCATTATTAGTCGTCATTGCTTTATCGTCATTGTTTTTTTCTACTTCATTTAATTGATCTTTCTTTTTGTTGCTCATTAAAATACCCCCTATCTTTACGTACATTTAATGTTTTCCACGTTACGATAAAGAGAAACATATCTATGAGTTAAATGAATTATTTTAAATGATTTATAAATTATAGTATGTATAGGGAGAAGATTATATATGATTGATTATAGACAAGATTCCGAGAATGTTGGCAGTTGTGTACACGTTTTCCACGATTACGGGATTAGACTGTGGTCTTCGGCTACTTACTTTTTCGTAGGAGTCGACCTAAGCACTATCATTTTTAAAGAAAAATACCAAAAAACAAATCAAATGCTGAAAAGCATTTGATTTGTCTATATTCTTTGGCACAGAAATAACCTGTGCTGTGAGCGAAAGAGGGATTAGTCTACAAATGTGACCTCCACTTGTCCTACATCGCTATATTCGGCTTTATAAGATCCTAATTCTACAGGGATAGGCGATATAAACGTACCTGAAGAAATGATATGACCTTTGTGTAATTTTTTATCGTGCGTTGCGAGTTTTTGTGCAAGCCATTTAACAGACTCAACTGGGTTGCCAAGCACTTCTGTAGAATCACCTTCATGTTCTACTATGCCGTTATACGATAGTTTCATATGGATATTTGCAAAATCTTCATATGACAAAGGATCAATTGTTTCACCAACAACAATTAATCCTGTCGCAGTGTTGTCTGCTAGTAAATCACCTAAAGTGAAATTAGGGAACCAATTTTTGTAACGTGCATCGGGTATTTCAATACCTGGTGCAATTTTAACGCTAGATAGGACTTCTTCATTTGTTGGATTAGAAGATAAATCTTTCGTTAGAATAAACATAATTTCTGGTTCAATTAAAGGTGAAAATAGACTTGAAAGTGATACAGAGCCATTGCTTTCTACAATTTTAGAAGAAAGTATTGTGCCATAAGCTGGCTCATCAGTATTAGCGATACTTTGTGTTGCTGCACTCGTCATACTTACTTTATAGCCGGCGATATTGGATTGATCAACGTCTTGAAGTTTATCGATAAGTAAATCCTGTGTTTGGTACGCTTCTCGTTCACTGATATTGTGTGTTTGACTAACAAAATCTATGGGTTCGTGCTGTTTAAAGGCTTCAAACAATGCATCTACGACAGTTGTATTGGCTTGTGTCATGAAATATTAGCACTCCTTTTTCAGAATATTGTTACTATTATACTAACCATAAACTTAATTACTTTCAAATCTTTTAAGAAAGGTGAAAAACGGGTAAACATAATATAAGCAATCAAAATATGCTTTTGGTAAGATATGGATATATTTCATAAAGAGGAGCGATAGCATGTCTGATCACGTGTACAACTTATTGAAAAAACACCATTCAGTAAGAAATTTTAAGAAAGAACCTATTCCAGAAGAGCATATTAAACAACTTGTTGAAGCAGGGCAAAGCGCTTCGACTTCTAGTTATTTACAAACTTATTCCATTATAGGTATAGAAGATCCTGAGATAAAAGAAGATTTAAAAGAAGTATCTGGACAGCCTTATGTCGTAGAAAATGGCTATTTGTTTGTTTTTGTAATGGATTATTATAGACACTCAATAGTGAATGAAGATTCCAAGCATCAAATGGAGACATCATTTGAATCTGCGGAAGGCTTGCTTGTTGGTACAATAGATGCAACGTTAGTAGCACAAAATATCGCTGCTACAGCAGAGGATATGGGCTATGGAATTGTTTATCTAGGCTCATTAAGAAATGATGTTGAACGAGTTAAAGAAGTATTAGACCTACCTGAGCATACTTTCCCTCTATTCGGTATGGCACTTGGTATACCTAAAGATGAGGAAGATGGTAGCCCGAAACCACGTTTACCGTTTGAACATGTTTTTCATCGTGATAGATATAATAGCGATAAGGACGAGCAAAAAGAAGAATTACAAAGATATGATCAAACCGTAAGTGATTATTATAAATCGCGTACAAACGGTGAACGTAGTGAAACATGGTCTAATCAAATCGCGAATTTTATGAGCGCAAAACAAAGATTGGATATGTTAGATCAATTGAATAGAGCAGGTTTTATTAGAAAATAATAGGATAGCAAGATAGCTAAAGTGTTTCATTTTCAAAAACTCATTACATTAAGGAAGGGGTTGGTTAAGTTGAGCATGTTTAATAGATTTTTTAGAAAAAAAACAGATGAGACTGATGGACGTGACATAAATAATCAATATATTTATTCATCTGAGAACAAACTAACCCCGGAAGAAGCGCAAAAGTATTGGGCGAAAATGGCACAAAAAGTGCTTGTTACTGCAATCAATTCAGTAGATCATACAGCTGAGCGCATATTTATTTTAATAACCTTTGATGAGAAAGATTCAACAATCGATTTGTTTTTTCAAATGGATGGCCAACTCAGAATGTGGAATGACTTGGATAACGAAACACATAAAAAGGTTATTTCAGGTAGTATCGTTTCTCAAGCACCGAATTTAGTGAAACAGGTGAATTGTTTATACGATAGCGTAGATAAAGTTAGGTTAGCATATGCTCAAATTCAATATGAATTTGAAAGTAAAGCGTGGTATTTACATGATGTTACGCAAGAAAGCGTTGAGGCATATTTGGAAAAAGAACCTGCTTTTTTAAAATGGTTTGATGATGTATCGAAAGAAATTGATGCGATTCCGCTAGACGGTAAAGAAAGAATCACTTGGGGACCATTTAAACCAGAATACTAGATAAAATAAAAACCTTCCTAAACGACGTGAAATGACACGGTTTGGGAAGGTTTTTAACATTTTTAATTTTAGTTATAGTTAGAACAATTAATGAGCAGTATTGTTCTTGTTAAAGGCTGATTAGCCAGTAATTTCACCATATTCTTCTGCATTATATGCGTCTTTATCTAAGTTGTCTGTCAGTTTAGCTGTACCTGTACCTGCAAGTAAAGAGTCATTGACGTTCAATGCAGTACGACCCATATCAATTAATGGCTCTACAGAAATTAACACACCAGCAAGTGCAACAGGTAAGTTCAGTGTAGACAATACGATGATTGAAGCAAACGTTGCGCCGCCACCAACACCAGCTACACCAAATGAACTAATAATGACAACACCGATAACTGCCAATATAAATTGTAAGTTAACTTCCACACCGGCAGCAGGTGCTACCATGACAGCTAACATAGCTGGATAAATACCCGCACAACCATTCTGTCCGATAGATAAACCAAATGAGGCAGAGAAATTAGCGATGCCGTCTGGTACACCTAAACGATTTTTTTGAGTTTGTACGTTAAGTGGTAATGAGCCTGCACTTGAACGAGACGTAAAGGCAAATAGTAGTACTTCACCTGTTTTCTTAACGAAAGTAACAGGGTTTAAACCTAATCCTGTAACAATAATTAAGTGAATGATATACATTACGATAAGTGCTGCATAAGATGCGAGCACAAATTTACCTAATGTCCATATAGCACCGAAGTCACTTGTTGCAATCGTTGATGTCATAATTGCTAAAATACCATAAGGTGTTAAGCGTAATACGAACGTTACAATGGCCATTACTAGGTTGTACAATGCATCGATACCACGTTTTAAGATATTTCCGCTTTCAGGTTGTTTGCGCATTACACGTAAAAATGCAAAACCAATAAATGCAGCAAATATAACAACTGCAATAGTAGAAGTTGTACGTTGACCTGTGAAATCTAAGAATGGATTACTTGGTAGTAACTCTAAGATTTGCTGTGGCAATGTATTGGCAGTCATGCCTTTAGCCTGACTTGCAAGTTCATTACCTCTTGAGCTTTCAGCACTTCCTAAATCGATAGAAGAAGCATCTAAACCAAAAATTAGGGCAGATACAATACCGACAATAGCTGCGATAGCTACTGTACCGATTAAGAACATGAAAATATAAATGCCGATTTTAGCAAATTTTTCTCCAATTTGAATTTTAGTGAAAGCTGAAACGATTGAAATAAAGATTAAGGGCATTACTATCATTTGTAATAATGCGATATAGCCATCACCGACAATACTAAACCAATCTGTTGTTTGTTTAGTAATCGTAGAATCCACACCATAAATTAGATGAATGAAAATACCATAAATGATACCTACGCCTAAAGCGCTAAAAACACGTTTTGGAAATGACACGTGTCGTTTAGCCATTACATATAATCCGATGAGGAAGGCCACAAAAATGACGATGTTAAGAATTGTTAATAACATAAAGCAGGACCTACACTTTCATAATTTAATATTTTTAATTCCGATAAGCATACTAAGGATATTAGAAAAGTTGATAATATTCAAGCCTATTTTGCAAGAAAATTTGAAAATAAAAATGACTTTATATTCTGACAATAGTGAAATGCGTTGAGGCACTGCTATGAAGGCGTTTTTATGGGTGGAGCAAAGGGTGAGGAGAGAAGATTGATATACTGGATAATTATATAAAAAACCATCCCTTGATTGTTGGGGATGGCTTAAATAAATTAGCGTTTCTTTATAGGTTGAATAAACGAGCAAAAAATCCTTTGCGTTCATCTTTTGGCTCTTCTTTAGCAAGTGGTGATTCATAAGCGTGTGTTTGCTCTGAAGCTGATTCTTGCTCACTAGATGATGCTATATCAGTAGCATGATCATTGTCTGGTGTTTTTTGGATTGAGTCATCTTTAGCTTTATCAACGGAAGTTGTATCTTTTTCTTCTGTTGAAGCTGTAGCACGCGCTGTATCAGTTTCTTTAGCTGTCTCACTTGTAGAAGAAGTTGAAGCAGCAGTAGCTGAAGCAACTTTGCTATCATCAGTTGTTGGTTTAGCTACAGTAGATGGTTGAGCACCAACTTGCGTAATCTCACTATCTTCAACTTGAGCTGGGTTTGAAGTGTTTTCAGTACTTACTTTACTGTCTTTAGCTGGATGTGTAGTAGCAGCTGAAGTTTGTTCAGTAGTATTATCAGTCAACTTATCTCCCTTACTAGCAATTGTACCGGTAGAAGCAGTGATATTGTCTGTCTCAACATTAGATTTCACAAGTTCTGATTGTTCTTTTTGAGAATCTTGAATCACACTTTGAGTTGTCTTAATTTCATCCGTTGATGTTTGGATAGCCTTTAATGATTCAGTGTTAGCATCTAATTTTGATGTGATTTGATTTTGCATTTCATGTAATTCATGCTGCTGTTGGTGTACTTGGTTAATCATTTGCCCGAGCATTTGACGTTCGTCACGCATTTTTTGGATTTCAGAGCGTAAGTCATCCACAAGTTTAGATACGTTTTGATCAGTAGGTAGATTACTGTCATTGTCTTTAACAAGCACTTGTAGGAAGTCTTTTTCTTTTTCTAATTCCTCGAAAGCTAAATCATAACTATTGGTTTGTTTAACTTTTTCGGCAATTTCTTGGAAAAGCTCAATATCCTCTTCTTTGAAATCTGTAGCTTCACGGCCACGGTATTCGGTTTTGCTAAGTTGGTACCCGCGTTCTTCTAAATGTTGAACGATTTTACGGACTTGTTTTTCACTTAGCTCTACACGTAGTGCAAATTCTTTAGTTAACATATTAATAAGTCCTTTCATATAAGTGATTTATGTATACGGACGTTTGTCTTCGGTTAGTGAAACGTCAGTCTTACCTCTATGTTAGTCTAAACTGTTTTAACAGTGATTTCAAGTAGTGCCTGCTATCATTTGCGCAAATCCATTTCTGTAAGTAAAGGATAAATAACACTTCTAGATATTCTGTTAGCAAATACATACTTTAATATATAATTCGATTTAATACTTGGACCATAAATATCTTTAGTTAATTCGATATTAGCTTTAATAAATAAATCCATAGGTCGTCCTTCAGAAAAACCTTTCAGACTGGGTGCTAAATAATCGATATCATATTGTCTTTCGAAACCATTTTCGAATAAAAACTGACGTCTGTTATCCATAATAGTTATCTCATCTTCAGAGACTTCTTCAGGTTCTTTTGGCACTTCCAACATGATGAAGTTAACATCATGAGCATGTAGTTGATTAGATAATTTATTAATTTCTTTTTCCATACGCTTCAGTGTTAAATTGATTAATTCATCATGGTTAGGTTGATCAAGGGCTATTAAATATATTAAAAAAGCTGAGTTCGTCGTTGCTTCATAGTGAGCAGTAGCTAAACTCACTGGTTTTTCTGACTCGATGCCTACTAAAAATAAATAATCATCTTTAGTACGCTCATTTTTTAACGATTGTTTAAATATTTGTTCGTCCTCTGTTAATCCGATATCAAACTTTTCGTCATATATCTTTAAAGCTGATTTGAACAATGGATCATCAATTGATGTTACGGCTTTAAATTCCATAGACACACCCCCCAAAATTATTGCGTTCATTATAACATAATAGTTATATTTGTAATTTATTAACACATGATTCAAATCTTGTTGATAATTATTATGTAATAGAAAAAGAGCGGGACAGAAATCAAATTTTGATTTCGTATTCCCGCCCCCCACTAGGATAACTAAATATCTAGTCAACTACTATGCAGTTTCTAAATTAAAAAATACAATTATGTTTCAGACTCAAAATTATTATAATAAGCGTATTTTTACGATTTTGGTCCGTTTGATTCTTCGGCATAATGATGCCCTACAACTGATTCACTTTCATAAGCAGCATTTGTTTTTTCTACTTCTTCATGTGAGGAAGTATCTCTCGCAGCTACGATAATGTATTTATCGTTCAGTATTTCCTTTTTATAATGTTCTTTTTCATCATCTGTAATATCGTAGTGAGATAAGACAACTTCTTCACCGTCTTCACCAGTCATAATCTTAGCGATTTTATCACTAAATGATCCGCTTGTTGCTATTAAACTCACTTCGGAATTATGTAATTCATCAATATGGAGTTTTGTTCTAGATAAAACGGATAGCTCTGATTCATCATATCCTTCAGAAACTTTTTCTTTAACTTTTTGTAATAATTCTTCTTCATTTTGTACAATTGTAAAATCTGTCATGTAAAATCCCTCCAGCCATTGTTTTAATGATTATTAAGTATTTACCCAGTTCACATATAGATAAAACGAATACAACTTTATTATATAACGGAAAGACAACTCTGACAAACATCATTTTCCCGCTATAGAAAACGTTTACATTTTCGAGAAAAAAGTAATAAAAAGGTCGTCATAAAGCGCTTACTTGTAATATGTGTATTGAAAATAAAGCTAAAATTTGCTATCATCAGTTAATAATTTATCTAACTCATATAATCTAAAGGATAAGGCTTTAGAAGTTTCTACCATGTCGCCATTAACGATATGACTATGGGTAACCAATACAATACATAAGTAATTCGAATTCATATGTTTTAAATCGTAGGAAGACATACACGTTTTAGAACACTTATCGCTACTGTTGTCACAAATCTAACCTTTTTACATATAATTTGGGAAATGAATGTGAAACAGCCAATTTGGGCAACATTAGTTAAAAGTTGAAGAAGGGCTTCTTCTCGTATTGCAAGTTCACTCATAGATCCTGAAACTAAGTTAGTTTAGGACTTTTTTTGTACACAAAATGAGGAGGTTTTCGAGTGGATTTGTTGAAACAGAAAGTAGAAGCAGATGGTGTCGTTATTGATGAGAAGATTTTGAAAGTGGACGGATTTTTAAATCATCAAATCGATGCAAGGTTAATGTACGATGTAGGACAAACGTTTTATGAGCAGTTTAAGGACGAAGGTATTACTAAGATATTAACAATAGAGGCTTCAGGTATTGCACCAGCTATCATGGCTGCAATGCACTTTGATGTACCGTGTCTATTTGCGAAAAAAGCAGTGCCGAGTACATTAAAGAAAGATGTATATCAAGCAGATATCCATTCATTCACAAAAAACACGACAAGTACGGTCATTGTTTCAAATGAGTTTTTAGGTGAGCATGATCGCGTGTTAATCATAGATGACTTTTTAGCGAACGGCGATGCATCACTTGGTTTAAACGAAATTGTAGAAAAAGCGCACGCGACTACGGTCGGTGTTGGCATTGTAGTAGAGAAAAGCTTCCAACCCGGTAGAGAGCGATTAGAACAAGCGGGTCTTACGGTTTCATCACTATGTAAAGTTGCTTCTTTAAGTGGAAACAAAGTAACGTTTCTAGGGGACGAAGCATGAAGACCTTTTTCTTAAGTTTACAACATTTATTAGCAATGTATGCAGGAGCCATCTTAGTTCCTATTATTGTTGGAACAAGTTTAGACTTCTCTCCAGAAGAGATTGCATTCTTAGTTACAGTAGATATTTTTATGTGTGGTGTGGCTACATTTTTACAAGTTTGGAAAGGTACTGGTACAGGATTACCTATTGTATTGGGGTGTACATTCACTGCAGTTGCACCAATGATTTTGATTGGTCAGACAAAAGGTATTGGTGACTTATATGGTTCACTATTTTTATCAGGTATCCTAGTTGTTGTTATTGCACCATTCTTTTCGCATTTAGTGAAGTTATTCCCACCTGTTGTAACAGGTAGTGTAGTTACGATAATAGGGATTAACCTTATGCCAGTTGCAATGAATTATTTAGCTGGTGGAGAAGACGCAAAAGATTATGGTGATGCTACGAATATTATGCTTGGTGCAGCGACGTTAATTATTATTTTGATCGTTCAACGATTTACATCAGGTTTTCTAAAATCTATTGCTATTTTAATAGGATTGGTTGCAGGGACGATTTTAGCTTCGATATTTGGTATTGTAGATGTGAAGCAAGTTGGAACAGCGCATTGGTTTGCGTTACCGCAGCCATTTAGGTTTTCAACTTTCAGCTTTGACTTAGGTGCGACGCTTGTATTTTTCATCGTTGCATTAGTCAGCTTGATAGAATCAACAGGTGTGTATCATGCATTAAGTGAGATTACAGGTAAGAAACTAGAACGTAAAGATTTCCGTAAAGGCTATACTGCAGAAGGTATTGCGATTATATTAGGGTCAATTTTTAACGCCTTCCCATATACAGCGTATTCGCAAAATGTTGGTTTAGTATCGTTATCAGGTGCTAAAAAGAACAATGTGATATATGGCATGGTTATATTATTGATCATTTGCGGATGTATTCCTAAATTAGGTGCATTGGCGAATATGATCCCACTTCCAGTATTAGGTGGTGCCATGATAGCTATGTTTGGCATGGTTATGGCATATGGTGTTAGTATATTAGGTAATATTAATTTTAAGAATCAAAACAATTTGTTAGTAATTGCTGTATCAGTTGGGCTAGGAACGGGTATAAGTGCAGTACCTCAAGCATTTGAAGCATTGGGTGAGCAGTTTGCATGGTTAACTCAAAATGGTATTGTACTTGGCGCGATTTCAGCAATTATTTTGAATTTCTTTTTTAATGGAATAAAGAGTCAACAAAATACGGAAGTTATGAAATAATAACTATAAAACAAATAATAGGAGGCTATACCAGTATGTGGGAAAATAAGTTTGAAAAAGAATCTTTAACTTTTGACGATGTGTTGTTGTTACCAGCAGAATCAGATGTTTTACCGAAAGAAGTAGATTTAAGTGTTCAATTATCAGAAGGCATTAAATTGAATATTCCTGTGATTTCAGCGGGTATGGACACAGTAACTGAATCGAAAATGGCGATTTCAATGGCGAGACAAGGCGGACTTGGCGTAATTCATAAAAACATGAACATTGAAGATCAAGCAGACGAAGTTCAAAAAGTAAAACGCTCTGAAAATGGTGTTATTTCAAATCCATTTTTCTTAACACCTGGAGAAAGTGTTTTTGAAGCGGAAGCATTGATGGGTAAATATCGTATCTCAGGCGTACCAATTGTTAATAGTAAAGAAGATAGACAATTTGTAGGTATTATTACAAACCGTGATTTACGTTTTATTGAAGATTTTTCAATTAAAATTTCTGATGTGATGACTAAAGATGGACTAGTTACAGCACCTGTTGGCACAACATTAGATGAAGCTGAAAAATTATTACAAAAACATAAAATCGAAAAACTACCTCTAGTAAAAGAAGGACGTTTAGAAGGTTTAATCACAATTAAAGATATTGAAAAAGTACTTGAATTCCCATATTCAGCTAAAGATGCACACGGTAGATTATTAGTTGGTGCGGCAATTGGTATTGCTAAAGACACAGACATCCGTGCTAAAAAATTAGTTGAAGCTGGGGTAGATGCGTTAGTAATCGACACAGCACATGGCCATTCTAAAGGCGTGTTAGACCAAGTTGCGCATATTAAAGAGCAATTCCCACAAGTAACATTAATCGCTGGTAATGTAGCTACTACTGCAGGTACAAAGGCGTTATATGATGCAGGTGCAGATGTAGTTAAAGTAGGTATTGGCCCAGGTTCAATTTGTACAACACGTGTTGTAGCAGGTGTTGGTGTACCTCAAATTACAGCTATCTATGATTGTGCTACAGAAGCACGTAGACAAGGCAAATCAATTATTGCAGATGGTGGTATTAAATTCTCTGGTGACATCATCAAAGCATTAGCTGCTGGTGGACATGCGGTAATGTTAGGAAGCTTACTCGCTGGTACTGAAGAAAGTCCTGGCGCAACAGAAGTATTCCAAGGTAGACAATATAAAGTATACAGAGGTATGGGTTCATTAGGTGCTATGGAAAGTGGTTCCAATGACCGTTATTTCCAAGAGGACAAAACACCTAAGAAATTCGTTCCAGAAGGTATTGAAGGCCGTATTGCTTATAAAGGTTCATTACAAGATACAATTTATCAACTTATGGGCGGCGTAAGATCTGGTATGGGTTATACTGGTTCAAGAAACTTAGAAGCACTAAGAGAAGAAGCACAGTTTACACGTATGGGGCCTGCTGGACTAGCAGAAAGTCACCCACATGATGTTCAAATTACAAAAGAATCACCAAATTATTCATTCTAAGTCAAAGGAGATTTAAAAGTTATGGAAATGGCGAAAGAGCAAGAGCTCATACTTGTTTTAGACTTTGGTAGCCAATATAACCAATTAATTACACGTCGTATTCGTGAAATGGGAGTGTACAGTGAATTACACGACCATGAAATGAGTATGGATGAAATTAAAAGTTTAAACCCTAAAGGTATTATCCTTTCTGGTGGACCAAATTCAGTTTACGAAGAAGATTCATTTACAATTGATCCAGAAATATATAATTTAGGTATTCCTATTTTAGGTATTTGCTATGGTATGCAACTTACAACTAAATTATTAGGTGGAAAAGTTGAGCGCGCTAATGAACGCGAATATGGTAAAGCAGTTATTAATGCTAAAACTGATGAATTATTCTTTGGTTTACCAGAAGAACAAAATGTTTGGATGAGTCATTCGGACAAAGTAATTGAAATTCCTGAAGGTTTTGAAGTTATTGCAGATAGCCCAAGTACAAGCTATGCAGCTATCGAAGATAAAGAGCGCCGTATCTATGGCGTACAATTCCACCCAGAAGTACGTCATACAGAATTCGGTAATGATTTATTACGTAACTTTGTACGTCGCGTCTGTGATTGTACAGGCCAATGGTCAATGGAAAACTTTATCGATATTGAAATTGAAAAAATCCGCAACCTCGTTGGCGATCGTAAAGTCCTTTCTGCAATGAGCGGTGGGGTAGATTCATCAGTAGTTTCAGTATTACTACACAAAGCAATCGGTGACCAATTAACATGTATCTTCGTAGACCATGGTCTTTTACGTAAAGGTGAAGGCGACATGGTAATGGAACAATTTGGTGAAGGTTTCAATATGAACATTATTCGTGTGGACGCACAAGAACGTTTCATGAGTAAACTAAAAGGTGTATCTGACCCAGAACAAAAACGTAAAATCATTGGTAATGAATTTATCTATGTATTTGATGACGAATCGTCTAAGCTAGAAGGCGTAGACTTCCTAGCTCAAGGTACATTGTATACGGATGTTATTGAATCAGGTACGAAAACTGCACAAACAATTAAATCACACCATAACGTTGGTGGATTACCAGAAGATATGGAATTCCAATTAATCGAACCAATCAATACATTGTTTAAAGACGAAGTACGGGAATTAGGTATCGAATTAGGAATTCCAGAACATTTAGTATGGAGACAACCATTCCCAGGTCCTGGACTTGGTATTCGTGTACTTGGAGAAATCACAGAAGATAAACTAGAAATTGTACGTGAATCTGATGCGATTTTAAGACAAGTTGTACGTGAAGAAGGTCTTGAACGTGAGATTTGGCAATACTTCACGGTATTACCAGGCATCCAATCTGTAGGTGTTATGGGAGACTACCGCACGTATGATCACACAGTAGGTATTCGTGCTGTAACTTCTATTGATGGCATGACAAGTGACTTCGCACGCATTGACTGGGAAGTCTTACAAAAGATTTCAAGTCGTATTGTAAACGAAGTAGACCACGTTAACCGCGTCGTCTATGACATTACATCTAAGCCACCAAGCACAATTGAGTGGGAATAATATATAGAATGATGCACCCCCTTAGGCCATAGGCTTAAGGGGGGGGTTTTGTAATTTTCCGAGATAGATAATTTTAATAAACAGGGATGAAACAAAATACTAGAAATGTTTATGTATATATATTTTAAATTGACGCCTATATTTATAAGTCTAGTATTTAAAAGTAAAATAGCTAACAGAATATATTTAGGTGGGGTTATAGATTTAATAAGTGTGGTGGTAATTCTATTCCCAGACTTAAACCAACTTACAAGTGAGTTTATAATAGGCATAATAATGGCTTTAATAGGTACTATAATCACATCTATTGGAGATGTATTATCTTTATACAATAGTAATAATAATACTAATCCTGTTTTAGCAAATACTATAGGTATGTTATCGGCAGTCCTATTTTTAGTTATTTATACTGGGTTTAAAAGCTATTCATATACGTTGCCACAAGAGCCGAATTTTTGGTTCGGGTTATTATACTTAGCTATATTTGCTTCATTTTTAGCGTGGCTATTCTATTTAAAATTGATCAGTAATATTGGAGCATCTGAAAGTGGGTATATGGTTGCGATGTTTCCAGTAATAGGAGGAGGCGCAAGTGTCCTTATGGGAGAGACTCAAATCAATTTAAACCTAATTGTGGGCATAGTTCTCGCTTGTTTTGGTGCATATTTAGCATTAAAGAAAAAAGAGATTGTCTGATTTAGATAATTCCAAAAGCAACAAAAGGGTGACTGTTATTAGAGTCGCCCTTTCAAAGGAAGAGTGTTTTAATTTATTTTTGATTTTTAAAATACATTAACGTTATGACTATAGAGTATACAAATAGGAATATTATGATAAACATCGCCATACTAAAACCTCATTTCGTTCATCTACAAATATAGTTTGTCGCGCCTATACAACCTAATGAAGTAATTAAGCCACATATTGTTGCTATACCAAAGCCACCCAAACCTGTGGTAATACCTAAAGCAACAGCAACTGCCCAACAACCTCCAGCACCACCAGTTCCACAAAGTGATCCTACTGCCCATTCACACCAACCTCGTTCTTTGTGAGGTAAATTTTTATAAGAGTCAGCTTCAATTTCTTTCTTAGAAGAAACTTTGAAATTTTCATTATACAATTTACCGTCTTTGCCGAGATTAAAATTATAGTATGGTTTGTTATTTAAAACTCCTTGTAAATTAACAAACTGGTTACCATTATGTTTTACAAATTTTGTGTACATTGAGTGGGCATAGAAAACTTTTCCGTTGGCTTCATTATATTTCAGTTCAACCATCGCTAAGTTATTATTTTGTTTAGCAAGATTTTTACCAAAGATATAATTGATAGAGTACACATTTGTGTTCTCGCCTTTGTTTAGGTGAACGATTACATTTTCATCATTTATAGAGTCAATAGAAGTTGAAGTGGCATACTCTTTATACTCTTTGGAAGTTTTAATTATATTAATTATTTTTTTCTTAGTTTTAGTGCTGACATTACTTTTAGGCTTATGGACTCCTTCGCTGGCTGCGTGTGCTTGTTGAAAAAATGGAATAATGCTAAAAGAAATTACTAATACTAGCGATAAAAATGAAAATAAAAATTTTCTCAAAATAATTAACTCCTTTACGCTCTTACTCCATTATATTATATCATAAAATTATCATAGAAATTATTTCTTGTATCATTTTTTTTATATAAATTATTTGACTTCATATTGTTCGTTTTTTACAATGTGTGACTATTAGTAAGTGGCAACAAAGATTTAAAAAATTCATTGCATTCTAGTTTTATAAACAGTTTTCTTGTATTAATCATAGTACCCGGTTTGTCTTCATCAATGAATATACCATCATTAATCATTCTTATTCTTTTTCTCAAATCCACAAAATATACATATGAAAAAGGCAACAAATACTGATGGTACAAATAGTGATACTACTAAAAGTGGTGTAGACATGAGTAAATAGTTATAATCATATTTATATTTACCAAAATTCATACATATCTTCCATTCCGTTTATTCTGCTTGTTTCGTCTTTTATAATTTATGTAGGCATTAATATCTAACGTTAGCAATGATGTGAAAAATATTAATGCGATTATAGATGTAACTATATAAGCTGTATTATCTTTAGTTATTATGGTGTATATTGCAAATACAATAAACATTAAAGGTATTGGAAAAAGCTTTGAAAATATTGTCCTAACATCTTTAATATTTGATTGAGAATCGTTATATTTCATGAAATCCCTCCTATGTAATCAGTACTATTATTTCTCATAATTACCCATAGTAGTGCCATCTTTCTTAACATGTTTACTGTTTGCGCTTAGTAATAATATCGTATTACAAACAAATACAATTGCTAATACGATTAAAGCTGTTGATCCACCTATATTGGTGAAATTCAATATGAATAGGATGATCATAAGCGCAATGTTAATTGTGCTGTGTATAAACAGAGACTTGCTCATTTTAATTTCCCCTTAAGTTAATTGGTTTCTAAAAATTTTTAAAGACTATTAGATGTTCACTTACTATTTTAATTTCTGGTGATTATTATAAATTAGAAACTTTCGTGTCACTATAAAGTATGCCGACGCCACAGCCGCTATAACCCATTTGGTAATCGAATTTAATAATCTCGATATATGGATTTTCTGTTAAAAATTCATTCACTTTTTTATTTAATCCTTTTTCTGTCATTGAAGTAAAATTTATGAATTTCATAATTGCATCAATCCTTTTTTATATTATGTATTCTTATTTTATTACTCACCAGTAGTGTATTTTTTCCTAACAACTAAATAATTTATGACAATTAATATAAAAGTTGCAGCTAAAAATATAATTTCAGGATAGTTCATGAAAAGGCTGCTTTTGGTATCCCAAAAACCAAAAAGTCGAAATATAAGTATGAGTACTAAAATATAAACTAGCCAAACGCAAGTTCTAGCTAAAATTTCAATGAATATTTTATTTTGTCTTTTGTTATATCGGCTATTGTTCTTGTTATTATCCACAGCTTCACTTGGTAAATACTTGCTTGTTATCACTGTCCAAATTGATGAAAATATCAAAATAGCAATGAAGAATAAAAGTAATTTCAAAATAAACTCTCCTCATTTATTAATCGACAATATAAGTATAATCCATTTTGTATTGCTTATAAATATATTATCAATAAAAATATAAATGGTGAAAAATTTTATGTTAGTGTATTGTTAAAAGAAATTAATATCAAGGAGATGTATAGATGAAGAAAAAAGAGGATCTAGACACGGGTTTTATGATTTCTAGTTTTATAAATATCTTTCTCGTATTAATCATAGCTTTCGGTTCATCTTCATTAAGTATGCCATTATTAATTATATTAGTGATAATCACCATGCTAAATGCAGGTTACCTCGTTTATAAAGCTATGAGCATAAGAAAAAAGCACAATAATTAAGCTTACATATTATTATAAAAAAGGAGGTATATTTATGATCGTCACAATCTTCATTATAGTCTTGCTCGTTAATTTTCTAGAAGCATTGTATTTATTAACAAAGTGCTGGCATTTAAAGAAAAATAATGCGCCAGATAAAGAATATAAAAAAATGATTGATAAAGTAGCACCCATATTGAGTTGGACGATGATTATTTCGGTAATATTGTTAGTGGGCACATTTCTAGTTGGTTAGCTGAATTATAAATTTTATTTATAAGGTTTTATATGATGTAATTTATGATATAAATGTTAAAATGGATGTCCTTATACAAGTGTTTGTATAAGGACATTCTCAAGCTAAGGAGATTTATTAATATTGAACAAAGTGATAGATTATTTCACTAAAGCACTTTATTTTTGTTTAAACCTCTGTATTGCAATATTAGGAGTTATTTTAGTCGTATTTTTATTTCAAGAATGTTGGGGTATGATTTATACCTTTATAGAAAATAAAAATGTGAAGTATAATTATGTCGTAGAGAAAATGTTGATTGCTTTCATGCATATCGAATTCATACTTTTAATCATACAATATTTCAGAAAGAATTATCATTTCTCATTACAATTTTTTATTTACGTAGGTATTACGGCAGTGATTCGATTTATTATTGTAGAGCATTATAATGCAATTGAAACATTGCTTCTTGCAGTGACAATTGGTGTATTAATATTTTGCTTACACTTATTGAAACGCTATTCATTAGATTAAAAGTTAAGACGCAGGTTTTGTGACTGAAATACTAATAAGCATTTAGAATGTAAAAAAGGAGATTTATAATTGAAAAATAAGGTAAAAAGCACATTAAGTAAATATGTAAAAAACGGTAAATTAGAGCAAGGTTTGTATAAAATAAGTGATAAACTTAAAAAGAAAACAGGAAAAGATTACTCAAAATATGTAAGTAAAATAATGGATCAATTACGTAAAAGAGTATAATATAATCTAAAAATAGAGTCATTTGAAACAATGGAGCACACTTGCTAGAGTATCTTCATTGTTTTATGTAGTGAATTTATGTTCTAAACGGCCATGTAATTAGTGGTCATATTAATGAGAGGCATAGTGTACGCAGGTTTAACTGAAAATAAAATGAGTCGAGCAACACAATATATTCGTATCAAAGATTAAAAATTAAAATTAAATTAGAAATAGGGGTGTACAAAATGAGTATAACTCGTTATAATAGGTATTAAGTAATTTAGTTCGTGAAATTGATTTGTAGTTTTATTCTTTTGAATTTACTCCTTTTGATTTTTTAAGACAGATTACAAATATTAGTGCAAAAGCACATGGAGGAATTTAATATGAATAACGGTACAGTTAAATGGTTTAATGCAGAAAAAGGTTTTGGTTTCATCGAGGTTGAAGGTGGAAACGATGTATTCGTACACTTCTCAGCAATCACTCAAGAAGGCTACAAATCATTAGAAGAAGGCCAAGCTGTTGAATTCGAAATCGTTGAAGGCGACCGCGGTCCTCAAGCAGCTAACGTTGTTAAATTATAATAACGGCTAAAAGACGAGTATAACTCGTCTTTTTTTTATGCCTAAATTTAAATTTCAAAATGAATAATGAAAGTATAAAACGTAAAACTCTTTAATCTAATACAATAAAGACACCTTCATATATTAAAATGAATTTTGAACTGACCCCAAATTGTGCGAACAAAATAAAAACACTTTCGTTGAATTCATACTAAAATGAATTTATACGGAGGTGTTTTTCTATGAAAAGAGTTACTTATTCATTCGAAACCAAAAACAAAGTGGTTGAGATGAAAATGGAAGTAAAAGTAGACTTTTTAAAAGAAAGGTGAAAAACCTCGAACCCATAGCATATATTTAATTCAGAATACAGATACCTATGAGATTGTAGCATTAAGATATTGCTTACGTACATACGAAGCAATTGCACATGAATACAGTGAATTAAAAGAAAAGTTAGCACAAAATTTTCGCTATAATATAGATGGATATTGTGAAGGAAAAGATATTTTAACATAGTATTTGAATTAATAAGAGAGAATGAAAGCGTAGTTTGTAAAAATATTTAAATACCCTTGGTTTCAGATTATTACTCTGAGACAAGGGTATTTGTTGTGAATTTTTGAAAAATAGTAGTGTACAAAATTAATCCTACATAGTGAAATCAGAAATGTATAAAGCAATTCGAATATTTAATGAATGCATCGGATCTTCAATATTTACACCAATCAAGTTACTACATTTATTAATTCTATATTTAACAGTATTACGGTGAATATATATTTTTTCAGCAGTTTTTGTTATATCACATTGGTTATCCATATAGACTTGTAAAGTTTGTTTCAGTTCTACATCCTTTTTGGTTTTAGGATAGCTTAGTGGTCCTAAAGTATGTTTTATAAAGGGCTGTAATTTCTCTTTAGGTATTAATTGTAAAAGTTCTTTTATATCTTTTGAATGATAGTAAGAAATGAACTCCTGTTTGTCTTTTAGTAAACCATTTTCAAATGCTTCATTTGCTTCGAAAAATGAGGAGGATATCTGCGTGAACTCTGTAACTTCATTGCCTATACCAAAGGAAATACTTCCTTCAAAATGATTACCGTAGCTATTTTGAATTCGCACAAGATAGTCAGAATAATAGTCATGTCGGTTTTGTAGTAAAATAGCAAAGCGATTTGTACTTGGTATTTTGTAAATACTAATATAATCATCTAGCCCAGTAAACATATGTTTTAGCCAGTGAAATGTTAGTTGATATCGTTCATTGAGATAATAACTATTTTCTAAACTATCCGGTGTATCAATGTCACAAATGATAATTTGATAATAATCAGATTTAAAAATATTATAACGTTTGAGCAATTCGGCATGTCTTTTAATAGAGAGCGTTTGATCATTTTGGTTATTAACTAAAGATTCAAAAAAGCGATTAATATCATTTTGCTCTGCTTCTTCAATTTTTGTATTTTTGTACAATGCGAAACTCAATACACTGACGACTTGTTCAATTGTCAATAAGCTGAAAGGATACGACAATTTATTGACTTGTGAGACCATTAAATAGTAAGGGAAATACGTGTAACCCAAAACTTTAAAGATGACATGATCTTTATTTTCAAAAACTTGTTTATTTTTATCATAAACAGATGACTGCTGATAATGATTAAGGAAATAACCAATATGTTCGTTAGTTAACTTTTTATTTTGATCATAATGATGACTTAACGCATCAGGTGCTTTGAAAGGATCAAAAAGTATAATAGGTACGCCTAGTAGCTTGCTCATACGTTGAATCATTGTATTGATGCTATAACCTTTGATGAGTAGTTGATTTAGCTCTTGTTGGATGCGTAAAGCATAGTTTAGTTTTCCGGTTTCTGAGTCTGAAATATAAGAAGAAATTTGGTACGTAATTTCACCTAAATTCCAACTTTCTGGAATTTCTATTAATGGAAAACCTAATTTATCAGCAAAGGCTATAACATCTTTATCAATTTCATATAAAAACCTAGAGACTTTTATACCAAGACCTGCCGTATTTATATCATGTAAATCTTTAATTAATCTTTTTAAATTTGTTTGATTCTCTTGAAATAAAACACCAGTTGTGAGTATAAAAGAGTTTTGAGATGTGAAATGCTTAATGTCATTATTTTCAGTAATATCTAAATTTGAAACTTCTGATGACAAATCCCCGTTTTTGTTAATCAGTTCTAATCCCTTAAACTGAGGAACGGACAAAATTTCGTTTAGTGTAGTCATGTTTGAATCCTCCGTTTCCATCTTCTTATATAATTAGGAATATTATTGTTTCTGTCAATATATATACTTATATAATAGTATAAATCCTATAAAAAATAATGTTATATAAAAATTATTATACACATGTTTTGTTCGAAATATATAAAATTCCGCCTAATATATGTCATTACTAACAAAGAAAAACGCTTACATAAGTAATAAACTAATTATTAAAGATTAAAAATATAGTGACTAGCTTATTGAAGCAAAGGAGATATATATATGGAAAGACAGGGGAATGAAACGGCTTATGAGCAATCTTTCTTTGAAAAACGCGGTTATAATAAAGACATAATGCCGAAGACATCAACGCAGAGAAATAATTCTGCATTTAACTTTTTCACTTTATGGATGGGTGCTGTTCATAATATACCTAATTATACAGCGGTTGGTGGGTTTCTATTAATAGGATTATCACCATTGCAAGTAATATTTGCGTTGATTCTAAGTTCATTTGTTATTGCAATGTTACTCGTTGCTAATGGCTATGCTGGTTCTAAATATGGCATACCTTTTGCAATGCAATTACGAGATACATATGGCGATATCGGTGCTAAGTTACCGGGTGTGTTACGTGGTGTTGTTGCTGGAATTGCATGGTTTGGCTTACAAACATTTGCTGGTTCCCAAGCATTGTTAATTTTATTGAATAAAATTTTCCCAGGATTTGAACATATAGGAAGTGGGATAACAATATTAGGTATTTCAATACCTGGTCTTATCGCATTTTTGATTTTTTGGGCAATTAGTTTTGCAATTGGTTTTGGTGGTGGAGATATATTAAATAAATTCACTGCTCTATTGAATCCTCTGATTTATATTGTATTTGGTGGTATGGCTATATGGGGTCTTACTGTTGCTGGAGGTTTCAGTAATATCATGAATTATGAGATATCAACGAAGACAGATGGGATTATTTATCCAGCGATATTATCATTTGTTTTAATTTTTAACTCTTTATTAGGAGTTTGGGCTGGCCCGGGGTCAAGTGTTTCAGACTTCACTCAAAATGCAAAATCTACTAAAACTCAAATTATTGGCCAAATTTCCGGTATCGTTGTTGCCCATGTCTTATTCGCGATTGCGAGTGTGTTCATTATTATCGGTGGCTCAATTTATCTAGGACATCAAGAATGGAACATTTTAACAATCATTAATGAATGGAGTAATTTCTGGGCAATATTGATTTCGACAGGCGTTCTATTAATGACAACCATTTCTACTAATGCAACGAGTAATATCATACCTGCTGCATATCAATTGAGTGCATTACTACCTAAGTGGATTAACTATAAACGAGGGGTGGTCATTGCTTCGGTACTAAGTGTTGTCATTATGCCATGGAAAATGATGGAAAACGAAGATAGCATCTTTTTATTCTTAAATGCAATTGGTGCGATACTTGGTCCTGTTGCTGGTGTAATGATTGTACATTTCTATCTGGTATCCAAATGCCATATAGATATTGATAAATTATACTTTGACTTACATGACAAAAACGTAAAAGTACAAAGAATTAACGTTTCTGCCTACATTGCAACGATATTAGGTGTTGTGATATCACTATTAGGTTTCTTACCAGCGTTTACAGTGATTTCTGATTTTTCATGGTTTATAGGATTCTTTATATCCAGTTTAGTTTATATAGTATTGCATTATTCAGTTAAATTATTTTCAAAAAAACAAGAAGGAGTGAATTATAATGAAATATGATTTAATTTTAAAAAATGGATTAGTTATTTTAGAAGATAGTCAAGAGAATGTAGAAATCGGTGTCAAAGATGGCCAAATTGCTGCGATTGGACAAGATTTAGGTGAAGCGGAAACAGTAATTGACGCTCAAAACCAAATCGTTTCACCAGGTATGGTAGATGCACATGTTCATATCACTGAACCAGGTGGCGGTTATCGTGATGGTTGGGAAGGTTATGTAACTGGAACAAACGCAGCAGCTAAAGGTGGCGTAACTTCATTTATTGAGATGCCTTTAAATCAAGTACCTGCTACAACAGATAAAGCATCTATTCAAGCAAAATTTGATGCTGGTAAAGATGAACTTTCAGTAGATGTTGCAAGTTATGGTGGTTTAGTACCATATAACTTAAACGGAGGTATACAAGAATTAGATGAAGCAGGCGTTGTGGCCTATAAAGCATTTTTAGCAACATGTGGCGATCGCTCAATTGAAGGCGATTTTGAAAATGTGGATGACTATTCATTATACGAAGGTATGAAGCAAATTGCTAAAACAGGTAAAATACTTTCAATTCACTCTGAAAATGCAACGATTACAGATCGTTTAGGTGAAATTGCTAAAGCAAATGGCGAAACAACTTTAAGTGCATATGTCGATAGTCGACCAGTTTTTACTGAAGTTGAACCAATTCGTAAAATTATTTTATTCGCTAAAGAAACTGGTTGTCGTGTACACATTGTACATGTTGCTTGTGAAGAAGGCGTGGATGAAATTATCAAAGCGCAACAAGAAGGTGTTGATATTTCATGTGAAACTTGCACACATTACTTATATTTCTATAAAGAAGAATTAGATGATATAGGGCCAGTTGTAAAATGTTCACCTCCAATCCGAGAACAGTCTCGTTTAGAAGGTATGTGGAAACGTGTATTAAATGGTGATATTGGATTTGTTACTTCTGATCACTCTCCATGTACACCTGACTTAAAAGATACAGATAATGCCTTTGAGGCATGGGGCGGTATCGCTGGCTTACAAAATAATGTTGATATTCTATTTGATGAAGGTGTGCAAAAACGCAATATGTCATTAAATAAATTTGCAGATATTATTGCTACAGCACCTGCGAAACGTTTTGGGTTGGAAAAAAAAGGTAGTATTGCTGTTGGGAAAGACGCAGACTTCATATTAATCAAACCGAATGCACCATACACATTAGCAGCTGAAGATTTAGCATACCGTAATAAGATGAGCCCTTATATTGGTCGTGAAATTGGCGCGCAAGTGACGCAAACCATTCTAAGAGGCGAAGAAATTTACAATCAAGAAACTGGTGTTTCTGAAAAACGTGTGGGACAATTTATTTAAGATTGAAGTATTTAAAATATGGCAACTACTGCTTTATATAAATCATTTTTGAGCATTAAGTATATTAAAGTTTAACAACATAAAACGTCTTAAAATTATTTTAGGGTCTTTAAATAAAAAATAAGTCTAGGATAATTATGCTCCTAGACTTATTTTTTATAATCATTGATAAAATACTCCTTGCAAAAGTTTATGTTTCTCAGTGCCCTATTCAATAAGGAATAACTCCTTGAATTTAAAAGATTAATTTATGATTGAAACGAAATTAGTAACTAACTATTTCTATACTAGTTTCAATTATAAATAAGACAAGCAATGTAAGCGTAAATGCGCCTATAAATGCTGTGATTAAGAAATACATACTTGGTGCTATTAATAAAGACGTGCCTATAAATGCGCCTAAAACACCTGAAATCAGACTGACAATAACAGTGGGAATTGAGTTACTCGTTAACCAAAGTGATAAACTGATGCCTACAATAGCACCTACGATTAGTATAAGAATGATACTCATCAAAATCCCTCCAGTAGGTTATGATTTACGTCCAGTGTAACACCTATTTATAGACAATCTAGTACGAAGGCTTATAGTATTATTACACATGTTAGTTAACTAACATGTGTACAACCACTTTTGTAATGAAATGCTTGAGCTATTAGTGGTAATGTGATTAATAGGTTAAAAATAAAAGGGGAAAAGGAAATAACTCTAATTATTTAGCGATACTATAAAAAGATTCTTGAAAGTTAAACTTTTAACGAATAACTTTCGTATGTTTATTGAATACATATGTAAATATACATATAGGATAGGTATTTCTAGATACTGAATTTAAACTAAGGAGGGGACGGCATGATAGATGAAAATGATCTTTATAGATCAATAATCGATAAAAAGGACAGCGAAAGTTTAGAAATCCTATATGATCGATATGAGTCATTGTTATTTAATTTGGCTTATAAAATCACAAAAGATGTTCAATCTAGTGAAGAAGTTTTGCAAGATGTTTTCATGAAAATTTGGAATCAAAAAGCTATATTCAAACCAAATAAAGGGAAAATGTCGACTTGGCTTATTACGCTATGCCGAAATAAATCAATTGATATGTTAAGAAAGAATAAACATATTGAAAATGAGTTTGATGAGGATTTTCAAGGAATACAAAATGATCATCTACCAGAATATGACTTATTGGATAAGGAAGTGTCTGAAGAAATTAAAAAAATGATTTCACTTTTAAATAAAGACCAACAAAAGATTATTTATTTGTTTTATTATAAAGGTTTGAGTCAGCAAGAAATTGCTGATAAACTACAAACTCCACTGGGCACTGTTAAGAGTAGAATGAGGCTGTCAATTAAGCATTTGAACGATTATTCCAAAAAACATTTAAGAAGGGAGCGTGGAGAAAATGAAAGATAATAAAGTTGATAAGCTATATGATTATTTCAATGACAATCTGAGCGAAAGTGAAAAAGAGCAAGTTGAACAAGAATTAGATTTGTCATCTGAAAGCCATGAGACTTTAGAAGACCTAAACGTTCTTCACGATTCACTTCCTTATAGTAATAAAGAAATTGAACCGCCAACAGGTATGAAGAAAAGAATTTTAACGTCAGTGCTAGATGAAGAAAACAATTCAAACGAAGAAGCAGAAAAAGAACAACAAGAAGATGAACTTGATACAACAAGTGCAAATAACAATCGTGAAAATCAACAAACAGCGCATATTTCAAAACACAAAAAGAAAAAATCTAAAAGTGTTATTACCAAGCGT
The DNA here is from genome assembly GCF_038005145.1 of Staphylococcus sp. FSL K6-3157. Classification (NCBI taxonomy): domain Bacteria; kingdom Bacillati; phylum Bacillota; class Bacilli; order Caryophanales; family Staphylococcaceae; genus Staphylococcus; species Staphylococcus sp. FSL K6-3157. Next base: position 2,550,641 of record NZ_JBBOSM010000001.1, on the reverse strand, counting down.
GTATCGATAGGCGTTATAGTAGCGCTATTGTTCTTATCTATTATAGGTAATGGCGTGCAATACTTTGGATATAAGGCATCTCAAAACCAATCACCTTCTATGATTAATACGAATGATGCGAAAGCAATAAACTTAAAGTCCATGTCTGGAGACGAAGTGCAAGGGCAAGCCTATCTGTCTGACTCTAGTAGTACAAAAGATAGAAAATTAATGGTTGAAGCCAATGATATTGAAGCAACAAAAGGTAATGAAGTTTATCAAGTGTGGATATTAAAAGGCGAGCAAGCACACCCTGCAGGCACGTTTGCGAGTGCGAATGATAAAGGTATGGTTGTTTTTGACTTGAGTAATGTAGATGTTGATAAAAAAGATAAAATAGCAATCACACTAGAACCATCACCTAATAATAAGCAACCTAAAGGACAAATGATTATGTCTAGTAATGAAATTTAACTAGGTTTTAATTTAGAAAAAATGATTTTGAAAGGATCACAAATTAATGTGATCCTTTTCTTTGGTTTATACGTATACTTTATAATTACTTTTTTAATATGCATATTTAAGTATTATAAAATAAACGATAAATGTTGGGTGAATATAATGAAAATAACTGTTGAAGACATATTATTAACAATTGGGGAAAATATAGTTAAGCGTTCATTAAGCGTAAAAGTGAAGACAGATAAGACCTGTAAAAAAATCACGTCAATGTATCAAGATATTCAGCAAGACACAATATTTATGTTGAAGTGCTCGGACAATACGGTTTATTATGCGGAACGTGCGAATGAAATGAAACCATTGATTATGATTACAGATGCGTCTCCGTCTGCTTTTAAAGATTTTGAATTTAATATGCCTGTTATTTATATTAATGATTTTCCTAACGTGGCTAATCAATTAGTGAAGTTATACTATGGAAGCGCCATTGACGCTTTAAATTTCATTGCAGTGACGGGTACAAACGGTAAAACAACAACCTGTCATATGATTGGTAATTTATTAACACAGTTAGATAAAAAAGTAGCCATCATCGGTACGATGGGCGTATTTGATAGTCATTATAACAAAATGAAATTTAACCATACGACGCAAACGACGCCGATGTATTTTGAAATGGGAGAAATCATAGATTATTTTTATCGTAAAAATTATGATTATATAGTTTATGAAGCTACTTCTATTGCTTTAGAACAAAGACGCATTGACTTCATTCAAAATGAGTTAGCAGTATTTACTAACTTTAGTCCGGAACATCTTGAATATCATGGCACAATAGAAAATTATTTAAATGCTAAGTTAAAGTTGGATGATCTAAGTAAATCGAATTTAGTAAATTGGGACACGACTGAATATAGAACTATAGCAAAAGATGATTTATATTTTTCAAATCAAGAAGAAACATATTACCAATATCATGCGGAAAATAGTCATATTGATATCGTCATCGATAGAGCGAAGTATTGTGTTCATCCTACATTTCAGGGCGGGCATAACTACATTAATCTAGCGACGAGTATGTTTGCATTGCATAAAATGGGTTTCGATATCGAAGCCATTATTCAAGCAGCTCATGTGATTGGTTCACCTTTACATCGTTTTCAAATTATTGACGTAGGTGCATATACGATTATTTTAGATTTTGCACATACGGCTTTAGCAGTTAGAGAATCAGTAAACAATGCTTTAGACTATACGGACAGTATAGGAAAAAAATTAAATACGATGATTACTGGTATAGGCTTAAGAGGTTTTGATAAAATTGCTTTGACTGTCGATGAGCTTCCTGATGGGGTGAATAAGTTGATGTTGGCTGCAGAGCAAGTAGGGTATGTAGATTCTAAACTTATCATCAAATTTATGAATCAACATTTACCTGATTGTTATAAAAAGCGTGTGGTTTTAAATGGATGTTCGAGAAAAGAAGGTATACGAGAGCTGCTATATGCCACAGATAGCAATAATGAAGTCATCCTACTTACTGGCATTAATGAACCACAGAACTTTAAAGGCAGTAAGTATGAACACGATGACCAATCATATATAGAGGAAATACTACAAATGGATGCTATTTAACTAAATTGGCATTTTTGTTGCGTACACTTTCTATGGGCACATCCTCACCTTGTAGTCTTTGGTGAGTGCTTTTTCCATTGGAGTCGGTCTTATAAACTGCCATCATTTCGTAATTATTAATATAACCACATTATAAATTATTATATAAAGCACAAAAAAAGGACCTATAATCAGGTCCTTTTTGTTATTGCTTATTAACTTATCATCACTTTCATTAAATAGCCCTGTTCGTCGAAGTGTGCTGTATACATACCATGATTTGTTTCATAAGTTATATATGAGCCGTTTTCTGTTTGTCCTTCGTCAGACATGTGGTTAGACATATGTGCTTTTTTGAACATTGCTTTGCTTACTGTATCTGCTTTAGTATCAAAAGTGATATTAACGACTTGACCATCTTTATTCATATCAACCATTGTGTCATTCACTTTTTTGCTTGTAGCTACATCTTTATCGTTTGTTGCAGCGTTAACTTTGTATCCGTCAATCATTACATTATCGTATTTTAATGCTCTTACAAAATCATAATCTTGAGTAAAATGGCCATCATATGTTGTGTAGCCTGTGTAATTATAATATGGCATCATAGCTTCTTCCATGTTACCCTTCATCATATTGCCTTGCATGTCGTTCATGCCTTGATCCATAGCCATATCGTTTTCCATTGGCATGGCTTGTTGTTGCATATTGTTGTTCATGTTATTTTCTTGAGGATTCATTGCATCTGCATGTGCAGTGTTATTTCCAATTACGCCATTTCCTGCTCCTACTAAAAATCCTGTAGCTGCGACTGTTGATGATAATACTAATAATTTTTTATTCATAATGCTTCACCCCTATTTTTAAAATTTTAAAGTAATTCATGTTGTCTAACCTTAATTCTCATGGGATTTTATCTACCAAATTAAATCCCAAATAAGCTTATACAACTAGCCCCCTTTTTAATTTCACTCAATAAATATACGTTTTCTTTTTAGATAAAGTTCACATTTTACAAAGTTTCTTCTGATTATTTTTAAAACGCTCTATTTATTCAATCTACTTACTGCTCTAAAGCACTGTCATAGAGCTGTATAACATAAAAACGGTTAATCATAACAAAAAGTTATAATCAACCGTTAAAGATATAAAATTCATATACAAGCTACATCATTCATAATAATTATAAAATGACCGTTACTTTTTCCCTAGTGAAGAATGCGATGGTAAGTGTGCCGCCTCATTATAATTTAAAATTGTGGCTTGCTCGCTCGTTAGTTTAAGTGTACTTAGACTGCCATTAGACAATCTCGGCGAATCAGTGCTAATTTCTCCATTAGAATAGTAAGAAAATACTGCTTTAATAAATGCGCCATGAGAAACAATTAGGATTTTTTGATCTTTGTATTGTTCTATAAGTGAATTTATCCCATTAAGAAAACGATTTGTTACGACGTGAGCTTGTTCTTTATTTGGGTAAAGTTGATCGGGATATAACGCTGTACGTTCTTCTGTTGATAATCCCTCAGCATCACCGAATGAAATTTCAATAAAAGCCTCCATTTCTATTAAAGGTATAGTAAGTTGTTGCTGAATAATTTCAGCTGTCTTTTTTGCTCTCGCTAATGGGCTCGTGATGATAATATCCCATTCTGAATGATTTAGAAATTGGCTGCATGCTTTTGCTTGTTTAATGCCTGTATGGTTTAAAGGTACGTCTGTGCGACCTTGTAATTTCCCTACTGAATTCCAATCTGTTTCCCCATGTCTAATAAAACAAATTTCCGTCATTGATATCAACCTTTATAATTTTGTATTTAAAAAAGTCTTAATAATCATACTTTCGCTTTTGCAATAAGTATCTCATTCAAAGATATAATTTTCAAAAAATCATCCCTTAATCCTTGATAGAGAAAAGAGTATGTAATTTTTTAACTAAGTTTCACATATATATTCAAAAGTTGACGAACCATTTAATTTACGAAACATTTCTAATTATCTAGTATTACTTCTATATGAGCTAACTCGATTGTTGTATCAATATATACTTGAATTCCTTTAGCGATTTGTTGTTCTGTGATGGATTCTTCTGGAGAATGGCTAATACCTTTTTTACAAGGTATGAATATCATACTTGTCGGACAAATTGGTGCGAAGTTCATAGCATCGTGACCTGCACCACTATACATATAATGGAAACTAAAATCAGATTGAAGACAGCTTTGTTCAGTGATTTGAGCCATCTTTTTGTTGAAAATACGCGGTTGATCTTGTCCTAAATCATCTAAATGATAGCTTGCATTACGTTTGTTAACAATAGTTTGAATATGCTGTCGGATTTCTGATACTACTTGTTCTCGTACTTCTAGATTTTTTCCACGAATATCAATTAATAATGTCACTTCTCCTGGGATAGCATTCATCGTATTTGGATAGATATTCGCATAGCCTACTGTAGTGACAATGCCTTGATCATGATAGGTTTGTCCTATTGATTCAACACTTAAAATGATTTCTGAGGCCGTAGTTAGCGCGTCTACTCTCATCGGCATAGGCGTGGAACCAGAATGACTTGTCACACCTTGAATCTTTAATTTGAAACGATGGGGCGCAGCAATAGCAGTCACAATACCAATATCTTTACTGTTTTTTTCAAGGATAGGTCCTTGTTCAATATGCAGTTCTAAAAATGCCTTGATTTCATTGCGTTCAAATAGTGCTGCCCTACCATGCATATCTTGGGACAAAGGTTCAATGACATCATAAAGCACATTGCCTTCGTTGTCTTTAATGTATTTCATGTCAGATTTGGTCATTTTACCTGTCAGATATTTACTTCCTAAAGTTGCTTCGTTAAATCTTGTTGATTCTTCACAAGCAAAAGCAATCACAATAATTGGGTGATCTGTTTCTATATTATGTTTGTTTAAATGTTCAATAACCTCTAGTGCGCCTAATACACCTAGCAATCCATCATATTGGCCACCGTCTCTTACAGTATCAATGTGAGATCCTAAAACTACTGGCTTTAAAGAAGGATTCTTACCCTCTCTGCGTGCGATGACATTTCCGAAGAAATCAAAATATACATCTAATCCAGCTTTTTGACATAACATAGAGAATTTTAAGGCGGCTAGTCTCTCTGGATGTGTAAAGGCAATACGATTAATGCCACCATTTTTTTCATTTCGAGCAAAATTATTAAACGTTTGAAAATTATCTAAAACATTTTGTAAATTCACTATAAACATCCTCCTTTAGTTAAATGAGTTGATTTAAAAAATCTACGACTTTTTCATATAAATGAATATTGGTTTCATTTACTACTCTATCGAAATCGTGCTGATTGGAATTTAAAGATTCGATTTGGCAGTTACTCACGTTTTGATAAATATGTTCACTTTCTGAGTATGGTACATCGGGATCATTCTTACAATGTACAATGAACATTGGTGGAAATTTTTTTAATTGTTGAGGTGAAATATTGTAATCACTTTGAGTTGAAGTCTGAATGTCTAAATAATCTAGCCATTTAGCTTCTCCACGTGCATGTATATAAATAGGATATCTGTCTTGCATAGGACCAGAGGTTAACGGTTGCTGTTGAATCAGTTGATTAAGTATCTCAGGAGTGATTTTAGATGATAGTGTTTGGTACTGTGAATTTGGTCTTAAGAATGATGGCACATGTACACGACAATAACCATAAAAATCAACGATGCCATCAACCTGACGATGTGTTGAGACAATCATTGCTAAAAATGCACCTGCAGAACGACCGAATGTAAATAATGGCAATGATGGATAGCGTTGCTTAATCGCATCATATTGTAGTAAAGCATCACTAATGATTGTATTCATATTACTTTCAGGTGCGAGACGGTAAGAAACTAGAACGAGGTGAAAGTCTTGTGATAGTACGTCAATGTAAGGCTGTGCTAAGTCATAGGCATTACCAAAGATTAATCCACCACCATGAAAATAAGTGATAACGCCTTTTGCATGTTTGCTTTTTGCTTCAATAACTGTGAAAGGTAAGGTGAATCCATCTTCAGTTATTATTTCAGAATGATATTGAGACAAACCTATCATCCTCCTATATATAATTTGCTAACTATAGTATCTCAAAGAAATGTTTAGAAGTATTTGTATAAATCGAATAAAAGTCTTACCCATTATTGTTAGAAATGTGAATGATAACTAAAATGTAAACGCTTATAATTGGTTATGAAATGAAAAAGGAGTTGAATTTAATGGACATACGATCTTCTTTTGAATCTTTAGATAAAAAATTCACCGCTTTTGGTGGATTAGACGGTGGCGGTATTACGCGCTTACTGTATTCAGATGAGTGGTCAAATGCTGTACATGAATTAAAACATACATTAGAAAAAGAAGGGTTTGACGCTAGTTTTGATAGTGTTGGCAATTTAAAAGGACGTATTGAAGGTAGCAAATATCCCGAAGAGACAATTATGTCTGGCTCACATATTGATACAGTTGTTAAAGGGGGCCATTTAGATGGTCAGTTTGGTGTGTTAGCAGCGTTAGTTGCAATGCAATCATTGAAAGCTGAGCATGGTCAACCATTACGTTCACTTGAAGTCCTGGCATTAGCTGAAGAAGAAGGTAGCCGCTTCCCGTATGCTTTTTGGGGAAGCAAAAATTTCTTTAACTTAGCGAAAAGTGAAGACGTGAATGACATTGCTGACGGTGAAGGTATTAATTTTAAAGCAGCGATGAACAATGCTGGATTTGATTATCGCAATGAAGATAATGATTATAGCTATATTAAGTCATTTATTGAAGTACATATCGAACAAGGCAAAGTATTGGAAACCGAGAAGAAAGCAATCGGCGTCGTCAATGGCATTGTTGGACAAAAACGTTACACGATTAATTTGAAAGGTGAAGCAAATCATGCCGGAACAACACCGATGGGATTAAGAAGAGATGCGGTAGTTGCTTTTAGTAAAATCGCAACAGAGCTAACTGATAAAGCAAGAGCGATTGGTGACCCACTAGTTATTACTTTTGGTCGTGTTGATCCAGTGCCAAATACAGTGAACGTAGTGCCAGGTGAGGTTACTTTTTCAATTGATTGTAGGCACATCGATCAAGAAGCGTTAAATGATTTTGCGAAAACGATTGATGATTGTATCAGAACTATATCAGAAAAAGAAATCGTCGAATGCGACATTAACTTGTGGATGGACGAAGCACCGACCATGATGGATGAAAGCTTAGTTAAAATAATAGAACAAGCAGCTGAGCAAGTAGTTGGTTCCGAAGATAATAAGGTGATGTCATCAGGTGCAGGACACGATTCTCAAATCTTTGCCAAATATCTACCTTCTGCAATGTTGTTTGTCCCATCTATTAATGGTGTGAGCCATAATGTTACAGAAGAAACTAATATTGAAGATTTGGTTAAAGGTATTGAGGTCCTTAAACAAGTGTTGTATCAACTTGCTTACAAAGAATAAGTATTAAATGAGTATTGATTAAAATAGTTGAATTGCGCAGCAATTTTCAATGAAAAAATGATTATAAAATAATAATTACAAAAGAGAAAAGGAGTAATGTTTTTATGGGTTATTTAAACCACAATCAAGGTTATAGAGAAGGATTACTAGAAACACGTTCAGTAATTAAAAAGGATAACTACGCAGTAATTACACCAGATGGCTTAGTTAATAATGTAGTACCAGGTTTTGAAGACTGTGATGTATCAATCATGGGATCTCCAAGATTAGGCGCTCGTTTTGTCGATTATTTAGTTACTTTGAAAAATCAAGGCGGCAATAAACAAGGCTTTGGAGGTAACGGTGTGCAAACATTTATCTATGTAGAATACGGTAATATTAATGTATACGCAGATGATAAAAAGTATGAGTTAAGCGCAGGCGGTTATTTATATGTTCCAGCTCATCAAGTTATGACGTTTGAAAACAGTAACCAAAATAATGATAGTAGAGTATTTTTATATAAAAAACGTTACCAACCATTAGAAGGATACACACCAGAAGTAGTTACTGGAAACGTTAATGACATGGTGCAAGAACCGTATGAAGGTATGGAAGAAGTTAAAATCTTAGATCTTTTACCAAAAGAACTTGCATATGATATGAATATTCATATTTTATCATTTAAACCTGGTGCGTCTCATGGGTATATCGAAACACATGTACAAGAACACGGTGCTTATATCTTAAGCGGACGTGGCATGTACAACTTAGATAATGAATGGATGCCAGTTGATAAAGGAGATTATATCTTTATGGGTGCCTATGCGCCTCAAGCGACATATGCAGTAGGTTTAGATGAACCATTTGCATATATCTATTCAAAAGATGCTAATAGAGATATTGAAATTTAAGGAAGGTTGTTAACGATGGAAGAAGAGACGTTAGTATATGTTGAAAGAGATAAATTACGTGAACTGTTCAAGAGAAAATTGACGCAAGCTGGTCTTCCTGAAGTACAAGCAGACAAAACGGCTGACCTTATGATATTTGCTGATGAGCGTGGCATCCACTCTCATGGGTCCGTGCGCATGCAATATTATGCAGAACGTATTTCAAAGCAAGGTTATAATTTAGAACCTAGTTTAGAATTTACGCAAAATGGACCTTCAGCTGGAACTTATTTTGGAGATAATGCAGTAGGACATTATGTTGCGTATCAGGCAATGGAAGAAGCTATCACCATGGCTGAGAATAGTGGTATTGGTATGGTAGGTGTCAAAGAAATGGGTCATAGTGGCGCTATTGGCTACTTTGCAGAACAAGCTGCAAAACGAGGAATGGTAGCTATTACAGTATGTCAATCAGATCCAATGGTTGTACCATACGGTGGTACGAAGCCTTACTTTGGCACGAATCCTATTGCATTTGCTGTACCACGACAATCGGGCGAACCTATTTTGTTCGATATGGCAACAACAGTGCAAGCATGGGGGAAAATCTTGGATGCGCGTTCCAAACATAAATCAATCCCAGATACATGGGCGGTGGACAATCAAGGAGAACCGACAACCGACCCATTCGAAGTGGCGGCATTATTGCCAGTTGCAGGTCCTAAGGGATACGGACTAATGATGATGGTTGATATCTTAGCAGGTAGCCTCCTAGGATTGCCATTTGGTCAACATGTCACTTCAATGTATAAGGATTTAAGCCAGTACCGTAGATTAGGGCAGTTTCATATTGTAATAAATCCAGCTTATTTTGGAGATAAAACATTATTTTTAGAAAAAGTCTCTGAAATGGTTGATGAGTTACATGACATCAAACCAGCACAAGGATTTGAACAAGTCTACTATCCTGGGGAAATCCAGGAAACAGTCAAACATCGTTATGCTAAAAGTGGTATTCCAGTCGCTGAAAGTATTTATGACTATTTAGTATCAGAGCAACTGTATTAAATAAAACTAAAGGAAGTGAAATGGGAACGTTATGAAATGTATGATGGTCTACATTTAAAGACCAAGCTTACTCTCCCAAGTAGCTTCCTTTTTAATGCAATAAATAGACTAAAGGTAGATAAAACTTAGTGGAATTGACTATAAAGTGAGGAGGTTTTCGTATGCGTGTATCTAAAGAACAATTACTTGAACTCATGAAAAATAAATTGGTAAAAGCTGGATTAAACGAAAGTGCGGCACAAGATGTTGCCGATGTATTGACGTTTGCAGATCACAGAGGTATCCATTCTCATGGTGCTGTCAGAGTTGAGTATTATGCAGAACGTATTGCTAAAGGTGGCATAACAGCTAATCCAAACTATCAATTTGAACAAACAGGACCTTCAGCTGCAGTCTTTGAAGGAGACAATGGCCCTGGTCAGCAAGCTGCGAAACAAGCGATGGAAAAAGCTATTGCAATGGCTAAAGAGAGTGGAGTTGCAGTTGTTGGTATGAAGCACATTTCTCATAGTGGGGCACTTGGTTATTTCGTCGAAATGGCTGCAAAAGAGAATATGGTTGGTATTAGTATGTGTCAATCAGATCCAATGGTAGTGCCGTTTGGTGGTACAGAACCTTATTTTGGAACTAACCCGATTGCATTTAGTGCGCCATCGAATGACGACCGTATCATTACATTTGATATGGCAACAACAGTGCAAGCGTGGGGGAAAGTGCTTGATGCGAGAGCGAAACATTTATCTATTCCAGATACATGGGCAGTTGACGCACAAGGTGAGCCTACTACTGACGCTAGAGATGTACATGCACTCGTTCCAGTAGCTGGCCCTAAAGGTTATGGCTTAATGATGATGGTCGATATCCTATCCGGTAGTTTATTAGGTGTACCTCATGGTGTACACGTATCATCAATGTATAAAGATTTAACCAAAGGACGAGATTTAGGCCAATTGCATATTGTAATAAATCCGGAATTTTTCACTGATTTAGAACTATTTAAGACGCGTATTTCAACTATGTTAGATGAGCTTAAAGCACAGCCTGCTGCAGAAGGATATGGTGAAATTTTCTATCCTGGTGAACGTGGCCGTATGCGCAGTGAGAAATATGATGAAGATGGTATAGAAATTGTTGATGACATCTATGAATACTTAGTTTCGGATGATGTGCATTATGATCGCTACCACGGAAAAAATAGATTCGCAGAATAATAATGGAGGCATAAGATGTTATACACAATAATTAAAGAAAATACGTATCAAGACTCAATTGTATTAATGCTACTATCAAATAAATTATCTGCTATTGAAGGTGTTAATAAAGTATCTATTATGATGGGAACACCTGCTAATAAAGATATATTTAAATCATCTGGATTAGGAACACCTGAGTTAGAAGAAGCGAAACCAAACGACATTGTCATCGTTGTGGATACTGATGATAAAGATAAGGTTGAAGAAGTTGATCAAGAAGTAGAAGCAGAATTAAAAGGTAAAAATGAAAGTGACGATAAATCACAAAAACAAGATGAAGCTTCAAACTGGAAGCGCGCGTTAGAATTAGCTAATAATCCTAATCTTGCGTTAATTTCTATTCCTGGACAATATGCAGCTATGGAAGTAGAAAATGCTTTGAACCACAATTTAAATGTCTTTATGTTCAGTGACAATGTTGCTAAAGAAGATGAAGTACGTCTGAAAAAACTTGCTCATGATAAAGGATTACTCGTTATGGGACCAGACTGTGGTACGGGGATTATTCATGGTTTACCACTCGCGTTTACTAATACAGTTAACCAAGGTGATATCGGCGTCGTAGGTGCATCAGGTACAGGTATTCAAGAAGTTACAACGATTATCGATAGAGAGGGTAAAGGTGTAACGAATGCATTAGGTACAGGCGGACGTGATTTATCAACTGAAGTTGGTGCAATTACAATGTTAGATAGCATAAAAGCTTTAAATTCAGATCCAAAAGTTAAAGTGATTACTGTTATTTCTAAGCCGCCAGCTAAAGAAGTAGAAGAAAAAGTGTTGAATCTATTACGTAACATTGATAAACCAGTCGTTACTTTATTCTTAGGTTCAAAACCTACGTATACTGAAGAAAATATTTATCATGCGTACACATTAGAAGAGGCAGCTCGTATTTCTGTGCAACTTTCAAATGATGAAACGCCACAATTCAAACCACATGTGAAAGAGAATATTTCGGTGACTTTAAATGCACAACAAAACGGTATCAAGGGTTATTACTCTGGAGGTACTTTAGCATCCGAAGCAGCAATGTTAGTTAAAGATACATTAGGTGATGATTCAACAGATGCAACGCCAGAAGGTTACTCATACAAAGGTGGGAATCATGAAATCATTGATCTAGGTGATGATATCTATACTCAAGGTAGACCACACCCAATGATTGATCCATCAAAACGTATTGAAATGTTAGAAACATCATCAGCTGATCCATCAACTGCAGTCATTATGTTAGATAATGTCATTGGTTATGGTAGTCATGATGATATGGCAAATGAATTAGCGCCAACAATTAAGAATATTCTTCAAAAAGTAAAAGAAGAGGGACGCTCTTTAGCAGTATTAGCAACTGTAGTTGGAACAGAGCATGATCATCAAGATTATCATGCACAAATCAATACTTTAGAAGCAGCTGGAGCTGTAGTATGTGAAACAAATGACCAAATGGTACGTACAGCGTTAAACATTATTTGTAGCAATGTGACGCAACCAAACCGTGAAATAAAATCTTTTGAAGTAGAGCAAGTAGATTTAACTGTCGATGAGAAAGTGATGAATTTAATCAATATGACACCTAGCGTAATTAATATTGGACTACAAAGTTTCACATCAGCGATTCAAGATGGTGGAGCAGAAGTTGTACAGTTTAACTGGCGTCCAATTGCTGGCGGAGACGAAAAACTAATGAAAGTACTCCAATATTTAAATAATTTCGAAGGAGAGACGGTATAACATGGGTTACAAAACAATAGATGAAGCAAACCAAGCAGTTATAGATAAAATGATTGCTGCAGCACCGTTTTTAGTAGATGTAGTGCCAGCGAAATCAAAAATTCCTGAATTAACAGAGCATGTACTGTTACATGCGGGACCACCGATTAAATATGAAAATATGACAGATCCAATGCAAGGTTCATGTGTAGGTGCTATCTTGTTTGAAGGATGGGCGAACAATGAAGAAGATGCACGTGCATTACTAGAAAAAGAAAAAATTACATTTATTCCGTGCCATCATGTTAAAGCTGTTGGACCAATGGGTGGTATTACCTCAGCAAATATGCCGGTCTTAGTTGTAGAAAATAGAGAAACTGGTAATGAAGCATACTGTCAAATGAATGAGGGGATCGGTGCAGTCTTACGTTTTGGCGCTTACAACGAAACAGTAGTGAACCGCTTGCACTGGATGAAAGATGTCCTGGGTCCTGTACTTAGTAAAGCTTTAAAACAAATGAAAGATGGCTTAAACGTCAATGTGTTAATTGCGAAAGCTATTGCGATGGGTGATGAATTCCACCAACGTAATATTGCCGCTTCATTAGCATTTCTAAAAGAGGTAACGCCAATTATCGCTGCATTAGATGATATAGAACAAGAAAAACGTACAGAAGTGCTTCAATTCTTAGCTGATACAGATCAGTTCTTCCTTAATGTTGCTATGGCTACAGGTAAAGCAATGATGGATGCTGCACGTACAATAGAACACGGTACAGTTGTTACTGCATTATGTCGTAATGGAGAAAACTTTGGTGTGCGCATCGCTGGTATGGGCGACGAATGGTTTACTGCACCGGTAAATACGCCTCAAGGTTTATACTTCACAGGTTATTCTGCAGACGATGCTAATACGGATATTGGTGACTCTGCAATTACTGAAACAATCGGTGTAGGTGGTATGGCAATGATTGCTGCACCTGCAGTAACAAGATTCATTGGTACAGGTGGATTTGATGATGCTCTAGAAATCAGTAATGAAATGACTGAAATTTGTATCGGTGAAAACCCTAACTTTGCAATCCCTACATGGAACTTTAGAGGTGCATGTTTAGGTATAGATGCGCGTAAAGTAGTAGAAACAGGAATCACACCCGTAATTAATACAGGTATTGCACATAAAATTGCGGGTTACGGTCAAATTGGCGCTGGAACAGTACACCCGCCAATCGAATGTTTTGAAAAAGCAATTACGGCATTTGCAGAAAAATTAGGCTTTAAAGCGTGATTTTTCATGTGCGTTCAATAGGGCCAATTGCCCAGGAAATACTTGAACAACAACAAGGTTTTTATGTGCATAGTATTTTTGAAAAAGGCTTCAACATTGTCAATGGTGATCAAAAACTTATTTTTATAGGTAGTGACGAAAATGGTACGTTTCCATTTGGCGTTACTGTAGACCATCAAACTAAAAAACAACTGTTAGAAAACATCGCTGTGAAGCAACCTATAAAAGTAACTGCAAATGCAATGTTTATTAGCGATAATTGTCAATTGGTTTGGCGTGATCAAGCGTTACATGCGAGTAGCGTTGAGGTGAATTCAAATCCATTATTATGGTCAAAGTTGCATGAAAATATCACAACATATGACTTTTCAGAGTATAACAATGGAGATTTTTCTTATTTGAAAATGCAGTCCATCATGGAGACATTGAAACAAGAAGATGATAAGGCAGTTGAATCTTCATTACGTTATTTGATAGGAAGAGGACAAGGTTTAACTCCTTCAGGTGATGATATCTTAACAGGTATGCTATTTGTACATTTCATAAATCCTTTTATATTTGATGGGAATTTTGAGGTTATACAGGAGCTTATTCAAGAACAGTTAACAACAATAGTTGCTACAGCCTTTTTGGATAGTGCGTTAAAGAAATTGTTTAGTTCGAAAATATTAGTGTTGCAACAACAACCAACGGTGTACCACATGAACCAACTGTTAGAAGTGGGATCATCATCTGGGAAAGATACATTGTATGGGATATTTATAGCAACAACTTTAAGGAGTGGAGCGTATGAGTAAACGTGTAGTATTAGCTTTAGGTGGGAATGCAATTCTTCAACCAAATCAAGCAGCGTCATACGAAAATCAATATAATAATGTGTATTCAGCTACACGAAAAATGGCTGAATTAAAAGCACAAGGACACAATATTGTAGTTACGCATGGTAATGGGCCTCAAGTAGGGAATATTATTGCACAAAATGAAGCGGCTAAAGACACTGTCGAGCCTTTACCAATTAATGCTTGTAATGCGGAATCACAAGGCTTTATAGGATATATGATGGAAGAATCATTAAAAAATCATTTGAAATCTTTAAATATCGACAATAATGTAGTAACGTTATTGACAATGGTAGAAGTAGATAAAGATGATCCTGCATTTAATAATCCAACTAAACCTATTGGTGTATTCTTTGATGAAATAGAAGCACAACGTTTAGAAGAAACGCATGGTTTCGTAACGGTAGAAGACGCAGGTAGAGGATATCGTCGCGTCGTTCCTTCACCGGAACCATTAGTTATTCATGGTGTGGACCAAATCAAGTTACTTATTGACCAAGCAGTCGTTATTTCTTCAGGTGGTGGCGGTATTCCGGTCTATAAAGATGACAATGGTAATATTCAAGGTGTAGAAGCAGTAATTGATAAAGACCGTTCAGGTTTAAAATTAGCAGAACAAGTTGATGCAGATGCATTTGTGATGTTAACTGACGTTTCAAACGTATGTGTTAACTTTGGAAAACCAAACGAAGAAAAACTAAAAACGATTTCTGTTGAACAAGCGAAGCAATATGTTGCTGAAGGACAATTCCCAGCAGGCAGTATGTTACCTAAGATAGAAGCAGCAATTCAGTTTGCTGAAATGGGTAAAGAGGCCATTATTTGTTCATTAGATGATGCGATAGACGCTTTAGCAGGTAAAGCTGGCACTCGCATTTTACTTGAACCATCAATAGAAGCGGTAAATTAATCGTAAAAAGTAATATGAACAAAGTGATACTGCTTTGATTGAAGTGCATAATAAACATTATAAAACACTGATTGTTCATTGTATTTTTATTATAATTTTTTAATCAGCAAGTTGTTTTGTGGGGCGGGAATGGTAATCTAAATTGAAATGTTAGATTACTGTCCCGCTTCATCATTATATAATTATAAAAAAGAGATTTAAGAAAGGTGGTATAAGATGACTGACCCATACCGCATCAATAAAGTTAATAATAATTGGGGCGTAATACTTGCGATTGTATTTATTGCTTCTACATTACGTGCGCCATTAACGTCGGTCGGTCCTGTAGTTGATGAAATTAAACAAGTTATGGAAATTAATAACAGTGTTGCAGGCATCTTGACTACGATACCGCTGATTATTTTTGCAATTGTTTCGCCATTCGTTTCAAAAGTAACAGCTCGATTAACCATGTCTCGTACAATATTGTATTCTACGATGCTACTCATTGTTGCACTATATTTACGTATTGCAGGAGATTTCACTTTGTTCTTAATTGGCACGGTCATTCTTGGAATTGCTATTGCATTCGGCAACGTGGTGTTACCAAGTTATGTTAAATGGTATTTCCCGATGCAAATTGGTCTAGCTACTGGTATTTATAGTGGAACAATGAATTTTACCGCTGGCTTAGGTGGTGGTTTAAGCTTTCCGCTGTCAGAAATAACACCATTAGGTTTTAGATTGTCATTATCATTTTGGATTCTTTTTGCGATTATTGCAATCATACTGTGGATACCTAAAGCACGAAAAGGTGTGCAGTTAGAGAAGGCAACGGCGATAACGAATCAACAAGATAGACCCAAAAAAGTAGCTATCACGAAATCTAAACTGGCGTGGATGGTTGCCTTGACGATGGGCTTCCAATCGATGGTATTTTATACCGTAGTGGCTTGGGTGCCATCAATTCTTGTAGATAGAGGATTAGATCCTTCTACGGCAGGATATTTGTTAATGCTCAATCAATTTTCACAAGTGCCAATGACCTTTACATTTCCAATCATCGCATCTAAATTGAAAGACCAACGCATATTAGTCGTGATTATTACGGCGTTGTTCTTGGTAGGATTTAGCCTATTCTTTACACAATCATTAGTGCTACTGATTATTGGTATTATCATTGCAGGATTAGCGATGGGTGCTTGTTTCAGTTTATGTATGACTTTCTTCTCAATTCGAGCGCGTACAAGTGATGGTAGTATTTCATTATCTGGTTTTGGTCAATCTGTTGGCTATTTAATTGCTGCTGTTGGACCATTCTTGATTGGTTATCTTCATGATGCTACGGAAAGTTGGGATTCAGGTATTATTGCCTTGATTGTGATGTCAGTGTTATTCTTTATTTTTGGTTATCCAGCTGCTAAAAATAAAGTTGTAGAAGATCACTAATAAGTATTATTGATGTGATATTTATATAACACTATTTTCTGCTGTCATCTTGATTCATTTAAGTAGTTAATTACTGCATAATAAAAGGAGAGACTTAGACATTGATTAATATCTAAGTCTCTCCTTTTGGTTTTCTTTATGCGTAATAAGCTAATAGTGTATCAATAGCTTTTTCTGGATTTAAATTTTGTACGCCTTGATGTGCTAGGTAAAGTGAAAATATAGATAAGAATGTTAAGATGTTTTGTTTTTCAATAGCATAACCCATGATACCGATTCTCCAAATTTTACCATGTAGTTCACCGAAGGACCCTGCAATTTCAATGCCATAATTTTTTAGTAAGCCTTCTCTAAATTTACTGTCATCTGCACCATTTGGAATGTTAACACAGATGACCATTTTCATTTCATTTGTCTCATCACCAAATATTTCTAAACCTAAAGCTTTCAATGCTTGTTTCAAGCCTTCTTGGTGATATGCATGACGTTCAGCACGGGCTTCAATGCCTTCAGTCAATGCTATTTTTAGACCAGTATATAGCGCGTAAATTGACGTTGTTGATTCTGTGTGATGGTTTAATCGCTTAGGACTCCAATAATCTTGTAATTGTGTTAAATCGAGATAATTACTGCGTATAAAATAATCTTGTTCTGTACTTTCATTTGAACGGATACCAAGTTCTACGCGTTTACGTTTATTGATTTCTTCACTAAATCTGTCGTTAAATGTGATAGGTGTAATGCCTGAAGGTATAGATAAACATTTTTGTGCACCACCGATGACGGCATCTAGTTCCCACTCATCTACCGGAATGACCATACCTTGATATGTAGCTACTGCATCAACTACTGAATAAATACCACGTTCTTTACAAGCACGACCTAGTTGATCAATCGGTTGTAAGCGACCAGTAGAAGTTTCACCGTGTACAATTGCAAGTACTTTCGGTTTGACGGTATCTAAAGCGTCTATAATTTCTGCTTGATCAAAAACTTCACCCATCGGTTTTTGAATATTATGTACGACGCCGCCTGCACGAGTGACAAGTTCAGTGAATAAGTAGCCAAACCTACCAATAATTGGGACGAGTACGGTATCACCAGGTTTGACGATACTAGCGATAATGGCTTCTAAACCTGCACGGCTTGTTCCATCGATAGGAAATGACCATTGATTGTCTGTTAAAAAAGATCTTCTAATGAGTTCCATCGTTTTATTCATTATGTCTACAAAATCATAATCAAATTGCCCTAAAATTGAATTAGACATTGCTTGAGAGACACGAGGGTCTACACTTACGGGGCCAGGGGTCATAATTAATCTTTTGTTTATTTTTAAATCATCCATATTATTAACCTCATTTTCTATAAATAATGTCAGTATATACTATACTCTAATAAATAACATTGTTAATCGTCAAAAATGATGAAAAATAATTTGTTATTTGTGAGAATATTACAAAAATTTAGTTGTAATGTATATTCTTAGCATATGTGAATTTATTCATGTTCATGTATTGCTGTTTGTATTGCTTGAGCAAAGTCATACATTGCAAAGCTCCAATTACTTTGATCTTGCCTAGAATTCATGGTTAGATCTTGGTTGTTAAAGAAGGATTGTCGTAGTCCAGTCGTTAATTCTAACTGTACACCTGCACCTTGATTATTTTTATTGGCAATATTTTCATCAGCTTCACCTTCTAAATGACTAGGTGATGTTTGTACATCAAATTCTTTAAGCTCTAATTGTTCTTCAATAGACGCTTTTAAAGCATCATCTTTGCCACCAATATAAACGATAGGCGCTTCGCCATTTGCACCATGAATCATGACGGAATTTGATACTTGTTGTTGCATATCTTCTATTATAGGTTCATCAAAGTTAACTGAAGTCACATGTAAATTTGCGTTGTTCGTGGAACGAATGCCTTGGAAGCTATAGTAATTATAAGCCCCTTTGGTAGCAGCTAGTTTTGCTACTTCAGTAGTTCCAGGTTCGATATTACCGCCATGTATTGCTGCAATAAGCGCGTTGCTTTGGTTGTTGTTATAGTTGAGCTCCCAGTCGCTACCTTCTTCAGTGTCCTCCATAAGTTCAGTCATTGACGTGTATAAATCATCGGCATAAATTGCTTTAGGGGATAAAGTTAGAAAAAAGCAAAAAGTAAAAAAACATAGAGTAGAAAATGTGGTGATTTTTAAAAATGAGGTGACTCTTTGATTAGAACTATACATACGACAACTCCTATTGATATTAAATCATATTTTATAAATATAATATTAGCATACAATTGTAAATGCTATAAAACATTTATAAAATTAAAAATATATGTTGGATTGTAAAAAGTAAAAGTTCATTGTACAATAATTGTTCGTGCCCACGGGCATGATAAATAGAGGCAGGTCTGTAACGTGCCCTTGGGCATGTTAACAGACTTCTTCTTAGTTACGAGCTGCCTTTTGGTGGCTCGTTATTTTTTTTGAGTGTAAAATATGTTACAATTCAAATCCTGCCTCTTAAATAAAACAATGGAGGTTTACAATTATGATAAATATTATTTCGGCGATTGGCTCACTTGGTACATTTATAATGGCACTGTTTTACTTTATATCAGTCAGTGTGCAACTGTACCAAATGAAAATCAGTTTTTTACCGGCGCTCGGTTTTAATCAAATACTGATTACTAGAGACCATGATGAATTAAACTTAAGAAATACTGCTATTGATAGTGATGAAGACCAAGATTTTTTGAAATTATATAACTTAGGTGGCGGTGCTGCTAAAAATATAAAAATCGAAATCTATCTTGGTAATCAAGACATCTTGCAAACAAAATATGTTAATATTTTACCTAGTAAAGAAGGTTATTTGTTACCGATTAATAAAGATGTTTATTCGGAAATTGAAAGTACAATTAAGAATAACGGTTATGAATCTGATTTAAATGTGAGAATAGCTTACCAGCATAATGTAAGTAGAAAAACACAAGAAATACATTTAAATGGTAAAATTGATACTTTTAATGCGTATGATGAAAAATCAATATATGAATTACAATTCTTTAACATGAACCAATAACTAAAAACTAAGAGAAGTTATAAATGTTAATAATTCATTAAAATACCCCCTTCAAAAGTAACACGAAAATGTGTTGGATTTTGAAAGGGGTATTTATTTTAAAAAAGTAATAGTTTATATGCTTTGTACGCATTATGAATTTGAATTACAATAAATGATGAAACTAAATTTTGGAGTGACAAAGATGATAAATGTTAAGGCGCCAAACCCAATATTTTTGGAAAATAATGAAGCGGAACGGGCTATATTATTATTACATTCATTCACGGGTACGGTGAGAGATGTAAAATTACTAGCGACTAAATTACATAAAGCGGGTTTTACATGTTATGTTCCTGCATACAAAGGTCATGGTTTAATGTTAGACACGTTGATGACCTATGATATTGAAGATTGGTGGCAAGATGTATTAGAGGGTTATCAATTTTTACAGGATAAAGGTTATTCAAGTATTGGTGTCTGTGGTATATCATTAGGTGGTATATTATCACTCAAATTGGCAGAGCATCAACCTATAGATGCGATAGCTATTATGTCTACACCATATCGAAAAAGTGATGCTGGTCTCTCAGGTAGATTGACCTATTATGGTCAACGTATGGGAGAGTTGGTTGGTTTAGAACAATCGGAGGTAGCACAACAAATTAAAAATATTGAGCGTTATGGAGCAGGACTTAATCAGTTTCAAATCGTAGTTGAAGATGTGATGTCAAAATTAGATCGAATCACTGCTCCCATTACTATCAAATATGGTGAACAAGACGATGATGCTTATGAAACGAGTGCGCACTATATCTATGATCATATTACGCATGAACAAAAAGAAGTGAAAGGTTATACGCCATGCAAACATTTAATGACTTATGGTGAAGGCCATATAGAAGTAGAACAAGATGTGATTGCATTTTTCGAAGATTATTAACTTTTAAGCATGAGAAATATTTGAGATATAAGCTTTCCAGATAATTAAAATAATGGTTTCTACTGAAATATAGTAGAAACCATTATTTTATATCTTTGACTATGAAATAAATGTTAAGTTCTCCAAAATGTTGAACAATCGGCTTTATCATCAATGTTGAATTGAATTATATCTTTTAATAATCTGTAATCGACCTCTTGAGTCCATTTTATTCGAAATAGATTGTTCGTTTGTGAGTAACCAGCGGCATCAATACGTTCACTAAATTCAGTCATGCCTTTCGCTTCAGGTGCAATTGAAAAGTGTTGTTTTGCTTTACTAAAAGAGAGAATAAAAGTACCGTGATCTGTGAACATAGGCTGGTTCCATTTTATGGTTGTCTCAAGATTAGGAAAGGTTTCTGAAATCCAATTGAAAATCTCAGTCATTGTTTTTTTGTGTTTATCATTATCTATAGTTTGTAAAAATTCATTGAAATTATCCATGTAACATCCCATCCCCTTTTAAAAATATAACTAAAATAAATTTCTTTGCATAATATCCATTTTAGCAAAGCTAATTATGACAAACCATCATAAAGCAAAATAAGAAAAGGCTATGACAGGGAAACCAATATTATCTCCAGCTCGCTTGTATAGAAACACAATGAATTTATAACGATTTTGCTGGTTTATTTTTTAAGCAAAAATCTATTATTAATCCAACGATAAGTAAGACTATAAATGGTATGAGCCAACTTAATTGAATATCAGAGAGTGGTAACACTTGATATAACGCATTCAGTGGTTGGAATAATTTGAAATCATTGAGTATCTGTAACACTGAAATAATTAAAGTCACGATAGTAGGAATGATAAACGCAAATTTCATTTCAAATGGAATAAAAATACTTACTAATGAAATGAGTACCAATACAATCGACGTTGGATATATAAATGTTAACAAGGGTACTGCAATTTCTAATATCAGTTCTAAACCTAATGTTGAAACTAAAAAACCTAATAATGAAAAGATAAGCACGAAAATTTTATATGATATTTTCGGTAATTTTTTCATCGCAAAGGCCGCACATGCATTTACTAATCCAACACAAGTAGTTAAGCAAGCTAATATAACGATGATGCCAAATAATAGGTTGCCAAATGAGCCAAATACACGTAACGAATTAAAAGTTAAAATTCCTGTGCCGTCTTTAAAGCCAGCTTGAGTTGTTGTAGCACCTACATAAGCCAGTGCAAAATAGATGACTAATAGTAAAATAGCAGAGATCAAACCAGCTTTAATTACGTTTTTAACGAGTGTTTTTTGATCGGTGATGCCGTTCATTTTGAAGCTTTGCACAATCACAACAGAAAAGGCTAGCGCAGCCACAAGGTCCATCGTGAAATACCCCTCTAAAATACCTGATACGAGTGGAGTTTGTGCATAATCACCACTTGGTTGGCCAATTGAACCTTCTGGATTTATGATT
This sequence comes from Staphylococcus sp. FSL K6-3157, assembly GCF_038005145.1. Taxonomy (NCBI): domain Bacteria; kingdom Bacillati; phylum Bacillota; class Bacilli; order Caryophanales; family Staphylococcaceae; genus Staphylococcus; species Staphylococcus sp. FSL K6-3157. Next base: position 2,528,257 of record NZ_JBBOSM010000001.1, on the reverse strand, counting down.
ACTAGAATACATAAAATAGCTATAATAAATATTAAAATGGGTGTAAGGTATTTACCTAAATTATCTATAATACGATTTGGATATAATGCGATAAAATAAACAATCAGGAAAAATATTAGTGAAAATACGATTAATGTAACATGATTATGTACTGGTAAAACATGATTTGTTCCAATTTCGTACGCAACATTTGCAGCACGTGGGATGCCATATAATGCGCCGATAGATAAATAAATAAAGATAGCAAAGATTGTCCCAAAAATAGGGTGGACTTTGTTACCGATACTTTCAACGCCGCCATTCATATAAGCTACGACGATTACTGTAAGATAAGGCAATAAGATGCCTGTTATAGCGAATCCAGTCATAGAAACCCACATATTTTCTTGAGCTGTATAACCTAACATAGGTGGAAATATTAAATTTCCGGCTCCAAAGAAAAATGAGAATAACATTAGACCAGAAATTAAGATGAGTCTGTTCATTTCTAATACCTCGATTTAAAGGAAATTTACTTGCACAAAACATAAGCAACTTTAACATATATTTCTTGTTAATTCAATAAGATGTCAGACAATTTTCAATATTAAAAGTATTGTGTTTTATAAACGTCATAAAATGTTCAATGTAACAGAAGGCTCTCATGTTTTATCTTAAGATACATAGTGCGCACCAACAAAGGAAATTTATATTGAGACAATCACTGAAAAATGTTATAGTAATTGCTATGTTACTAAAACGCTTTAACGCAATGAAGTTTTGTAAAACACAAAGGATGTAAAATTATGAGTAAACAATCACAATGGAAGTCGTCGACGGGCTTCATTTTAGCAAGTGCAGGATCTGCTATAGGGCTAGGAGCAATGTGGAAATTTCCATATATGGCTGGTATGTATGGCGGAGGCGCATTTTTATTAATGTTTTTAATATTTACGATAGTTGTCGGACTACCTCTATTAATGATGGAATTTACTGTTGGTAAGTTGGGGAAGACTTATACAACTGTAATTTATGAAAAGTTAACAAAGAAAAAATGGTTGAACGTTATTGGATGGAACGGTAATTTAGCTGTATTCATACTATTTGGCTTTTATAGTGTGATAGGTGGTTGGATTATCATTTATATATTTAACGTTGCACTTCAAATATTAACCCTTAATGGTGGTCAATTAGGAAGTATACAGTTTGAATCTATTATTAGTAATCCTTTCTTAACGATTACTGGGCAAGGCATCTTTATATTGTTAACGATGTTTATTGTGATGATGGGTGTTGAAAAAGGTTTAGAAAAAGCCTCTAAATTTATGATGCCACTATTGTTTATCTTTTTAATTGTTATTGTTATTAAATCTTTAACGCTTGAAGGATCATTTGAAGGACTAAAATACATTTTGCAACCACGCCTAGAAGAAGTTTCTATGGAGGGTGTCTTATTTGCACTTGGGCAATCCTTCTTCACATTATCATTAGGGACAACAGGCATGATTACGTACGCGAGCTATGCGTCAAAAGAGATGACTATTAAGACTTCAGCAATTTCTATTGTAGCGATGAATATACTGGTTTCAATTTTGGCAGGTTTAGCTATATTTCCTGCGATTTCAGCATTTGGCTACAGCCCAACAGAAGGGCCTGGGTTACTATTTAAAGTATTACCAAAAGTATTTGATCAAATGGCATTTGGCCAAGGATTTTACCTAATCTTTTTAATCTTATTTTTATTTGCAGCACTTACTTCTTCTATTTCACTATTAGAATTGAACGTTTCGAACTTCACAAAAAATGATAATTCAAAACGTAAGCCAGTTGCATTTTATGTAAGTATATTAGTGTTCGTAATCAGTATCCCCGCAACACTATCTTTTGGGAGTTTAGGTCATATACAATTTGCAGCAGGTACTATCTTTGATAATATGGACTTTTTAGTTTCGAATATATTAATGCCATTGGGAGCATTAGGAACAACACTAGTTGTTGGTCAATTATTAGATAAAAATGATTTGAAAGCACATTTTGGCAAAGATAAACTTAGATTATTTATACCTTGGTATTACTTAATTAAATTTATTTTACCTATAGTAATTATTTTGATCTTTGTAGTGCAATTCATATAAAGGTTTTAAAGAACTACTACTGCATTTATGAAGACAAGTAGTTCTTATGCAAGAGCTTTAGCTCTTGTATTCTATTTTCAAGTCCTCTTTGACGGGCTAAGTTCGTACGATGAAATCTTATTAGAATATTAGATTTCTCACCCAATCCCATACTATTCCGATAGACGTCAGCGCTATACAAAAATGGACAATTATATATATTCATACAAAAATAAGACACCTCGTTTTAAAGATGCACCAACATAACTTTAAAATGAGGTGTTTTATGTATAAAAATTTAATATAACTCAGTTAACACTACCAATAAGAGCCTGGGACATAAATATCCCATTCTCAAATTAAAAGCAGCAATCCATTAGAAACTAATAGATTGCTGCTTTTCTACGTTAAAATCTTCCGATTTTGAAAGCGCATGCTTGCCTGGGGTATGGTTCGAGCCTGTAGTCTCTCACTCATACTATTCCCCTAGGCGTCAGCTCTTTACAAAATCGGTACAATTATATAAATTAATACAAAAAAATAAGTCACTTTCGTATAATAAAGTTACTCTAACATAACTTTAGAATGAGGTGTCTTATGTATAAAAATTATAATATGACTCAGTTAACACTGCCAATGGAAACTGAAATTTTGATTCCTAACAATGATATCGCACATGCAGTTAATCAAATTGTTGAAACAATTCCAGAAACAGAATTCTACGAATTCAATCACTTAAATGGTGCATCATCTTATCACCCTAAAATGATGTTGAAAGTAATTCTTTATGCTTATACACAATCTATATTTTCTGGACGAAGAATTGAAGCTGCACTTTCAGATAGTATTCGTATGATGTGGTTATCTCAAAATCAAAAGCCATCATATAGAACAATCAATCGTTTTAGAGTAAATCCAATCATGGATAAATTATTAAAGTCCCTATTTGTTAACTTTAGAACCCAACTTATAGAACAAAAACTCATTGATAATGAGTCCATATTTATTGATGGTACTAAAATTGAAGCTAATGCCAATAAGTATACATTTGTATGGAGAAAAAATACTGAACGCTATAATCAAAATGTGATTGATAAGTCGAAATCACTTTATGAAGAACTCATACAAACTGAGATTTTACCTGAGCTCAAATTAGAGATGAATGAAGAAATGAGCAATCAAGATTTAAAAGAAGTTTGTACAGAATTAGAAAATAAAATCGAAGATTTATCAAAAACAATTAAAACTGATAGTAATATTGAAAATAGAAAGTCACTAGGCTTAAAAAAGAGTAACTTGAAAAAATATAAGAAAGAACTTAACGAAATAATTGAACATAAAAGTAAATACCAAGTTCAACTAAGGACTTTTGGTGACAGAAACAGTTATTCAAAGACTGATAATGATGCCACGTTTATGAGAATGAAAGACGATCATATGAGAAACGGACAATTAAAAGCTGGTTATAATTTACAAATTGCGACAAATCATCAATTCATTTTATCTTTCAATGTTTATCAAAATCCTACGGATACAAGAACGCTTATACCTTTTTTAGAGCACATTAAAAATTATTATGGTGACATTCCTGAATATATCGTCGCTGATGCAGGCTATGGAAGTGAACCAAACTATTTATCTATTCTAGATGATTTTGGTAAAACACCTTTAATTACATATGGAATGTTTATCAAAGAACAAAAAAAGAAATATAAAAATGATAAATTTAATACACAAAACTGGGCATATGATGAGATTAACGATGAACTTATTTGTCCAAATAATCGTAGATTACCTTTTATAAGGTATGCTTATAGAAAAGATAAATATGGTTTTAGAAGAGATTTTAAACTGTATGAAAGTGATAGTTGTAACGGGTGTTTATTAAGAAATCAATGTATTAAAAATAACTCACTATCTAATAAAAAAGTAATGAAGAATTATAATTGGGAATATTTTAAATTTCAAATCAATAAAAAGCTTTCAGAACCAAAAACACAAAAAATCTACAGTCAAAGAAAAATTGATGTAGAACCAGTTTTTGGTTTCTTGAAGGCTATTTTGGGTTTCAAACGAATGTCACTTCGTGGGTTACCTAAAGTTAAACGAGAAGTAGGGCTAGCATTAATGGCAATAAATATAAGGAAAATAGTAGCTCATCGAGCTATTAAAATGGATAAGAACATAAAAATGGTGGTTTCTACTTTATTTCACGTAGAAACCACCATTTTTTTAGTTATCTGAGAAGCTTATGTCTCAGCCTCTTAAAACAATTTCAGAAATTATTTTCCAGTGAATAAACCGATGATTTCTTTGATGATATCAATGATAAAGCTCATATAATTCACCTCGCTTCGTTTTATTATCTTCACTTTAATATAATTGTGCTTAATTTTGTTTAAAATTTCTTATATAGTAACAAATCATTCGTAAGTGCGAATGATTCGAAAAATAAAACACAACGCATGCAAAAGTGATTTTCACGATTCTTTTTTTAAAATATTCAAAAATAAAAAAGCATTACCATAAAGAACAGAATAAATGTTCATTATGATAATGCTTTAGTTAAAGTGGGTAGAAATGTTTTAATATATTAGTCTGTGATAGCACCTTTAGAAGCAGAAGACACGAGTTTAGCATATTTTGCAAGTGTACCTCGAGTAGCTTTTGATGGTGGCGCTTGCCATTGTTGACTACGACGTTCAAGTTCTTCATCTGATACATCAAAGCTTATTTCAAGATTTTCAGCATCGATTGTAACAGTGTCGTTTTCTTCTAATAAGGCCATTGGTCCACCTACCATTGATTCGGGTGCAGCGTGTCCGATTACGAGACCATGTGAACCACCTGAGAAGCGGCCATCTGTGACTAAAGCAACAGATTCGCCTAATCCTTTACCTACTAAAATAGATGATGCGGATAACATTTCAGGCATGCCAGGTGCGCCTTTAGGACCAGCATAACGGATAACTACGACGTCACCAGGTTTAATATCGTCATTAAGAATCGCTTTTGTTGCTTTAGATTCAGAATCGAATACACGTGCTGGTCCTTTAATATAAGTTACACTTAATCCTGAAATTTTAGCAACTGCGCCTTCTGGTGCAAGGTTCCCTTTTAAGATAACAAGTGGACCAGTCGCATGTTTAGGTTTATCAAAATTAATAATTTCTTTATTATCAGTTAAGCCAGGTTCATTTTCTAAGTTTTCAGCAACAGTTTTACCAGTTACTGTTAGGCAATCGCCATGGATTAAGCCGTTGTCATAAAGTAATTTCATTACTCCAGGAATACCACCTGCTTCATCAAGATGTGCCATAACGTATTTACCACTTGGTCTTAAGTCAGCAATGTGTGGCACACGTTTACGAATTTTTTCAAAATCATCAAGTGTCAGATCCACTTCAATCGTATGTGCAATAGCTAATAGATGTAAAATAGCATTTGTAGAACCACCTAATGCCATAACGACTGTGATTGCATTTTCAAAGGCTTCTTTCGTCATGATGTCTTTAGGATAAATATCTTGTTCTAATAAGTTATAAACTGCTTTTCCGGCAGCTCTACTATCTTTCATTTTGTTTGTCGATACAGCTGGATGAGAGGCACTTCCAGGTAAACTCATGCCCATTGCTTCTATAGCTGAAGACATAGTGTTTGCAGTAAACATACCACCACAAGCGCCTGCGCCAGGACATGCTGCACATTCTACTTTATGTAATGCTTCTTTTTCGATTTCTCCGTTATTGTACTGACCTACGCCTTCAAATGCTGAAACGGCATCTAAATCTTTACCATCTAATTTACCAGGCATAATCGTGCCACCAAATACGAAAACAGCAGGCAAGTTAAGACGTGCAATACCAATCATACAACCAGGCATATTCTTATCACAGCCGCCAATTGCCACAACGCCATCTAAATTCTCTGCACTTACTACAGTTTCGATTGAATCAGCAATAACTTCACGACTCGGTAGTGAAAAACGCATGCCATCTGTACCCATGGAAATACCGTCAGAGACAGTAATGGTGTTGAAAATAAGCGGTGAGGCCCCAGCTTCACTAATACCTTGTTTAGATGCACGCGCTAAACCATCAATGTGCATGTTACATGGTGTTACTTCACTCCATGTACTTGCTACACCAATCATCGGTTTTTTGAAATCTTCATCTTCAAAGCCAAGTGCACGTAGATAGGAACGGTTAGGTGTACGACTTACACCTTCACTAATGACTTTGCTGCGTATACGCAAATCTTTTTTATCTTCTGTATGTTCTGTTTCTTTAGTCAAAAAATTACCCCCATTAATAAGTCTATATTGTATGAATACTCTGAAAATTTAAAATAATCAAATGTTTTGTTCGCTAAAAAATATTTAATACATTTTTTAATGTAACCTGCATAGGAATATAAAACGGTTATAAATTTAAAATAACAGTGCGAGATAGGGCTGTTGAGGCATTCATAAAGCACATTTTCAAAAAAATACACCATATATGCTAAGTAAATTAAAAAATGATATTGAATATACACAGTATCGGTATATTTCCTTCATGTCAATATTAAAATGATTTATACAAATCATCATAACATCTATTATATGAAAGCAGAATATGAATGTAGGGTATTTATGAGACAACAATATTTTAAGGACTGGACATAAATAATATGCCATGCTCGTCAAAACAGTCTGTTTGTCTGAAGCGGATTAAATCAGCTAAAATAGTATGGTACAAGTAATAGAATATCGTGTTAAAAGGAGTATCAGTAAATGACAAACTTTAAACGATTGGAAGCGTACTTAAATATTAATTCTGATTATTACAATAAAGTAGATTTAGAAACGTTGAACCATTATATTCACCAATATGTACTACATGTGCCGTTTGAAAATATTAATGTTCAAAATAAGCAACTCATCGCACTAGATGATGAAACTATGCTTCATAAAATCATTCAAGAGCATAGAGGTGGTTTTTGTTATGAACAAAATAGATTGTTTCACAGCTTTTTAAAGGAAAAAGGTTTTGACGTTTATATGATTTCTGCAACAATTAATACAGGTAAAGAGTGGGCAATGGAAGGCTCTCATATGGCTTTGATTGTAAGTTTGAATCACCATAAATATCTTGTCGATGTTGGTTATACGGATGTTCCTAAGAAAGCGATGCCACTTATTACAAATCAAAATGAAGTAATAGATGTAAACGGTAAGTTTCGAGTTAAACATATTGATACATATACAATTGAAATGCAAAAGTATAAAAAAGATGATTGGGAAACACAATATAGAGCAATTGATACCTCTAAAACACTCAGAGATTTTGCAGCGGGAATTGAATTTAATCAACATCATTCAGATTCTATTTTTGTTCAAAAATTATTGGTTAGTAAAGCCAAAACATACGGAAGAGTTACATTATCTAATGCACATTTAACGATAGCAAAGAATGGGGAAGTTCAAAAAATTCCAGTAACACAAAACAATTATCAAACATTACTAAGTGATTACTTTGGCATAGATGATATTCGGATTCAAACATTTGAATAGTATTAAATGAATGGGGAATCATGAAGGCGTTTATATTACGAGTAGTGCTTGTTTGTAATATGAATGTCATACAAATAATATACTCACGCGCAATTTTAAGTTGTATAATAATATAGTGAGCAATGAATGATAAAATGTAAAAAGAAATATTGGGAGGTTTACATAATTGCGTAAAAAAATAATTGCAACTGTAATAGGGACAAGCGCGATAGCGGCTGTAACTTCAGCAAATGCTGATGCTGCAACAACTTATAAAGTTAAGAGTGGGGATTCCCTGTGGTCAATAGCGAATAAATACGATATTTCAATTTCAAAGTTGAAATCGTTGAATAATTTGACGTCTAACGTTATTTTTCCTAATCAAACATTGAAAGTTTCTGGTTCAACAAGTACATCAACGAATACATCATCAGGGTCAACATATACTGTGAAATCAGGAGATACGTTATCAGGTATAGCTGCTAAACACGGTACGACTTACCAAAAAATCATGAGTTTAAATAACCTATCAAACACTAATATTTACCCGGGGCAGAAGTTGAAAGTATCGGGAACAGCTTCAACTGGTGGTTCAAGTTCATCAGGTGGGACGAGCAGTGGTAGTACAACGACATATACAGTAAAATCAGGCGATTCTTTATCAGCAATCGCTGCAAGATATGGCACGACTTATCAAAAAATCATGAGTTTAAATGGTTTATCAAATACTAATATTTATCCAGGACAGAAGTTGAAAGTATCGGGAACAGCTTCAACTGGTGGATCAGGCTCATCAGGTTCTACTGGCTATAACACGCCGATATTCAATCATTCTAATTTATATGACTGGGGCCAATGTACATATCATGTATTTAACAAACGTGCACAAATTGGTAAAGGTATTAGTACATATTGGTGGAATGCTAATAGTTGGGATACTGGTGCTGCAGCTGATGGTTACACAGTTGACCATAAGGCAACAGTAGGATCTATTTTACAATCTGATCAAGGTTATTATGGTCATGTTGCATTTGTAGAATCTGTTAATTCTAACGGTAGTATTACTGTTTCGGAAATGAATTACAGTGCGTCACCAGGAATTGTAACTTATAGAACGATTCCTGCATCACAAGTAAGTTCATATAAATATATTCACTAATTTAAAAAGTGCCTCTAACGTATTCAGTATATAATACATTAGAGGCACTTTTATGTTGTTATGAATAGAAAAATGCCCACAGAGTATGTTTTACTGTGGGCAGTTGAATTGTGTTACTATTTTAATATAGAAAATGACAAATTATGCTTCTTTACGTATAGATTGTACACGTTTAACAGTCGTGAATAATGTACTGGCTGCTGTAAAAGTTGAAAAAACTTTAACGAATTTACGCGGTGATTTTAATGCTGTATATAAATCGAGTATGGCGCCTGTGCCTGTAATTGCCATGCTAGCGTAAAGTAACTTTTTGTTTTTTGATTGATAGGCATACCAGTTGAAACCTTCAACTGCAATGCCTACAAAATTGATTGTGTTAGAAATGCGATTAATTCTTGGTTTTTTAGCCATTCTTATTGGATCCTCCATTTTGAAAACTCATATATTGTTTAATATTATAACATTTTATAAGTTGATTATTATGTTCAATACTATGATGTAGCTCTAAATGAGATGTTCTTGAATAATAAAATATGATAACATAAGCGCAGTTAGTATGAAAATGGTACGATTATTTCCGTATAAAAATAAAAGAAGTACGTTTGGAGTGCGTAGTTATGATTAAATGTGTTTGCTTAGTTGTTGAAGAAGATGACGAACTGCTACTAGTACAAGCTAGAAATAGAGAAAAATATTATTTTCCGGGCGGCAAGATAGATGATGGGGAAACTTATAAACAAGCATTACAGAGGGAGTTGAAAGAGGAACTTCAAGTTAATGTACCGGAAAAGTCGCTCATTTATATGGATACGGTAATTGGAGATGCTTATCCACAAAAAAATGAGCAGACTGAACTGAATTGTTTTTACACAACAGCGCAGATAGATTGGTCCAAAGTTGAAACTGACCAAGAAATTACGGATATAAGATGGATACATAAATTAGAGTATAATAAAATTGCACCTGCTGTTGTGACTTGGATCAATGAACAATTAACAGGTATAAGTATGATTCCATACAGTGCAGAACTAATTTCAGATATTGAACAAATTACTATTACGCCAGAAGACCGTCAATTTACTAAAGCGCCGAAAGTGAACATTGAACTTGCACAATATGATTCGGAGCGACATCCTGTACTCGTATATAATGATGAGCGACAATGTATAGGTTTTTTCACACTGCATGAAGGTGCTGGTGTAACGCCTTATTCGTTAAATGAGAACGCGGTGTTTTTTAGGTCGTTTAGTGTAGATGCTCACTATAGAGGACACGGATATGGAAAACAAATTATTCAATCCTTGCCAGAATATATACACCATCACTTCCCAAATATCGACGAAATTTGTCTAGCGGTCAATGATAATAATGAAGTGGCTCAAAACTTATATCAACAGTGTCATTATAATATGGTAGGTGAAACCTTATTAGAAGGTAGACCTGTCTATATATTACAACAACAAATATAATAAATTTAAAAATGCGTCATGTAACTTAACATATAGTGTTAATTTACATGACGCATTTTTGCTATTCATTTTGGCCAGGGGTATGATTTTGACCAAAGGAGTGATTTGGATGAATATGAATGATGTTTTGTTTTTATTTTTGTGTACCTTATTAGTTTGGTTAATGACACCGGGGTTGAGTTTATTTTATGGTGGGCTTGTACAATCTAAAAATGTGCTGAATACAATTATGCAAAGTATGTCTGCAATTGTTGTTGTGACATTTGCATGGGTTATTTTAGGTTTTAGCCTGAGTTTTGGTTCTGGAGAGATATTTTTAGGCGGCTTTACGTATTTTGGTTTAAAGGAAGTTGGATTCAATACACAATCGGATATCGCTACACATATCCCTCTAGCACTTTTCATGTTATTCCAATTAATGTTTTGTACAATTGCTGTATCGATTTTGTCAGGATCAATTGCAGAAAAAATGAAGTTTATACCTTATTTAATTTTTGTATTTTTATGGGTCATTATAGTCTATAGTCCAGTTGCACATTGGGTGTGGGGTGGTGGTTGGATAGATAAATTAGGTGCAATAGATTATGCAGGCGGTACAGTAGTTCACATTACATCAGGTATATCAGGACTTGTACTAGCGATTATGATAGGAGCAGGAAAAAACTTTGAAAAACGACCACCACATAATCTTATAATTACACTAATAGGTGGCATATTGGTATGGGTTGGTTGGTATGGGTTTAACGTAGGCAGTGCCTTAACTTTTAATGATATTGCGATGACCTCCTTCGTGAATACTGTACTCGCAGCAAGTGCAGGTTCACTTGGTTGGTCTGTTATGGAATATTTTATGAAAAAAACAACAAGTTTGATAGGAATGTTATCGGGAATGTTAGCTGGTTTAGTAGCCATTACGCCGTCTGCTGGTTTTGTAAACTATATGAGTGCAATAGTAATTGCATTTATTGGCGGTGTTAGTTGCTATTTTGCAATTAATTATATCAAAGTAAAATTACAATATAATGATGCTTTAGATGCATTTGGTATACATGGTATTGGTGGCATTGTCGGTGCAATTTTAACTGGTGTATTTCAATCTCATAAAGTGAATAACGAGATTGTTGATGGAATGCTATATAGTGGGACGCTTCAAACAGTTTGGGTACAATTTGTCGCGGTGTTCGTAACAGTTATTTTTAGTGGCGCAATGACATTTTTAATTGCAAAAACAATAAAATTGTTTAGTGCTTTAGGTACGGATAAAGTTGAAGATGAAAAAGGCTTAGATTATGTTGTTCATGGAGAAAGTGCTTATTTTAGTGGAGAGATAAACAAATTTAATAAGCGTTTATAATGAATTAAGAATATAAAAAGTAAAATAAAAATCACTCCCTTTTTGATAAGTGCAGGTGAGTGATTTTTATTTTAATCAACTGTTTTTGTTGTAGGTGGATTTGTTTTGTGTTCCTTTTTAATTAATAGTGAGGATAGCCAAGCCGTAATAGGGATACTTATAGCAATTGCAATACCTCCTAATAAAATAGAGATGAATTCTTGCGCAAATATTTTGGAGTTGATAATGTGACCAAACGAATAATTTAATTTGAAAAACCAGAAAAATAATGTGAGTTGGCCTCCAAAATAAGCAAGATAAATTGTATTAGCTGATGTGGCTAAGATTTCTCGTCCTACACGCATCCCTGAATGAAATAGTTCTTTTTGAGTTAAATCAGGGTTGGTCTCACTTAATTCGTACATGGGTGAACTAATTGTAATAGCTAAATCAATAACTGCAGCAATGACAGCAAGTACTATGGTGAAGACCATGAATTTAACCATGTCTATACCGATATTCATAGAGAAAATGTACGTTTCATCTTGTTGCTCAGTTGTGAATCCTTGTAGGTTACCAATAGATACAGACAAGTAGATGGCAGCAATCAAGATTACTGTTGTTAGAATTGTTGCGTAAAAAGCTGCCTGTGTCTTGGTATTATAACTATTAAGTACAAATAGATTACACGCTGCGATAACGATACAAAATACTAAGGTTACAAGGTAAATTGGCGCACCAAACATAATGATAACCAAGCTTATTAATAGAATGACAAAGTTTAAGAATAATGTCAGATAAGAGATGAGTCCTTTTTTACCACCAAAAATAAGCATAAGTATGAACAGTATGATACCTAAAATTGTTATTGCACTCATTGTTTAGCACCTCGCATTTTGAACCATACTTGCATCAATAATATTGTAATAGGAATTGTTAAGACAATACCAATACCACCTGTAATTGCCCGGGAAATTTCTAATGACCAATTCATAGAAATTGTGTAGGTAATGGTATTTGCATTTTTTAAATAAATAAGTAACATCGGTAAGCTTCCAGATAAATAAGAGAAAAGTAAAATGTTGGTCATCGTTCCCATAATATCTTGGCCGATATTGCGTCCGGCAAGTGCCCAACGCGTCATACTAATATTGGGTGTGCGACGTAGGATTTCAGCCATCCCACTTGCAATTGTAATGGCGACATCCATCACTGCACCAAGTGATCCAATCATTACCGATGCGAGAAAGACTTCTTTAGGTGGTAATGTTAAGAAACTCATCGTTTCAAATTTTAAGCCTTCGCCACCAGTTATTTGAATTACTAATTGTGTTAACCCAACGCATATAAATGTACCAAGCAAGGTACTGACAATAGTAATGAGTGTCCGCCATTGCCAACCAGTAACTAGCAGTAAGGTTAATATAGTAGATATGATAACTCCAATACTCATTAGACTGAATAAAGTCATAATATGAAATTGGTTATAAATATAAATCGCTAGAATGACGACGGCTGTGTTAATTGCCAAAGATAAAATGGATTGAAGTCCGATTTTCCTACCTACAAGTAGTACAGTTAATAAAAATAAACCTGTCATGGCTACTACGAGGCTATCACGCTTTTTCTCTAATATATATGCATCATTTGGATGTTTATCGATATGTAGCAAAACTTTATTGTTTTTAGAAAATTTTTCGCTATCTGCTTGAGATTCATAATATTCGTGTGGAATCGCTGCAGTTTGACCTTCGAATTTTCCATTTAAAATTCGAAGTTTCAATGTTTCTGTATGTTTTATATCTTTATTATGATGGTCATCCATGGTTTTAGATGTAGATTTATTTTCAATATTTGTAATTTGACCAATAGGTGTATCGTAAAACTTAGCATTTACAAATGTGAAAATAAACAACCCAATAAATATGATGCAAAACAACAATAATACCCAATTGAAAGGGCGTTTAAGTAGTGTTTTGATTGGCATCGCTCTATTTCAACCCTCTCTTTATAGACAATGCGATTATACGCGTCTCATATGTTGAATTCAACGATTTATAGGTTTGCGGATAAATTTTGGATTAGTGATATGTTGTACTGCGACTCAATAATTGGTCGATCATCGAAAGCATTAAGCGAATGTCATTTTTACGATTATCTTGGCGCATCACACTACAAATTGTGCGTTTTAGCTCTGTGTGCCCGAGAGAGATATCCACCCATTTATCAGGATTCTTATCTAGTAGATGATAGGAAGCTGCAATAATATATCCGCGCTCTTTATTTAAAATGTATTGTGCGAGTTGTGGATGGGTAATGGTACGTATAGGTTTTATTACAATATTGGCTAGTGTTTGCTTGATATGCGAGGGTAATGGATAAAGCTCGTAAATTGTTTTGTTCGAAAACTGGACTAGAGGCGGATGGGTTGCCATAGTAATTGGCGCATCTTTAGGGGCATAGATGTGGTAGTTTTCCTCAAACAAAGCATTTACTTTTAGTTCGCGATTTTGTTTGATGTCATTTGATAGGTCGGTAAATGCAATATCGATTTGATCAGTAGTTAAAGCATTTAAAATTTCACTCTCTTCCATTAGAATAGGTTCGACAATTGAATCGCTTTGGTTTTCGAAAGATTGTATTAATAGCGTGAGTACTTGTGAGATATAACTTTCAACATAACCAATACGAATTATAAAATGATTAGACTCTGATTGTTTGTGAAATAAACGGACAGTTTCGTCGAATTGATCTATAATTTTAGTCGCTTCTGAAAATAATTGCTTTCCTTCATCAGTTAGATAAATATTACGTCCTTCTCTATTAAATAATTTAACTTGTAATTCTTTTTCGAGTTGCGTTATTTGACGACTTATTGCAGATTGTGCAATTTCCAATTCAAGTGCAGCTTCTGATAAATGCTCTCTTTTTGCGACTTCTATAAAGTATTTTAGTTGTTTAATTTCCATTGTATCCCCCCAAATTCAAAAACGTTCTAATAAATAGAATAATATCATCTATTTTATATATTGAACAGATTGATCAACTACTATATAGTTTACTTACTAATTTAATATTCAGAATTTTCGAAAAAGAGGTGAAGATCATGCTCGAATACAATAAGAAAATTGGCTTATATGATAGTCGTGAGGAACATGATGCATGTGGTATTGGCTTTTATGCCAATATGGATAACGAAAGGAACCATGCTATTGTTGAAAAATCATTGGAGATGCTACGTAGGTTAGATCACCGTGGCGGTCTTGGTGCGGACAGTGTGACAGGTGATGGTGCAGGGATTATGACCGAAGTGCCATACGATTATTTTTCAAAACAAACTGACTTTGATTTGCCTGGAGAAGGTCAATATGCCGTTGGAATGTTTTTTACAAATGAACAAATTGCAGGTTCTCAGCACGAGGCGCAGTTTAATGCACACTTTGAAGCGGAAGGTTTAAGCGTAATTGGTTATAGAGATGTACCTGTAGACATCAATGCAATTGCTTCACATGTTGCCGATACAATGCCTTTTATTCAACAAGTGTTCGTGGCATTAAATGATGTTTCACATGCAGATCGTAAATTATTTTTAGCGCGAAAACAAATTGAAAATTATGCGAATCAGCAACAACTAGATTTATATTTTACAAGTCTATCGAATAGAACGATTGTATATAAAGGATGGTTGCGTTCGGATCAGATTAAGGCTTTATATCAAGATTTGAATCATGAATCTTATATTTCGAAATTAGGACTTGTTCATTCGCGTTTCAGTACAAATACTTTTCCGAGTTGGAAACGTGCACATCCTAATAGATTACTCATGCATAACGGTGAGATCAATACAATTAAAGGTAATGTAAACTGGATGCGCGCTAGACAAGATGAGCTGATCACGACTATTTTTGGTGACGAAAAGGACAAGGTTAAAGAAATTATTGATGAAGATGGCAGTGACTCGGCTATAGTCGATAATGCTTTAGAATTTTTATCGTTAGCTATGGAGCCTGAAAGAGCAGCGATGCTCATGATTCCAGAGCCTTGGTTATATAACAAAGCCAATGATGCGAATGTACGTGCTTTCTATGAGTTTTATAGTTATTTAATGGAACCATGGGATGGACCGACGATGATTTCATTTTGTAATGGAGACAAGATTGGTGCTTTAACTGATAGAAATGGCTTAAGACCAGGACGTTACACAATAACAAAAGATAATTACATTGTTTTTTCATCTGAAGTTGGTGTAGTTGATGTACCCGAAAAGAATGTTGCTTTTAAAGGTCAGTTGAATCCTGGAAAGCTATTACTTGTTGATTTTAATCAACATAAAGTGATTGAAAATAATGAGTTAAAAGCAAATATTGCAGACGAACTACCTTATGAAAGTTGGTTAAACGATTTTAAAGTAGATTTGGATTTAGAAAATGTGACGTATAAATCATCCGAGTGGGATAGTGCAACATTGAATCGATTGCAAAAACAATTTGTCTATACAAAGGAAGAAATGGATAAATACATGACAGAACTGGTTGAAAATAAAAAAGATCCAATCGGAGCAATGGGTTATGATGTACCTATCGCGGCATTAAATGAAAAAAATGAAACGCTTTTTAATTATTTCAAGCAATTATTTGCTCAAGTAACGAATCCACCTATTGACGCTTATCGGGAAAAAATTGTCACAAGTGAGTTAGCTTATTTAGGCAGTGAAGGGAATTTGTTAAATCCTGATGCGGACGTATTGAATAGAATTCAATTGAAACGTCCCGTGATGACAGAAGCGCAACTTGAGGAAATTGAGCAGAGTAGATTTAATGTAAGTCATCTATCAACTGTTTATAAAGATGATTTAGAAGCAGCATTAGACGCTTTAGGGGGTAAAGCAATACTTGCTGTTAAAGAAGGTAGTGAAATTTTAGTATTAGATGATCGTACACTTGTAACGGAAAATGGGTATGCCATGCCGATATTACTTGCGGTAAGTCATATTCATCAATTGCTTATCCGAGAAGGTCTACGTATGCGTACAAGTATTGTTGCTTTGTCGGGCGAAACAAGAGAAGTGCATCACGTTGCATGCTTATTAGGTTATGGTGCGAATGCGGTAGTACCATATTTAGCACAACGTACGATTGAACAATTGGTCCTGAACCAACGTTTAGAAGGGGATATTTCTGAAAATGTTCAAACCTATACACATACCTTGTCTGAAGGTGTCATCAAAGTAATGGCTAAGATGGGTATTTCTACAGTTCAAAGTTATCAAGGGGCACAGATTTTTGAAGCTGTGGGACTTTCAAATGAAATTGTAGACAAATATTTTACTGGCACCCAGTCGAAATTATCTGGGATAACGATGGAGTTAATTGATAAAGAAAATAAAGCGAGACAAACACCTGAGAGTGAGTATATTGAATCAGGTAGTACGTTCCAATGGCGCAAACAAGGGCAACATCACGCGTTTAATCCAACTTCGATACACTTATTACAACATGCATGTCGCTTAAATGATTATGAAAAATTCAAAGCATTTTCAAATGAAGTTAATCACAAGCGCACAGATCATATTCGTCATTTGATGGAATTTAAAAAGCAGAAATCCATAGATATTGATAAAGTTGAACCTGCGAGTAATATTGTGCAACGTTTCAATACTGGAGCGATGAGTTATGGTTCGATTTCAGAAGAGGCACATCAAACGCTTGCAGAAGCAATGAATCAAATGGGCGGTAAAAGTAATAGTGGTGAAGGTGGCGAAAATCCTGAACGTTTTGTGATAGATGAAGCAGGTAGAAATCGTTCAAGTGCTATTAAACAAGTTGCTTCAGGTCGTTTTGGAGTAACGAGTGATTATTTACAACATGCAAAAGAAATACAAATTAAAGTTGCGCAAGGCGCTAAACCAGGGGAAGGCGGACAATTACCAGGTACGAAAGTATATCCGTGGATTGCGGAAGTAAGGGGTTCTACACCAGGTATTGGCTTAATATCACCACCGCCACATCACGATATTTATTCAATAGAAGATTTAGCACAATTAATCCACGATTTAAAAAATGCCAATAAAGATGCAAATATTACAGTGAAACTTGTCTCTAAAACAGGTGTCGGTACGATTGCGGCAGGTGTTGCGAAAGCATACGCTGATAAAATCGTAATCAGTGGCTACGATGGTGGTACAGGTGCATCACCTAAAACAAGCATTCAACATGCAGGCGTGCCATGGGAAATTGGTCTATCAGAGACGCATCAAACTTTAATGATGAACGGCTTAAGGTCAAGAGTGAAAGTGGAAACGGATGGCAAACTACTTACAGGTAAAGATGTCGCTTACGCATGTGCGTTAGGTGCTGAAGAATTTGGTTTTGCCACTGCACCATTAGTAGTTATGGGATGTATTATGATGCGTGTATGTCATAAAGACACATGTCCAGTAGGTATCGCTACACAGAACCAAGATCTACGCGCGTTATTCAATGGCAGAGCAGACCATGTAGTTAACTTCATGCATTTTGTAGCGGAAGAAGTAAGAGAAATATTAGCTGAACTCGGTTTGAAATCAGTCGATGAATTAGTAGGGAGAACGGATTTACTACAACGAAGTAGCCAGTTATCAACACGTCGCTCTAAAGCAGCTACTATGAATGTTGAAGCGTTGTTGTATCAACATGAAGGTGACAGATTTAATAAAATAAAACAAAATCATCATCTTGATGAAGGATTTGATTTAACAAGATTGTATCCTGACGCACGAACGGCTATTGAAAAAGGTGAAGCATTTACAGGTAAATATAAATTGAAAAATGAACAAAGAGATGTAGGTGTAATCACTGGTAGTGCAATTACTAAGATTCATGGACCTGAAGGTTTACCTGAAGATACGATTTACGCACAAACACAGGGTCATGGTGGACAAAGCTTAGCGGCATATACGCCTAGTGGATTAACGATACATCATACAGGTGATTCAAATGATTACGTTGGTAAAGGGTTATCTGGCGGTAAGATTATTGTGAAAGCGCCGAATAAACACCGTGAGAATGAAATTATTATTGGTAATGTTTGTTTTTACGGTGCATCACATGGTAAAGCGTACATTAATGGTAAGGCAGGAGAACGTTTCTGTATCCGTAATAGTGGTGTGCAAGCAGTTGTCGAAGGTATTGGCGACCACGGCCTTGAATATATGACTGGCGGACGTGTCGTTATACTTGGAGATGTAGGTAAAAACTTTGGCCAAGGTATGAGTGGTGGTGTGAGTTACATTTTCCCATCAGACGTTGAAGCTTTTAAAAAAGAACATGAATTAGATAGTCTGGATTTCGATACGATTAGTGTAAAAGCAGAGCGTGAAATTTTGAACGATATGCTACAAGCTCATGTTAAATATACACAGAGCACAAAAGCACAAGCTATTTTAAATGATTTTGAAAATGTGGCACATAAAGTAGTCAAAGTAGTTCCGAAAGATTATAAATTGATGATGCAAAAAATAGAATTACAAAAACGTGATTCGAGTGAGTTAGATGAAGCTTTGTTGAATGCATTTAATGATAAACGTACAAGCTTAGCATCAGAACAACAGCAGACTGCCGTATATTAATCATAAAGGGGGATTTGTCATGGGCGAATTCAAAGGATTTATGAATTATGACAAACAACAATTAGATGAATTGTCATTGGTTGAACGTATAAGTAATCACGATGCCTTTCAACAGAGGTTTACTAAAGATGAAGCAGCAGAACAAGGTGCACGTTGTATGGATTGTGGGACCCCATTTTGCCAAACGGGAGAACCTCATGGAAAAGAAACGATTGGTTGCCCAATTGGGAATTATATTCCGGAATGGAACGATCTCGTTTATAGAAAAGATTTTAAAACAGCATATGAACGCTTGAGCGAGACAAATAACTTTCCAGAATTTACGGGGCGCGTTTGTCCTGCGCCTTGCGAACATTCATGTGTGATGAAAATTAATCGTGAATCTGTGGCTATCAAAGGTATTGAGCGCACTATTATTGATGAAGCTTATGAAAATGGCTGGGTTAAACCAACAAAGCCTGAGCAACGTCAATCTGAAACAGTAGCAATCGTCGGCAGTGGTCCAGCTGGGTTAACAGCGGCAGATGAATTGAATAAACTAGGATACAAAGTAACAGTATATGAACGTGCACATGAAGCGGGTGGGCTTCTAATGTATGGTATTCCTAATATGAAATTAGATAAAGATGTCGTACGTCGTAGAATTGAAGTGATGAAACAATCAGGTATTGAGTTTATGACAGATACAGAAATTGGTGTAGACGTGAGTCGTGATGAATTAAATGAACGACACGATGCAATTATACTTTGTACAGGTTCACAAAATGCGAGAGATTTACCATTGGAAGGGCGCATGGGATTTGGAATTCACTTTGCAATGGATTATTTAACTGAACAAGGGCAATTTTTAAATGGAGAAATTAACGAACCTGAAATTTCGGCTAAAGGGAAAAATGTTATAGTTATTGGTGCTGGTGATACAGGTGCTGACTGTGTAGCGACAGCACTGCGTGAAAATTGTAAGTCTATCGTTCAATTTAATAAATACACAAAGCAGCCAGAAGAGATTACATTTGATGAGAACACATACTGGCCATTAGCAATGCCTGTATTCAAGATGGACTACGCGCATAAAGAATATGAGTCACGTTTTGGTTTTGAACCACGTGCATATGGCGTACAGACGATGCGTTACGATGTTGATCGTATCGGCAATGTAAAAGGTGTTTATACTCAAATACTTGAAGAAACAGAAGATGGCATGGTCGTGGTGGATGGTACAGAACGTCACTGGCCAGCAGACCTAGTCTTATTGTCTATCGGTTTTGTCGGTACAGAAACGACAGTGCCTCATGCTTTCGATATTCAAACCAAACGTAATAAAATTGTGGCTGATAATAAAGATTTTAGAACGAATCAACCACATATATTTGCAGCAGGCGATGCGAGAAGGGGACAGAGCCTTGTGGTTTGGGCTATTCAAGAAGGAAGAGCTGTAGCAGATTCAGTAGATGCTTACTTAAAAGAAAAAGCGTTGGTATAGTGCTGAAATTTTAATTGACTTTTGAAACGGGCTATAATATTATAAATAATGTATTTATTTGGAGGAATACCCAAGCCCGGCTGAAGGGATCGGTCTTGAAAACCGACAGGGGCTTAACGGCCCGCGGGGGTTCGAATCCCTCTTCCTCCGCCATAATATTATAAAAACTAAGACTAATAAATAGAGTAGACAAGTAATCAATCGTGTATTGAGTACTTGTCTTTTTTATTTGCCGTTTTAGGGTATTGTATAATAATTAAATGGATTTATTGAAATTATTATACAAAAACATGAAAATAACATTATTTTTTTAAATTAACATGAAAGCCTTTACAAAACTTGTCTATACAAGTTATACTTTCAGTGATGTTAAAAGAAAAAGGGAGTGAATCATCATGGCAGTTAAAAAGAAAGATGTGCAAGATATAGTCGAAGCTATTGGGGGCAAAGACAACTTGGACACAGCAACACACTGTGTAACGCGTTTGCGACTTGTCTTGAAAGATGATGATAAAGTAGATAAGGACCGATTGGGTGATAACGATTTAGTAAAAGGACAATTCAAAGCTGATAAACAGTATCAAATTGTCATTGGTCCAGGCACAGTCGATGAAGTTTACAAACAATTCATTGAAGAAACAGGTGTAGGTGAAGCGTCAAAAGATGACGCGAAAGCTGCAGCGGCTAAAAAGGGTAATCCGGTCCAAAGATTGATTAAATTGTTGGGGGACATATTTATTCCAATCTTACCGGCAATTGTTACTGCTGGTTTACTTATGGGGATTAATAATTTACTTACGATGGAAGGGCTATTTGGTCCTAAACCGTTAGTAGAACAATTTCCTCAACTTGGAGATATCTCTAATATTATCAATGTAATTGCAAGTACAGCATTCATATTCTTACCAGCATTAATTGGTTGGAGTAGTATGCGCGTGTTTGGTGGGAGTCAAATACTTGGTCTAGTACTAGGCTTAATTTTAATGAATCCACAATTAGCTTCACAATATGATATTGCTAGTGGTAATATTCCTACTTGGGATATTTTCGGTTTAGAAATTAAGCAATTGAACTATGAAGGGCAAGTGTTGCCGATTTTACTTGCAGCTTATGTATTAGCTCAAATTGAGAAGTTCTTAAATAAATATATTCATGATTCAATTAAAATGTTAGTTGTAGGTCCAGTAGCGCTACTGATTACAGGTTTCTTAGCATTTATAGTTATTGGGCCAGTTGCATTATGGCTTGGTACAGGAATTACAGAAGGCGTGACATTTGTCTTTGAACATGCTGGTTGGTTAGGTGGCGCACTTTATGGTCTGTTCTATGCACCACTCGTTATCACAGGTTTACACCATATGTTCTTAGCGGTAGATTTCCAATTAATGGGAAGTAGTCTTGGCGGCACATACCTATGGCCGATTCTTGCAATATCTAACATTTGCCAAGGGTCAGCAGCATTTGGCGCATGGTTTGTCTATAGAAGACGTAAAATGGGCAAAGAACAAGGTCTTGCTATGACTTCAGGTATTTCAGGTTTCTTAGGTGTAACAGAGCCAGCATTATTCGGGGTGAACTTACCACTAAAATATCCATTTCTAGCAGCGATTTCAACATCTTGTGTGATAGGTGGTATTATAGGTGCAAGTCGTGTGCTAGGTAGCGTAGGCGTAGGCGGCGTGCCAGCTATTATTTCTATCCAAAAGGATTTCTGGTTAATATATGCTATTTGTACTCTTTTAGCAATTGTCGTACCAGCAATTTTAACTGTTGTTCTATCAAGATTTAGTAAAGAAGAAACAAAAGAAATGGTTGAAAAATAATTTAAGTTATATAGATAAGTACAATTAAACTCGCTAAAATTCATTAGCGAGTTTCTTTTTGAAAACAGTAAAAGAAAAGGTGGTAATTGTTATGGCACATAATGATTGGAGAAAATCAGTTGTTTATCAAATTTATCCAAAATCATTTAATGATACAACAGGTAATGGAGAAGGTGATTTACAAGGTATTATTGAAAAACTAGATTATTTACAATATCTAGGTGTAGATTACATTTGGTTAACACCAGTATATGAATCGCCAATGAACGATAATGGTTATGATATTAGTAACTATTACAAAATTAATGAAAAATTTGGAACAATAGAAGATCTTGAAACATTAGTAAGTGAAGCGCATAAGCGTGATTTAAAAGTTATGATGGATATTGTAATTAATCATACCTCTACAAAACATGAATGGTTTAAACAAGCATATGCAGATAAAGAAAGTCCTTATAGAGATTATTACTTCTTTAGACGATCAGCAGATAATCAACCACCGACAAACTGGGAGTCAAAATTTGGTGGTAATGCATGGAAATATGATGAAAAAACAAATGAATATTATTTGCACCTATTCGACGTTACTCAAGCTGATTTAAATTGGGATAATCCTGAGGTACGAGATGCTTTATATGACATTGTTAACCACTGGATTAGTTTTGGTGTAGATGGATTTAGATTTGATGTGCTTAATTTGATTTCTAAAGGTGAGTTTAAAGACTCTGAAAAAATCGGCAAAGAGTTTTATACAGATGGACCACGCGTACATGAATATGTACATGAGATGAACCGTCGTACGTTTGGAGACAAAGACATAATGACGGTTGGTGAAATGTCCTCAACTACAATAGATCACTGTATTAAATATACGAATACTAAGCGCCAAGAATTAAGTAGTGTCTTTAATTTCCATCATTTAAAAGTAGATTATGCCGATGGTGAAAAATGGACGAATGCTAAATTAGATTTCCATAAATTAAAAGATATACTTATGGAATGGCAACTTGGTATATATGAAGGGGGCGGTTGGAACGCAATATTCTGGTGTAACCATGACCAGCCTCGTGTTGTTTCTCGTTTTGGTGATGACTCGTCTGAACGAATGCGTAAACAAAGTGCTAAGATGTTAGCTACTGTACTGCATATGTTGCAAGGCACGCCTTATATTTTCCAAGGTGAAGAAATCGGTATGACAAATCCAGATTTTGAAAACATTGACCAGTATCGTGATGTTGAATCTTTAAATGCTTATCAAAATATGAAAGATGCAGGTTATAAAGAAGAAGAAATTATTACTATATTAGGACAAAAATCTCGCGATACTTCAAGAACACCAGTTCAATGGACTGATACAGAGAACGCGGGCTTTACTACTGGTACTCCATGGATTGATGTTCCAAATAATTTTGATAAAATCAATGTTGAAGCGGCTATTAAAGATGAATCATCTATATTGCACACTTATAGACATTTGATTCAATTACGTCATGAACACGATATTATTACGTATGGGGGTATAGAACCTTTATATATGGAGCATAATGAGTTGTTTGTTTATAAACGCCATTATAATGATGAAACGTGGCTTGTTATTGCAAACTTTTCAAATGAACAAGTAACGATTCCAGCAGATTTAGCTATTGAGGGAGAAATTATTATCCAACATGGTGAAGTAACACATGAATTAATTGATGGATTTGGCGCAATTGTAATTGCACAATAATTTAGAAAAGGGCAGTGAGTGAGCGCGCATGACACAGAAAAAATTTATTACGATATATGAAACAATACGTACAGACATCATAGAGTCACGCATATCGTATGGCACTCAATTGCCATCTGAGCATGAGTTAGTAGAAACCTATAGTGCCTCTCGTGAAACAGTACGTAAAGCACTGAACTTATTAGTGAGAGACGGTATGATTCAGAAGATTCGCGGCAAAGGTTCGGTTGTTATCTATCAAGGCTTAACAGAATTTCCTTTTGCAGATTTAACCAGTTTTAGAGAAGTTCAACAAGGATTAGGCTTGCGACATGAAACTGACGTCAAGGTGTTTGAAAAGATAACTGCAGGTGAAGTTCCTAAAGTACAAAAGGCCTTGAATGTTCGACAAGGAACAGTATTGTGGCATATCGTTCGAATTAGAAAAATAGAAGGCAGAGTAAAGATTATAGATGAAGATTACTTAATAGAAGGAATTGTCCCGAACATTACTACGGAGATTGCTAAAGCATCACTATATGAGTATATAGAAGATATATTAGGTTTAGAAATTAGCTACTCTAATAAGTCGATTACGTTTGAGGGCTTCGGAGAAAGAGAACAAGAAATATTTGGCGATGTGGCACCACCATATACGGCAACAGTTCGAGGCATTGTACATTTGAAAGATACTACAATATTCCAATATAATATTTCGAAACACTTAGCTACAGAGTTTAAATTCAATGATTTTTCTAGACGTCACAAAAGGTAATGTATTTTATCGTAAAAATGACTATAATGTGAATTATATAATGAAGATATAGTATCTAGGATAGGTTATACTTGCAATCAGTTGTTAAATTATAGTATGATATATTTTGCCGTGCTAAGTGGGGAGGTAGCGGTTCCCTGTACTCGAAATCCGCTTTACGCGAGACTGAATTCCTTTGCTAAGGGTGTGTTTTTGTGAAGTCTGCCCAAAGCACGTAGTGTTTGAAGATCTCGGTCCTATGCAATATGAACCCACGAACCATGTCAGGTCCTGACGGAAGCAGCATTAAGTGGATTATCGTATGTGCCGTAGGGTTGCCGAGATTTAGCTAACGACTTTGGTTACGTTTGTGATACACATTCGAAGTGAAGGTGCACGGTTTTAATTTTTTAAATAATGAAATAAACTTATATAAATACTGAGCGACGTATCTTTTGATAGCAGTCGCTCTTTTTTTATATTAAAATATAAGGAATACTTTGATAGGATGTTGGTATCGTTTAAAACTTCTCGCAAAGCCGATGTTGTTGAGTCAAAGTTTGGAAATTAAACGTTACAAGGGGGATGTCTATGCAAATATACTTAAGTACTTTAACTGAAAATGATTATGAAACAAGTTTAGAAACAATAAAATCTGCGTTTGAAGATATCGCTGAGTCACAGCATGATGAGCAAGCGTTAGTTGTGAAATTGAGAAAAACTTTAGAATATAACTATGAGTTAGAAGTTGTCGCGAAAAATGATGACGGTGAAGTAATCGGTCATATTTTGTTATCAGAAATCCAAATCGTTAATGAAGAAACAAGCTTTACTGCATTAGCATTAGCGCCACTATCTGTTTTACCAGCATATAGAAATATGGGGTTGGGAAAAGCACTCGTGCAAGCAGCAGAAGAGAGAGCAAAAGCGCAGGGTTATACAACGATTATTGTCTTAGGAGCTGTGGAGTATTACAGCAAATTAGGTTATGAAGAAGCGGAACAATACCATATATACAGTCCATTTGATTTACCTTCGAAAAATTTTATGGTCAAATTCCTTTGGGAACAACTAACAGAGCAACCTAATGGAAAAGTGGTTTATCCAGAATCTTTTAATTGATATTCAAAGTATAAAGTACAATGCTATAATAGTTGATGAATGCTATTGGAGGTGCGAAAGTGAATTATCAAGCTTTATATAGAATGTTCCGACCGCAAAGCTTTGAAGATGTTGTAGGTCAGGAGCATGTAACTAAGACACTACGTAATGCGATTGCTAAAAGTAAACAATCCCATGCTTATATATTTAGCGGGCCTAGAGGAACAGGTAAAACGAGTATTGCAAAAGTGTTCGCAAAAGCCATAAACTGTCTTGAACGTACCGATGGTGAACCTTGTAATGAATGTGCAATATGTAAAGGAATCACGCGTGGAACGAATTCAGATGTCATTGAAATTGATGCAGCAAGTAATAACGGTGTAGATGAAATAAGAAACATTAGAGATAAAGTTAAATATGCACCTAGTGAATCGAAATTCAAAGTATATATTATAGATGAGGTACATATGCTAACAACGGGTGCTTTTAACGCGTTGCTTAAAACGTTAGAAGAGCCACCAGCACATGCAATATTTATATTAGCGACGACAGAACCTCACAAAATACCTCCGACGATTATTTCAAGATCACAAAGGTTTGATTTTAAAGCAATTAGTGAAGATGAAATTGTTGAACGTTTAAAGTTTGTAGCAAACTCGCAAGAAATTGAATACGATACTGCTGCATTGGGATTTATTGCGAAAGCGTCAGAAGGTGGTATGCGTGATGCGTTAAGTATCATGGACCAAGCCATTGCTTTTGGAGATGAGCACCTCACGTTACAAGATGCACTGAACGTAACTGGTAGTGTAGATGCTAGTGCCTTAAATGAATTACTGAAAGAAGTAGTTCAAGGAGATGTGAAAAGTGCTTTTTCAACTTACCACCAATTCATATCACAAGGTAAAGAAGTCAATCGTTTGATTAACGATATGATTTATTTTGTGAGAGATACGATAATGAATAAGACTTCTAATGTAGAAACTGAATATGATGCATTAATGCATTTTGATTTAGATGTTCTTTATAAAATGATTGATATCATCAATGATACACTCGTTTCGATTCGATTCAGTGTAAATCAAAGTGTACATTTCGAAGTATTACTAGTTAAAATCGCTGAAATGATAAAAGAAAAACCCGAGAGCGTTCAAACAGTAGCGACTACAGGTATTGCAACAGAACCTAATAATGACGTTCTGTTGCAAAGAATGGAACAGTTAGAAAGTGAATTGAAGACTATAAAAGCGCAAGGTGTGACTACGAGCAACACGCCTCAACAAACTAAACGAACTACCAACAAAGGTGGGCAGTCTAAGAACACTTTTTCTATGCAACAAATTGCTAAAGTATTAGACAAAGCCAATAAAGATGATATTAAGCAATTGAAAGACCATTGGGAAGAGGTCATTAATCACGCGAAAGGCAATGATATGAAATCGTTAGTGAGCCTCTTGCAAAATTCAGAACCAGTTGCAGCAAGTGAAACGCACGTTCTGATTAAGTTTGAAGAAGAAATACACTGTGAAATTGTTAATAAAGATGATGAAAAACGGGAGAATATTGAGAATGTTGTTTGTAAAATCATCGATAAAACAGTCAAAGTTGTAGGTGTGCCTGCCGATCAATGGATGAAAGTTAGAACGGAATATCTACAAAATAGAAAGAGTAGCACAGCAACAGAAGGTGAAAGTAATAGCCAATCCTCTACTCCGGAAGTAACGGAAGAAGTTGACGTTGTTCAAAAAGCTAAAGATTTATTTGGTGAGAGTACTGTAAATGTAATAGATGAAGAGTGATACATGACAATGAATAAAAAGGCATGTATAATGAAACGAAAGAATAATCATAAAAATGATATAGAAGATTCAAGGAGGAAAAATTTATGCGCGGTGGCGGAAATATGCAACAAATGATGAAACAAATGCAAAAAATGCAAAAGAAAATGGGCGAAGAGCAAGAGAAATTAAAAGAAGAGAAAGTACAAGGTACAGCTGGTGGTGGCATGGTTACTGTAACGGTATCAGGTCATAAAGAAGTACTAGATGTAGAAATAAAAGAAGAAGCGGTAGATCCAGACGATATTGAAATGTTACAAGACTTAGTGATTGCTGCAACGAATGAAGCAATGAATAAAGCTGATGAACTTACACAAGAACGCTTAGGCAAGCACACTCAAGGCTTAAACATTCCTGGAATGTGATCATATGCACTATCCTGAACCGATTTCAAAACTTATTGACAGTTTCATGAAACTGCCAGGCATTGGGCCGAAGACCGCTCAACGTCTGGCGTTTCATGTATTAGATATGAAAGAAGACGATGTTGTCCAATTTGCTAAATCTTTAGTGGATGTTAAACGAGAACTTACCTATTGTAGTGAATGTGGACATATAACTGAACAAGATCCATGTTACATTTGCCAAGATAAACAGAGAGATCGCACAATTATTTGTGTAGTTGAAGATGATAAAGATGTCATTGCTATGGAGAAGATGCGTGAATATAAAGGTTTATATCACGTGTTACATGGCTCTATTTCTCCAATGGATGGTATTGGACCAGAGGATATTAATATACCGAGTTTAATTAATCGTTTGAAAGATGAAGAAGTTAAAGAGCTTATCTTAGCGATGAACCCAAACCTAGAAGGTGAATCTACAGCGATGTATATCTCGAGGTTAGTAAAACCGATTGGTGTTACTGTAACGAGATTAGCTCAAGGTCTTTCTGTAGGTGGCGATTTAGAATACGCTGATGAAGTTACATTGTCGAAAGCGATTATGGGCCGAACAGAGATGTAGTATATTATTAAATATATATATGAAGGATTAAAGCTACCTATATAGGTAGCTTTAATTATTTGTAAATAAAATTAAAAATATGTAAAAGAATTTAAAGTACGCGTAACAAGTGTGTTCCAATGGTTTGAAGATAGATTTTAGATGTTTACTGGTTATAAAACGAACTTTAATATGAATTATTATAATAAAGTATGCTTATTAGTGTTCAAAGGTTGTTGTGAGTCGATTAGAGTGTAAATTTTATAGTTGTTAAAAGGTTTTTATGCGTGTATAGTATTACTAGTAGAGCGAAACAACATGACAAACACAACAAATACAAAAAAGAAATACGAAACACAACGAAAATTAATTTTAAAAAGTTATTGACTTTTCAAGTTATAACCTGTAGAATTAAGTCTTGTGATTAAGAAATGAACATTGAAAACTGAATTGCAATATGTCAACGTTAATTCCGAACACAACATTAAATTGTTGGTTCAAACGTGTTAGAGATAACACACAAATTAGTATTTTATGAGCTAATCAAACATCATAATTCATTTATGGAGAGTTTGATCCTGGCTCAGGATGAACGCTGGCGGCGTGCCTAATACATGCAAGTCGAGCGAACAGATAAGGAGCTTGCTCCTTTGAAGTTAGCGGCGGACGGGTGAGTAACACGTGGGTAACCTACCTATAAGACTGGAATAACTTCGGGAAACCGGAGCTAATGCCGGATAACATTTGGAACCGCATGGTTCTAAAGTAAAAGATGGTTTTGCTATCACTTATAGATGGACCCGCGCCGTATTAGCTAGTTGGTAAGGTAACGGCTTACCAAGGCAACGATACGTAGCCGACCTGAGAGGGTGATCGGCCACACTGGAACTGAGACACGGTCCAGACTCCTACGGGAGGCAGCAGTAGGGAATCTTCCGCAATGGACGAAAGTCTGACGGAGCAACGCCGCGTGAGTGATGAAGGTTTTCGGATCGTAAAACTCTGTTATTAGGGAAGAACAAATGTGTAAGTAACTGTGCACATCTTGACGGTACCTAATCAGAAAGCCACGGCTAACTACGTGCCAGCAGCCGCGGTAATACGTAGGTGGCAAGCGTTATCCGGAATTATTGGGCGTAAAGCGCGCGTAGGCGGTTTCTTAAGTCTGATGTGAAAGCCCACGGCTCAACCGTGGAGGGTCATTGGAAACTGGGAAACTTGAGTACAGAAGAGGAAAGTGGAATTCCATGTGTAGCGGTGAAATGCGCAGAGATATGGAGGAACACCAGTGGCGAAGGCGACTTTCTGGTCTGTAACTGACGCTGATGTGCGAAAGCGTGGGGATCAAACAGGATTAGATACCCTGGTAGTCCACGCCGTAAACGATGAGTGCTAAGTGTTAGGGGGTTTCCGCCCCTTAGTGCTGCAGCTAACGCATTAAGCACTCCGCCTGGGGAGTACGACCGCAAGGTTGAAACTCAAAGGAATTGACGGGGACCCGCACAAGCGGTGGAGCATGTGGTTTAATTCGAAGCAACGCGAAGAACCTTACCAAATCTTGACATCCTTTGAAAACTCTAGAGATAGAGCCTTCCCCTTCGGGGGACAAAGTGACAGGTGGTGCATGGTTGTCGTCAGCTCGTGTCGTGAGATGTTGGGTTAAGTCCCGCAACGAGCGCAACCCTTAAACTTAGTTGCCAGCATTTAGTTGGGCACTCTAGGTTGACTGCCGGTGACAAACCGGAGGAAGGTGGGGATGACGTCAAATCATCATGCCCCTTATGATTTGGGCTACACACGTGCTACAATGGACAATACAAAGGGCAGCTAAACCGCGAGGTCATGCAAATCCCATAAAGTTGTTCTCAGTTCGGATTGTAGTCTGCAACTCGACTACATGAAGCTGGAATCGCTAGTAATCGTAGATCAGCATGCTACGGTGAATACGTTCCCGGGTCTTGTACACACCGCCCGTCACACCACGAGAGTTTGTAACACCCGAAGCCGGTGGAGTAACCATTTATGGAGCTAGCCGTCGAAGGTGGGACAAATGATTGGGGTGAAGTCGTAACAAGGTAGCCGTATCGGAAGGTGCGGCTGGATCACCTCCTTTCTAAGGATATATTCGGAACATCTTCCTTGAGAAGATGAAGAGGAATGACATTGACATATTGCATTCAGTTTTGAATGCTCATTACGAGTATTCATTGCGTTATTTTGTACATTGAAAACTAGATATGTAAGTAAAATTTATGATTTTACCAAGCAAAACCGAGTGAATTAGAGTTTTAAAAAGCTTGAATTCAAAAAAATAGAAATAATCGCTAGTGTTCGAAAGAACACTCACAGATTAATAACATTTTAGGTTTTCAACCGATTTTATCGTGTTGAAGGTCGAAAAGATTAAGTTATTAAGGGCGCACGGTGGATGCCTTGGCACTAGAAGCCTACGAAGGACGTTACTAACGACGATATGCTTTGGGGAGCTGTAAGTAAGCTTTGATCCAGAGATTTCCGAATGGGGAAACCCAACACGAGTTATGTCGTGTTATCGATATGTGAATACATAGCATATCTGAAGGCAGACGCGGGGAACTGAAACATCTTAGTACCCGCAGGAAGAGAAAGAAAAATCGATTCCCTGAGTAGCGGCGAGCGAAACGGGAAGAGCCCAAACCAACGAGCTTGCTTGTTGGGGTTGTAGGACACTCTATACGGAGTTACAAAAGAACAAATTAGACGAATCATCTGGAAAGATGAATCAAAGAAGGTAATAATCCTGTAGTCGAAAGTTTGTTCACTCTTGAGTGGATCCTGAGTACGACGGAACACGAGAAATTCCGTCGGAATCCGGGAGGACCATCTCCCAAGGCTAAATACTCTCTAGTGACCGATAGTGAACCAGTACCGTGAGGGAAAGGTGAAAAGTACCCCGGAAGGGGAGTGAAATAGAACTTGAAACCGTGTGCTTACAAGTAGTCAGAGCCCGTTAATGGGTGATGGCGTGCCTTTTGTAGAATGAACCGGCGAGTTACGATTTGATGCAAGGTTAAGCAGTTAATGTGGAGCCGTAGCGAAAGCGAGTCTGAATAGGGCGTTGAGTATTTGGTCGTAGACCCGAAACCAGGTGATCTACCCATGACCAGGCTGAAGTTCAGGTAACACTGAATGGAGGGCCGAACCGACTTACGTTGAAAAGTGAGCGGATGAGTTGTGGGTAGCGGAGAAATTCCAATCGAACCTGGAGATAGCTGGTTCTCTCCGAAATAGCTTTAGGGCTAGCCTTAAGTAATGATTATTGGAGGTAGAGCACTGTTTGGACGAGGGGCCCTTATCGGGTTACCGAATTCAGACAAACTCCGAATGCCAATCAATTTTATCTTAGGAGTTAGAACGCGGGTGATAAGGTCCGTGTTCGAAAGGGAAACAGCCCAGACCACCAGCTAAGGTCCCAAAATATATGTTAAGTGGAAAAGGATGTGGCGTTGCCCAGACAACTAGTATGTTGGCTTAGAAGCAGCCATCATTTAAAGAGTGCGTAATAGCTCACTAGTCGAGTGACACTGCGCCGAAAATGTACCGGGGCTAAACATATTACCGAAGCTGTGGATTGTCCGTAAGGACAGTGGTAGGAGAGCGTTCTAAGGGCGTTGAAGCATGATCGCAAGGACATGTGGAGCGCTTAGAAGTGAGAATGCCGGTGTGAGTAGCGAAAGACGGGTGAGAATCCCGTCCACCGATTGACTAAGGTTTCCAGAGGAAGGCTCGTCCGCTCTGGGTTAGTCGGGTCCTAAGCTGAGGCCGATAGGCGTAGGCGATGGATAACAGGTTGATATTCCTGTACCACCAAATTTCGTTTTAAGCGATGGGGGGACGCAGTAGGATAGGCGAAGCGTACTATTGGATTGTACGTCCAAGCAATGAGACTGAGTGTTAGGCAAATCCGGCACTCTTAAGGTCAAGTTGTGATGGGGAGAGGAAATTGTTTCCTCGAGTCGTTGATTTCACACTGCCAAGAAAAGCCTCTAGCTAGAATTTTGGTGCCCGTACCGCAAACCGACACAGGTAGTCAAGATGAGAATTCTAAGGTGAGCGAGCGAACTCTCGTTAAGGAACTCGGCAAAATGACCCCGTAACTTCGGGAGAAGGGGTGCTCTTTAGGGTTAACGCCCAGGAGAGCCGCAGTGAATAGGCCCAAGCGACTGTTTATCAAAAACACAGGTCTCTGCTAAACCGTAAGGTGATGTATAGGGGCTGACGCCTGCCCGGTGCTGGAAGGTTAAGAGGAGTGGTTAGCTTCGGCGAAGCTACGAATCGAAGCCCCAGTAAACGGCGGCCGTAACTATAACGGTCCTAAGGTAGCGAAATTCCTTGTCGGGTAAGTTCCGACCCGCACGAAAGGCGTAACGATTTGGGCACTGTCTCAACGAGAGACTCGGTGAAATCATAGTACCTGTGAAGATGCAGGTTACCCGCGACAGGACGGAAAGACCCCGTGGAGCTTTACTGTAGTCTGATATTGAAATTCGGTACAACTTGTACAGGATAGGTAGGAGCCTTTGAAACGTGAGCGCCAGCTTACGTCGAGGCGTTGGTGGGATACTACCCTTGCTGTGTTGGATTTCTAACCCGCACCATTTATCATGGTGGGAGACAGTGTCAGATGGACAGTTTGACTGGGGCGGTCGCCTCCTAAAGAGTAACGGAGGCGCTCAAAGGTTTCCTCAGAATGGTTGGAAATCATTCATAGAGTGTAAAGGCATAAGGAAGCTTGACTGCGAGACTTACAAGTCGAGCAGGGTCGAAAGACGGACTTAGTGATCCGGTGGTTCCGCATGGAAGGGCCATCGCTCAACGGATAAAAGCTACCCCGGGGATAACAGGCTTATCTCCCCCAAGAGTTCACATCGACGGGGAGGTTTGGCACCTCGATGTCGGCTCATCGCATCCTGGGGCTGTAGTCGGTCCCAAGGGTTGGGCTGTTCGCCCATTAAAGCGGTACGCGAGCTGGGTTCAGAACGTCGTGAGACAGTTCGGTCCCTATCCGTCGTGGGCGCAGGAAATTTGAGAGGAGCTGTCCTTAGTACGAGAGGACCGGGATGGACATACCTCTGGTGTACCAGTTGTCGTGCCAACGGCATCGCTGGGTAGCTATGTATGGACGGGATAAGTGCTGAAAGCATCTAAGCATGAAGCCCCCCTCAAGATGAGATTTCCCAACTTCGGTTATAAGATCCCTCAAAGATGATGAGGTTAATAGGTTCGAGGTGGAAGCATAGCGATATGTGGAGCTGACGAATACTAATCGATCGAAGACTTAATCAAATTTAAAAAGTGTTTTGTTTGGCATTATCAAATTTTACTTACTATCTAGTTTTGAATGTATAATTTTTATACAGTTCATTGTCTGGTGACAATGGCAAGGAGGTCACACCTGTTCCCATGCCGAACACAGTAGTTAAGCTCCTTAGCGCCGATGGTAGTCGGACTTACGTTCCGCAAGAGTAGGACGTTGCCAGGCAATCAGGGACCCGAAAGGGTCTCTTTTTTGTGCGCAAAAGGAGCTTAACTTCCAAAAAATCTGGTTTAAGAAAGCGTTTGAAGCTGACGAACTGAGCGAAAGACGAGATGAGCTTACAAGCGGTAAGTGAGTAAGGAAAGAGCGAAAGTGAGAAAAGATGCGAACGCTTGCCTTACACCAGAAAAGCTTCTTAGTGCCGATGGTAGCCGACTTACGTTCCGCAAGAGTAGGACGTTGCCAGGCAATTAGGGACCCGAAAGGGTCTCTTTTTTTGTGCGCAAAAGGAGCTTAACTACAGATGATTATAAGAGCTGAGGCTCTTGCATAAGTACTACTTGCCTCAATAAATTGAGGAGTAGTACTTTATCGAAGAACTGCAAACCTGATTTAAGACATGAACACATAAGATAAGATCATGTGTAAGAGTTACTAACCTCAATAAATTGAAAAGTAGAGTTTTTACAGTCAGCTAAGGCACGAGAAGTCGAGACTAAGAGGTTTCTTTTTTATGCAAAAAATAGTGTGGATCTCGTTCCAAGAGATATGAGAATAATTTAAGGATTACAAGAGCTGGTGCTCTTGTATAAGAACTACTAATTTCGCAAGCGAAAAAGTGGTTCTTTATAAATTAAAAAGTGGTAGTTTATAGGAATAAAAGAGTTGAAGATTATATTAAACGTGATTTATTTTTTGTTTAGTTAAATAAAGTGTTCAAAAGTTCTAGTTAATGTTTAGTATTTGCTTAATTTACTACTGCATACAGTAAAAATTTTCGATTATATTATTCAAAATGGCCTGTTAATATACAACTTTTCAACTGGTATAAGAAGTAGAGTGTCATTCCTTTTTTGTATGGAATTTCTTTTTGTGAATTTTTAATGCACAAATATGAATTTATTTAATAGTTCTGATATTCAGAAAATCAAAGACATAGATTATTTTTACTTGATCTATAGTTTTTAGAAGAATAATTACACCAATATTTTTGGAATTTTTACGTTTATCATTTGGAAGAAATAGAATATATAAATTATAAATTAGAGAATTAGTTTGAAAAACACAGTGAGCAACGATAAAAGAATGGTGAATAATTTTCCGAATAGAGTGATATATAGCTATTTTAGAAAGGGATTAAGCCTCCTTATATTTTGATTTTCTGCATTGAAAGAACTGTAGTTACTAGAGATTCGTCTATAATATAGCCTTAATGAATTATATTTGTTTAATAAATGTAAGTTTTGTAGCGATAGTGTAAATTTTACTGTTGTTAAAAGGTTTTTATGCGTGTATAGTATTACTAGTCGAGCGAAACAACACGACAAACACAAAAAAGAAATACGAAACACAACGAAAATTAATTTTAAAAAGTTATTGACTTTTCAAGTTATAACCTGTAGAATTAAGTCTTGTGATTAAGAAATGAACATTGAAAACTGAATTGCAATATGTCAACGTTAATTCCGAACACAACATTAAATTGTTGGTTCAAACGTGTTAGAGATAACACACAAATTAGTATTTTATGAGCTAATCAAACATCATAATTCATTTATGGAGAGTTTGATCCTGGCTCAGGATGAACGCTGGCGGCGTGCCTAATACATGCAAGTCGAGCGAACGGATAAGGAGCTTGCTCCTTTGAAGTTAGCGGCGGACGGGTGAGTAACACGTGGGTAACCTACCTATAAGACTGGAATAACTTCGGGAAACCGGAGCTAATGCCGGATAACATTTGGAACCGCATGGTTCTAAAGTAAAAGATGGTTTTGCTATCACTTATAGATGGACCCGCGCCGTATTAGCTAGTTGGTAAGGTAACGGCTTACCAAGGCAACGATACGTAGCCGACCTGAGAGGGTGATCGGCCACACTGGAACTGAGACACGGTCCAGACTCCTACGGGAGGCAGCAGTAGGGAATCTTCCGCAATGGACGAAAGTCTGACGGAGCAACGCCGCGTGAGTGATGAAGGTTTTCGGATCGTAAAACTCTGTTATTAGGGAAGAACAAATGTGTAAGTAACTGTGCACATCTTGACGGTACCTAATCAGAAAGCCACGGCTAACTACGTGCCAGCAGCCGCGGTAATACGTAGGTGGCAAGCGTTATCCGGAATTATTGGGCGTAAAGCGCGCGTAGGCGGTTTCTTAAGTCTGATGTGAAAGCCCACGGCTCAACCGTGGAGGGTCATTGGAAACTGGGAAACTTGAGTACAGAAGAGGAAAGTGGAATTCCATGTGTAGCGGTGAAATGCGCAGAGATATGGAGGAACACCAGTGGCGAAGGCGACTTTCTGGTCTGTAACTGACGCTGATGTGCGAAAGCGTGGGGATCAAACAGGATTAGATACCCTGGTAGTCCACGCCGTAAACGATGAGTGCTAAGTGTTAGGGGGTTTCCGCCCCTTAGTGCTGCAGCTAACGCATTAAGCACTCCGCCTGGGGAGTACGACCGCAAGGTTGAAACTCAAAGGAATTGACGGGGACCCGCACAAGCGGTGGAGCATGTGGTTTAATTCGAAGCAACGCGAAGAACCTTACCAAATCTTGACATCCTTTGAAAACTCTAGAGATAGAGCCTTCCCCTTCGGGGGACAAAGTGACAGGTGGTGCATGGTTGTCGTCAGCTCGTGTCGTGAGATGTTGGGTTAAGTCCCGCAACGAGCGCAACCCTTAAACTTAGTTGCCAGCATTTAGTTGGGCACTCTAGGTTGACTGCCGGTGACAAACCGGAGGAAGGTGGGGATGACGTCAAATCATCATGCCCCTTATGATTTGGGCTACACACGTGCTACAATGGACAATACAAAGGGCAGCTAAACCGCGAGGTCATGCAAATCCCATAAAGTTGTTCTCAGTTCGGATTGTAGTCTGCAACTCGACTACATGAAGCTGGAATCGCTAGTAATCGTAGATCAGCATGCTACGGTGAATACGTTCCCGGGTCTTGTACACACCGCCCGTCACACCACGAGAGTTTGTAACACCCGAAGCCGGTGGAGTAACCATTTATGGAGCTAGCCGTCGAAGGTGGGACAAATGATTGGGGTGAAGTCGTAACAAGGTAGCCGTATCGGAAGGTGCGGCTGGATCACCTCCTTTCTAAGGATATATTCGGAACATCTTCCTTGAGAAGATGAAGAGGAATGACATTGACATATTGCATTCAGTTTTGAATGCTCATTACGAGTATTCATTGCGTTATTTTGTACATTGAAAACTAGATATGTAAGTAAAATTTATGATTTTACCAAGCAAAACCGAGTGAATTAGAGTTTTAAAAAGCTTGAATTCAAAAAAATAGAAATAATCGCTAGTGTTCGAAAGAACACTCACAGATTAATAACATTTTAGGTTTTCAACCGATTTTATCGTGTTGAAGGTCGAAAAGATTAAGTTATTAAGGGCGCACGGTGGATGCCTTGGCACTAGAAGCCTACGAAGGACGTTACTAACGACGATATGCTTTGGGGAGCTGTAAGTAAGCTTTGATCCAGAGATTTCCGAATGGGGAAACCCAACACGAGTTATGTCGTGTTATCGATATGTGAATACATAGCATATCTGAAGGCAGACGCGGGGAACTGAAACATCTTAGTACCCGCAGGAAGAGAAAGAAAAATCGATTCCCTGAGTAGCGGCGAGCGAAACGGGAAGAGCCCAAACCAACGAGCTTGCTTGTTGGGGTTGTAGGACACTCTATACGGAGTTACAAAAGAACAAATTAGACGAATCATCTGGAAAGATGAATCAAAGAAGGTAATAATCCTGTAGTCGAAAGTTTGTTCACTCTTGAGTGGATCCTGAGTACGACGGAACACGAGAAATTCCGTCGGAATCCGGGAGGACCATCTCCCAAGGCTAAATACTCTCTAGTGACCGATAGTGAACCAGTACCGTGAGGGAAAGGTGAAAAGTACCCCGGAAGGGGAGTGAAATAGAACTTGAAACCGTGTGCTTACAAGTAGTCAGAGCCCGTTAATGGGTGATGGCGTGCCTTTTGTAGAATGAACCGGCGAGTTACGATTTGATGCAAGGTTAAGCAGTTAATGTGGAGCCGTAGCGAAAGCGAGTCTGAATAGGGC
The DNA here is from genome assembly GCF_038005145.1 of Staphylococcus sp. FSL K6-3157. NCBI lineage: Bacteria > Bacillati > Bacillota > Bacilli > Caryophanales > Staphylococcaceae > Staphylococcus > Staphylococcus sp. FSL K6-3157. The sequence continues at coordinate 2,489,810 of NZ_JBBOSM010000001.1, read as the reverse complement.
GTTGAGTATTTGGTCGTAGACCCGAAACCAGGTGATCTACCCATGACCAGGCTGAAGTTCAGGTAACACTGAATGGAGGGCCGAACCGACTTACGTTGAAAAGTGAGCGGATGAGTTGTGGGTAGCGGAGAAATTCCAATCGAACCTGGAGATAGCTGGTTCTCTCCGAAATAGCTTTAGGGCTAGCCTTAAGTAATGATTATTGGAGGTAGAGCACTGTTTGGACGAGGGGCCCTTATCGGGTTACCGAATTCAGACAAACTCCGAATGCCAATCAATTTTATCTTAGGAGTTAGAACGCGGGTGATAAGGTCCGTGTTCGAAAGGGAAACAGCCCAGACCACCAGCTAAGGTCCCAAAATATATGTTAAGTGGAAAAGGATGTGGCGTTGCCCAGACAACTAGTATGTTGGCTTAGAAGCAGCCATCATTTAAAGAGTGCGTAATAGCTCACTAGTCGAGTGACACTGCGCCGAAAATGTACCGGGGCTAAACATATTACCGAAGCTGTGGATTGTCCGTAAGGACAGTGGTAGGAGAGCGTTCTAAGGGCGTTGAAGCATGATCGCAAGGACATGTGGAGCGCTTAGAAGTGAGAATGCCGGTGTGAGTAGCGAAAGACGGGTGAGAATCCCGTCCACCGATTGACTAAGGTTTCCAGAGGAAGGCTCGTCCGCTCTGGGTTAGTCGGGTCCTAAGCTGAGGCCGATAGGCGTAGGCGATGGATAACAGGTTGATATTCCTGTACCACCAAATTTCGTTTTAAGCGATGGGGGGACGCAGTAGGATAGGCGAAGCGTACTATTGGATTGTACGTCCAAGCAATGAGACTGAGTGTTAGGCAAATCCGGCACTCTTAAGGTCAAGTTGTGATGGGGAGAGGAAATTGTTTCCTCGAGTCGTTGATTTCACACTGCCAAGAAAAGCCTCTAGCTAGAATTTTGGTGCCCGTACCGCAAACCGACACAGGTAGTCAAGATGAGAATTCTAAGGTGAGCGAGCGAACTCTCGTTAAGGAACTCGGCAAAATGACCCCGTAACTTCGGGAGAAGGGGTGCTCTTTAGGGTTAACGCCCAGGAGAGCCGCAGTGAATAGGCCCAAGCGACTGTTTATCAAAAACACAGGTCTCTGCTAAACCGTAAGGTGATGTATAGGGGCTGACGCCTGCCCGGTGCTGGAAGGTTAAGAGGAGTGGTTAGCTTCGGCGAAGCTACGAATCGAAGCCCCAGTAAACGGCGGCCGTAACTATAACGGTCCTAAGGTAGCGAAATTCCTTGTCGGGTAAGTTCCGACCCGCACGAAAGGCGTAACGATTTGGGCACTGTCTCAACGAGAGACTCGGTGAAATCATAGTACCTGTGAAGATGCAGGTTACCCGCGACAGGACGGAAAGACCCCGTGGAGCTTTACTGTAGTCTGATATTGAAATTCGGTACAACTTGTACAGGATAGGTAGGAGCCTTTGAAACGTGAGCGCCAGCTTACGTCGAGGCGTTGGTGGGATACTACCCTTGCTGTGTTGGATTTCTAACCCGCACCATTTATCATGGTGGGAGACAGTGTCAGATGGACAGTTTGACTGGGGCGGTCGCCTCCTAAAGAGTAACGGAGGCGCTCAAAGGTTTCCTCAGAATGGTTGGAAATCATTCATAGAGTGTAAAGGCATAAGGAAGCTTGACTGCGAGACTTACAAGTCGAGCAGGGTCGAAAGACGGACTTAGTGATCCGGTGGTTCCGCATGGAAGGGCCATCGCTCAACGGATAAAAGCTACCCCGGGGATAACAGGCTTATCTCCCCCAAGAGTTCACATCGACGGGGAGGTTTGGCACCTCGATGTCGGCTCATCGCATCCTGGGGCTGTAGTCGGTCCCAAGGGTTGGGCTGTTCGCCCATTAAAGCGGTACGCGAGCTGGGTTCAGAACGTCGTGAGACAGTTCGGTCCCTATCCGTCGTGGGCGCAGGAAATTTGAGAGGAGCTGTCCTTAGTACGAGAGGACCGGGATGGACATACCTCTGGTGTACCAGTTGTCGTGCCAACGGCATCGCTGGGTAGCTATGTATGGACGGGATAAGTGCTGAAAGCATCTAAGCATGAAGCCCCCCTCAAGATGAGATTTCCCAACTTCGGTTATAAGATCCCTCAAAGATGATGAGGTTAATAGGTTCGAGGTGGAAGCATAGCGATATGTGGAGCTGACGAATACTAATCGATCGAAGACTTAATCAAATTTAAAAAGTGTTTTGTTTGGCATTATCAAATTTTACTTACTATCTAGTTTTGAATGTATAATTTTTATACAGTTCATTGTCTGGTGACAATGGCAAGGAGGTCACACCTGTTCCCATGCCGAACACAGTAGTTAAGCTCCTTAGCGCCGATGGTAGTCGGACTTACGTTCCGCAAGAGTAGGACGTTGCCAGGCAATTAGGGACCCGAAAGGGTCTCTTTTTTTATGCGCAAAAGGAGCTTAACTTCCAAAAAATCTGGTTTAAGCCATGAGCACATAAGCTGAAGCTCATGTGTAAGAACTACTAATCCCAATGATTTTGAGAAGTAGTTCTTTAGAAGCTGACGAACTGAGTGAAAGACGAGACGAGCTTACAAGCGATAAGTGAGTAAGGGAAGTATTAAGTGTTTACAAGAGCTGTGGCTCTTGCATAAGCACTACTAATCTTGCAGGCAAGAAAGTAGTGCTTCAAAGCTTCTTAGCGCCGATGGTAGTCGACTTACGTTCCGCAAAAGTAGGATAAGGTAGGATAAGAGGGATATAAAAGACAAGTCTTTTGTATAAGTGCTCCTAAGCTCTAAATATTAGAATAAGGAGCACTTTATAGGTGTTTTAGGACCTGAAAAGGTCTCTTTTTTTATGCGTGAGAAAATTAGTGAAGCCTGTTTAAAGACAAAGTTTTTTATATGCAGTACATTTGGAAATAGAGGTAGGCACGGACAAATACATCTCCTACTGCCTATATGTTAAAATATAATGAACTATGAGATATGAGAGTTGAAATTACTGCTTGAAAAGCGAGGATGCATATGACATTACCATTAACTAATAAACTTAAAAATATACTAAATAGAAATTCGATTTCGATGCATGTACCTGGACATAAAAATATGACAATTGGTTATTTAGAGCAACTAAATTTTAAAATGGATATGACTGAGATTACAGAATTAGATGATTTGCATCATCCTGAAGAAGTGATAGCAGAAAGTATGGAAGGTATAGAGAAACATCCTGATTATGATGCGTATTATTTAGTCAATGGGACTACATCTGGTATTTTATCAGTAATCCAAGGGTTTTCAGGGCAACATGGACATTATTCTATAGTTCGAAATGCACATAAATCTGTATTTCATGCTTTGGATTTAACATCAGAACAGTGTCAATTATTGGAAATGACAATGAGCAAAAAAACGAACCAATATTTAGGTCCGAATTTGGATACATTGCTTTCTCAAATAGAACAAACTAAATTAGCAATTCTTACATATCCTAATTATTATGGTGAGTGTTTTGATGTATCTATTGCTATCAAAGATCTAAAAGAGCACAATATACCTGTATTAATAGATGAAGCACATGGTGCCCATTTTGATTTGGAAGGTTTTCCCAATTCTACTTTAAATATGGGAGCGGATTACGTGGTGCAATCGTATCATAAATCATTACCATCACTAACAATGAGTTCTATTATATTTATTCATAAGAATGCACCGAGAAGAGAAAAGGTTATTAAATATTTGTCCTATTTTCAATCTTCAAGCCCGTCCTATTTATTGATGATGAGTTTGGAATTAGCACATCAATTTTATAAAGATTATAACAGTAAACTCTTTTTTGAAAAAAGAGACCAATTAATTCAAGTGTTAAAAGAAATTGGCGCTGAAGTCGTTAAGGTTGAAGATCCACTGAAATTGAATATACGTTGTAATGGTTATACTGGTTTTCAATTACAAAAGTATTTTGAAACTAAAGATATTTATGTTGAACTTGCTGATGAACATCAGGTATTGTTCGTTTTGCCTTTATGGCATAAGGGGGATACCTATCCATTTGATTCATTAATAGAAAGAATTCGACAAATTGAGTTGGAAGTGAGACACACACAAACGCTTAATCAGTCAGAGTTTAGGACTGAAGAAGGTACATACCAAGCGGGCGATATAGTTGATACAAAAAGTATCGATATTAGTCATGCTGGATCTAAAGTTTTAGCAACAAATATCGTTCCATATCCTCCTGGCATTCCTGTTATGTTTAAAGGAGAAAAAATTACAGAAAATATGATAGAATTAATGAATTATTGGTATGATAATAATATAAGAGTAGAAGGAATTAAAAATTATAAAATAGAAATTAAGGATGAATAAAATGTCAGCTTTTATAACTTTTGAGGGCCCAGAAGGTTCAGGTAAAACTACAGTCATTCAACAAGTGGCAGAAAGGTTAGAAACAGAGTATGATGTTGTACTCACTAGAGAACCTGGTGGTGTTAAAACTGGAGAGCAAATACGTGAAGTATTACTTGAAGGCGACGATATGGATGAGCGCACAGAAGCCTTATTATTTGCGGCCTCAAGACGTGAACATCTTGTTGGTAAAGTTATACCATCATTAGATGAGGGCAAGATAGTATTATGTGATCGTTATATAGATAGTTCATTAGCTTATCAAGGTTATGCACGGGGTATAGGAATAGAAGAAGTGAAATCTATTAATGAATTTGCTATTAATGGTTTATATCCAGATAGAACCATTTACCTTGATGTGAGCGTAAAGGTAGGTCGTGACCGTATACAAAAAAATCAGCGAAATCAGAATCGTTTAGATCAAGAAGATGTAATATTTCATGAAAAAGTAGTTGAAGGTTATAAGAAAATTATTCATAATGAGTCTAAACGTTTTATTGTGATTGATGCAAATCGAAGTATAGAAGAAGTAGTAAATGCGACGTATGAATCTATCAACAAATACTTAGAAAAATTGTGATATAATATTTGGAAGAGGTGTTTAGTATGAAAATGATTATAGCAATTGTACAAGATCAGGATAGTCAAGAACTGTCGGACAAACTTGTTAAACATAATTTTAGAGCAACAAAACTTGCAACCACTGGTGGATTTTTAAGAGCTGGGAATACTACGTTCTTATCTGGTGTTGAAGATGATCGCGTGGATGAGATGTTGAAAGTTATCAATGATACTTGTGGTAACAGAGAGCAGCTTGTCTCACCTATTACACCGATGGGTGGTAGTGCAGATTCTTATATACCGTATCCGGTTGAAGTAGAAGTTGGAGGAGCAACGGTATTTGTAATGCCTGTTGAAACTTTCCATCAATTCTAAAATCATGGTTGCTTAATATAGTAGCCTCTCAAATTACATTTTAGCTAAAAAGATGTGCTTAAGGTAATCTTTTGGAATGTTTTTTGTAGAGTAACTATATATAAGCAGCCTTTTTATATAAAGGAGTAACTTTATAATGGACGAACGAGAAAGACTGACGAAAGCCTATCAATCAAATAAATTGTCACATGCTTATTTATTTGAGGGTGATGATGGTCAGACAATGCAACAAGTCGCTATTGATTTTACGAAGCTGATTTTATGTGATCAAGACAATCAATGTCAGTTAAAGGTAGAAACATTTAATCATCCTGATTTTATGTATATATCCTCTGAAGAGAATACAATAAAGAAAGATCAAATAGAACAGTTATTACATTATATGAATCAATTACCAATAGAAGGTGACTATAAAGTATATATTATTGAATCCTTTGAAAAGTTAACCATTCAAGGTGAAAATAGCATTTTGAAATTTTTAGAGGAACCTCCTGAAAATACTATCGCCATCTTATTAACTACGAAGCCTGAACAAATCTTAGACACAATCCATTCGAGATGTCAGCATGTTTATTTTAAACCTATTAATAAAGCTAATTTTATAAATAGATTAGTAGAACGTGATATTTCTCGTCCAGTAGCTGAATTATTAAGTACATATACTACGCAAATTGAAACGGCAGTTACGCTAAACGAAGAAGCAGATTTAATGGCGCTACGTAAAAGTGTCATTAAATGGTGCCAATTACTTTTAACAAATCGACCTATGGCATTGATCGCTATTGTCGATTTATTGAAACAGGCTAAAAATAGAAGGCTACAAATGGTCACATTAGCTGCAGTTAATGGTTTCTTTCAAGATGTTATGCATGCTAAAGTAGGGATGACTGATGATATGATATATCAAGATTTACAAGTCGATGTACAAGAATATACGAAAAAACTAACATATAATCAAATTATTTTGATGTATGATCAAATAACAGAAGCACATAAAAAGTTGAATCAAAATGTGAATCCAACTTTAGTGTTTGAGCAAATCGTAATAAAAGGGGTGAATTAGTTATGCAAAATGTAGTAGGTATTGATTTTCAAAAATCAGGGAAAATGGAGTATTATTCGCCTCAACACTTTAATTTAACTGTAGGAGACTGGGTAGTTGTAGAGTCTAAAAGAGGGTTAGAGATGGGTCGTGTAAAATACGAACCTTTAAATGTTGCGGATCAAGATGTAACGCTACCATTAAAAGAAATTGTACGTATTGCAACTGAAGCAGATTTAATCAGATATGAACAAAATGAGCAAGCTGCAAAAGAAGCTTTGCAATTGTGTAAAGATACAATTCAACAACAACAATTAGAAATGCGTTTGGTTAACTGTGAATTCACATTAGATAAATCAAAAGTAATATTTAATTTTACTTCAGATGAACGAGTTGATTTTAGAAAACTCGTAAAAGTCTTGGCACAGAAGTTAAAAACACGTATTGAATTAAGACAGATAGGTGTTAGAGACGAAGCAAAATTATTGGGTGGCATTGGGCCATGTGGACGTTCTTTATGTTGTTCAACATTTTTAGGTGATTTTGAACCAGTATCTATAAAAATGGCTAAGGATCAAAACTTATCTTTAAATCCAACTAAAATTTCGGGAGCCTGTGGACGTTTGATGTGTTGTCTCAAGTATGAAAATGATTATTATGAAGAGGCACGTGCACAATTACCTGATGTTGGTGATCCGATTGAAACACCAGAAGGTAACGGTAAAGTGATAGGGTTAAATATTTTAGACATTTCCATGCAAATTAAAGTGGAAGGCCTAGAGCAACCACTTGAATATAAGATGGAAGAATTAGAAACGTTTAATTAGGAGGCCGTTACAACATTGAATCGAAGCGAGATATTTGAAAAGTTAGCACATTTAGAAGAAAATATTAATCAAATCAACGGTGATATGGTTAATTTGAAAAATCTTACTGTCGAACTTATAGAAGAAAATGTAGCCTTACAAATAGAGAATGAAAATCTAAAAACTTTAATAGATAAAGAAGAAAAACCTAAAAAAATAGAAAGCGGTCATAAAGCACAATATAAGCGACCACTTCGCAGTAAAGATAATTTAGCAATGCTTTATAAAGAGGGTTTTCATATTTGTAATGGTGAGTTATTCGGAAAACATAGAAAAGGTGACGACTGTTTATTTTGTTTAGAAGTGCTGAGTGAATAATTAAAGAACGAAATTGCCTATAAAACAATATGGATGAAATGTGATTGAGGATGAGATGTAGCGATAGGCTTGGTTATTAAGCATCGCAGTCTCGTCTTTTTTTTGGAGGATATAATGAATATGCACATGGAAAATGAAAGGTTAGATTTTTTAATTAAAGAAAAACTAGAAATTATTCAAAATGATGATGTGTTTTCTTTTTCAACAGATGCTTTACTACTTGCACATTTCACAAAAGTAAAAAAACAAGATACGATTATGGATTTGTGTTCGGGTAATGGTGTGATACCTTTATTACTTTCTGATAAAGGACAGCAAGCTATAGATGGAATCGAAATACAGCAACAACTCGTAGATATGGCGCAACGTAGTATCGTACATAACCATTTAGAAAATAGAATACAGATGCATCATATGGATTTGAAAGAGGCGCACAAACAGTTTAGTCCTGCAAAATATAGCCTTATTACTTGTAATCCGCCTTATTTTAAAGCGAATCAAGCGTTCCAACATCAGAAGGAAGCACATAAGATCGCACGACATGAGATCATGTGTACACTAGAGGATTGTTGTTTTGCAGCAAGACATTTACTAAAACAAGGCGGACGTTTTGTGATGGTACATCGAGCAGAACGTCTTATGGATGTCTTAACCTATATGAGAGCATACCAGATTGAACCCAAGAAACTTTATTTCATCTATAGTAAGCAGGGTAAAGTGGCGCAAACAATTGTTGTTGAAGGTAGAAAAGGCGGTAATCAAGGGCTAGACATTCAAACACCATTTTACATATATAATAATGATGGAACGTATACTAAAGAAATGAGAGAAATATATTATGGATAAACATTATATATACATTGTTAAGTGTAAAGATGGAAGTTTATATACTGGTTATGCAAAAGACATAGAAAAAAGGGTAGAAAAGCATAATAAAGGACAAGGCGCCAAATATACTAAAATAAGACGTCCGGTAGAGTTAGTTTATCAAGAAATGTTTGATACGAAGTCAGAAGCTTTAAAACGAGAATACGAAATAAAAACCTATTCTAGGCAACAAAAATTAGTATTAATAAGCGAGGGATAACTCATGGCGACATTATATTTAGTAGGAACACCTATAGGAAATTTAGCAGATATTACATATAGAGCTGTACACATTTTAAGATCGGTGGATTTGATTGCTTGTGAAGATACAAGAGTGACTAAAAAGTTATGTGCACATTATGATATACAAGCACCCCTGAAGTCCTATCATGATCACAATAAGGAACAACAAACGGATTATCTAATAGAACAACTGCAGCAGGATGTTAGCATCGCACTTGTATCAGATGCAGGATTGCCATTGATTAGCGATCCCGGTTACGAACTTGTCGTGGCAGCGAGGGCAAGTGAAATCAGAGTTGAAACGGTGCCAGGCCCTAATGCTGGATTGACGGCACTGATGGCGAGTGGATTACCATCATTTACTTATACATTTTTAGGGTTTTTGCCACGAAAAGAAAAGCAAAAATTAGATATTTTAGAGCAACGGATGTTTGAAGATAGTACACTGATTATTTATGAGTCCCCACATCGTGTGAAGGAGACGTTGAAAACAATTCAAAAAGTAGATGAAACGCGAAAAGTTTCACTAGGTAGAGAATTAACTAAAAAGTTTGAGCAAATTGTCACAGGAGAAGTTGGAGAATTACTAAACCAACTTAATGAAAATCGTATTCCAACTAAGGGTGAATTTGTCGTAGTCATCGAAGGTGCAATAACTGAAGAAGATACGTCGTGGTTTGAAGATATGTCGATACAAGCGCATGTGGATTATTATATAAACGAAAATATGAAACCTAAAGCTGCAATTAAACAAGTTGCTGAAATGCGTCATATGAAGACTGGCGAAGTTTATGATATTTATCATGAGGTTTCCAATAATTAATCCAAGTTGGATTGATAATTCTTAGGATAAAGCTTCTAAGGTAAAGTGAAGAACTTTCACAGGATAAAATCACGTTTAATCAAGAAAAATGAGTTGAAAAACTCCCATAACACGCGTGATTTATGGTAATGTAGACAAGATAGAGATTATTAATCATATTAAAATTTCAAAAGAATTAAGTCATGAAAAGTTCGATATGAATAGTAATCTAATCATATCATTATAAAAGTGGCTAAATTAGAAAATGAAATATAAAACATACATCTGTTTCATTGAGGGAAAAATGAATTTAGATATATTTAAAGCGTAGGAAACGAGGAGGAACATTGATGGCGAAAGAAACATTTTATATCACTACACCAATATATTATCCAAGTGGGAATTTACATATCGGTCATGCATATACAACAACAGCTGGTGATGTAATCGCACGTTATAAAAGAATGCAAGGCTATGATGTTCGATATTTAACAGGCACGGATGAACATGGTCAAAAAATACAGGAAAAAGCACAAAAAGCTGGGAAATCTGAATTAGAATATTTGGATGAAATGATTGCTGGAATTAAAGATTTATGGAATAAATTAGAAATCTCAAACGATGATTTTATTCGTACAACAGAAGCGCGACATAAAGAAGTGGTGCAACAAATATTTGAACGTTTATTAAAGCAAGAGGATATTTATCTTGGCGAATATGAAGGTTGGTATTCTGTACCAGATGAAACTTATTATACTGAGACGCAATTAGTGGACCCGATATTTGAAAATGGTGAAATCGTTGGCGGTAAAAGTCCAGACTCTGGTCACGAAGTAGAATTAGTTAAAGAGGAAAGTTATTTCTTCAATTTATCTAAATATACAGACCGTTTATTAGAATTTTACGATGAAAACCCTGATTTTATTCAACCACCTTCACGTAAAAATGAAATGATTAACAATTTCATCAAACCAGGATTAGAAGATTTAGCAGTTTCACGTACGTCATTCGATTGGGGTATCCATGTGAAATCAAATCCTAAACACGTCGTTTACGTGTGGATTGATGCGCTTGTGAACTATATTTCTTCGCTAGGTTATTTATCAGATGATGATAGCTTATTCAAAAAATATTGGCCAGCAGATATTCATATCATGGCGAAGGAAATTGTGCGTTTCCACTCAATTATCTGGCCAATCTTGTTGATGGCATTAGATGTTCCACTTCCTAAGAAAGTCTTTGCTCATGGCTGGATACTTATGAAAGATGGCAAAATGAGTAAATCTAAAGGTAACGTGGTCGATCCTAATGTACTTATAGATCGTTATGGTCTAGATGCTACGCGTTATTATTTAATGCGCGAATTACCATTTGGCTCAGATGGTGTCTTCACGCCTGAAGGTTTCGTTGAACGTACAAATTATGATTTAGCAAATGACTTAGGTAATTTAGTGAATCGTACAATTTCTATGGTCAATAAATATTTTGATGGCGAATTACCAGCATATCAAGGTCCAAAACACGAGTTGGATGAAGATATGGAACAAATGGCGATAGACACAGTGAATACATTCCATGAAAATATGGACGATTTACAATTCTCAGTAGCACTTTCAACGGTTTGGAAGTTAATCAGTCGTACTAATAAATATATTGATGAAACATCGCCGTGGGTATTAGCTAAAGATGAAAATCAAAAAGACATGCTAAGTAATGTAATGGCGCATTTAGTAGAAAACATTCGTATTGTAGCAGTGTTATTAAGACCATTCCTTACGCACGCACCAAAACAAATTTTTGAACAGTTGAATATTAATTCACCTGAATTATATGAATTTGATAGCGTGAAACAATATGGTGCCTTAACTGCGCCAATCGTTGTTAGTGATAAACCACAACCAATCTTCCCGCGTTTAGATAGTGATGCAGAAATCGATTATATTAAACAATCTATGCAGCCAGAAAAAGCGGCAGAAGTTTCAGAAGAAACTGAAGAAGAAGTACCTAGTAAGTCGCAAATCGATATCAAAGATTTTGATAAAGTAGAAATTAAAGCTGCTACGATTACAGATGCTGAGCAAGTTAAAAAATCTGATAAATTATTGAAAATCCAAGTCGATTTAGATAGTGAACACCGTCAAATCGTCTCTGGTATTGCAAAATACTATCAACCAGAAGATATTATAGGTAAAAAAGTTGCAGTTGTAACAAATTTAAAACCTGCTAAATTGATGGGTAGAAAATCAGAAGGTATGATTTTATCTGCTGAAAAAGATGGCGTACTGACACTTGTAAGTTTACCAAGCGCAATTCCAAATGGTGCAATAATTAAGTAATCACAAATTAAGGGAGCGGTATAACATGCTTATTGATACACATGTTCATTTAAATGCAGAACAATATGATGAAGATTTAGAAGCGGTCATTGAACGTGCAAGAGACAACGGTGTAGATCGAATGTTTGTTGTTGGATTTGATACACCAACAGTCGAACGTACGATGGAACTGATTGACCAATACGAATTTATCTATGGCATTATTGGATGGCACCCTGTAGATGCAGTTGATTGCACAGAAGAACGGTTAGAATGGATAGAAAAGCTTGCAGAACACCCTAAAGTGATTGGCATTGGTGAGACGGGATTAGATTATCATTGGGACAAGTCGCCTAAAGATGTACAACAAGCATTATTTAGAAAACAAATCGCATTGGCTAAACGCGTCAATTTACCAATTATTATTCACAATAGGGAAGCAACGCAAGATTGTATAGATATTCTTAAAGAGGAACATGCGGAAGAAATTGGTGGTATCATGCACAGTTTCAGCGCTTCTCCTGAAATTGCGGATGATGTAATTAATAAATTGAATTTCTATGTATCTTTAGGTGGTCCAGTCACTTTTAAAAATGCGAAACAACCTAAAGAAGTAGCAAAACATGTTCCATTTGATCGATTATTAGTTGAAACGGATGCACCATTCTTATCACCACATCCTTATAGAGGCAAAAGAAATGAACCTGCCCGTGTGACATTGGTTGCAGAACAAATTGCTGAATTACGCGGTGTGAGCTATGAGGAAGTTTGCAAGCAAACAACTGAAAATGCAGAACAATTGTTTAAATTAAAAGGATAGACACATTACAAAAAAGGTATCGGTCTGAAATAGGGCTTAGTTCATAGAGTAAATGCTAAGTAGTAACCATTATTTGCGACGATACCTTTTTTATTTTTATCTAAAATCGAATTAAAGTGATGAAAGGTGTAACAATAAATGAAGATTAACGAATTTATTGTAGTAGAAGGTAGAGACGATACGGAACGCGTTAAAAGAGCGGTAGAATGTGATACGATTGAAACAAATGGGAGTGCGATTAACGAGCAAACGCTAAGTGTTATAGCACAAGCATTTGAAACAAGAGGTGTCATTGTATTAACAGATCCTGATTTCCCGGGTGATAAAATACGTAATACAATTCAAAAACATGTACCAGGCGTTAAACACGCATATATCGATAGAGAAAAAGCCAAAAGTAAACGAGGCAAGATTGGTGTAGAACATGCACAACTTGAAGATATTAAAGATGCCTTAATAAATGTGAGTACACCATTCGAAGAAGGACACGAAACAATAAGTAAATCAGTGTTAATTGATTTAGGATTAATAATTGGGAAAGATGCACGCAAAAAAAGAGAAATAATTGGACGTAAACTACATATAGGACATTCTAACGGCAAACAATTAATAAATAAGCTCAATGCGTTTGGCTATACTGAAGAAGATGTTAGGAATGCATTAAGTGATAATGAAGGAAGTGAATGATAAGTGGATATTAAAGATGTTGCTACACCATCGCGTACAAAAGCATTGCTCAATCAATATGGTTTTAATTTCAAAAAAAGTTTAGGACAAAACTTCTTGATTGACGTTAATATTATACAAAAAATTATCGATGCCAGCGACATAGGTGAAAATACAGGTATTATAGAAATAGGGCCTGGTATGGGTTCGCTCACAGAACAATTAGCTAAAAACGCAAAGAAAGTTGTTGCATTTGAAATTGATCAACGTTTGATACCAGTGTTGAAAGATACAATGGGACCTTATGATAACGTGGAAATTATAAATGAAGATATATTAAAAGCTGATATTGCACATTATGTTACAGAGCATTTAGCAGATTGTGACAATATCATGGTGGTCGCTAACTTACCATATTATATTACAACACCGATATTATTGAATCTAATGCAACAAACTTTACCTATCGATGGCTACGTAGTTATGATGCAGAAAGAAGTCGGTGAAAGATTAAATGCACAAGTAGGTACAAAAGCTTATGGATCACTTTCAATAGTTACCCAATATTATACTGAAACCAGTAAAGTGTTAACCGTGCCGAAGACTGTCTTCTTGCCACCGCCAAATGTAGATTCAATTGTTGTAAAATTGATGAAGCGTCAGACACCGGAAGTAGATATAGATAATGAAGATAAATTTTTCAAAATGACAAAAGCTGCATTTAGCCAAAGACGAAAAACAATTAGCAATAACTATCAAAGTTTGTTTGTAGATGGTAAAGCGAACAAAGAAATTATTAAAAAATGGTTAGAAACAAGTGGTATAGATCCAAGAAGACGTGGAGAAACGCTTTCAATAAAAGAATTTGAAAAATTATACAATGAATTGAAAAATTTCACAGAATTAGCATTTTAAATTATTGACAAGCTTGAGTTACATTGCTAAAATTGATGTTTTGTTTGACAAAAGCGCGCTATTTGTGTTATTATACAACTTGTAGCGAGGTGGAGCAATATGCCAAAATCTATTGGAGACATCAAAAATTCACTTGATTGTCAATTAGGAAACCGAATCGTACTTAAAGCGAATGGTGGTCGTAAGAAAACAATTGAGCGTAGTGGTGTGTTAAAAGAAACGTACCCTTCTGTTTTCATTGTTGAGCTAGATCAAGAAATTTACAACTTTGAGCGTGTATCTTATACATACGCTGACGTTTTAACTGAAAACGTACAAGTTTCTTTTGAAGATGATAATCAGCAAGAAGCAATTGCACACTAAATAAAAGTGATTTAAATAAAGTTTGTCTCTTAGGAGTCATACTTTTTAATTTAAACTTTAATATTAAGATCATTAAATGAAAAGGTATGTTGGTGTAACTTCGCCAACATACCTTTTTCTGTGTCACAATTTATGATGCAGGAAATGGATATAATTTTAATAGAGATGTACTATATTGTAGAATAGTAAATTAAGAAATGATTTATTGTCCAATATAGTTAAATGTATATTTATAAAAATATTTATCAAAATATCGAAAATAAGTTTTTAAAAACAGCCAATGCAACTATAACAATATGTTAAAATCATTTTATTACCATATCGAATTGGAAGAGGGTGGGAATATGATTTATGAAACGGCTCCGGCTAAGATTAATTTAACGCTGGATACACTCTTTAAACGAGATGATGGTTTTCATGAAGTTGAAATGATTATGACGACGATTGATTTAAATGATCGCTTGTCATTTGAACTACGCAATGACAAAAAAATTGTTGTTGATGTAGAGCAAACTTACGTTCCCTCCGATAATAAAAACTTAGCGTATAAAGCTGCAGAATTGATGAAAAGAACTTATAATCTAAAGCAAGGTATTACAATCACTATAGATAAGAACATACCGGTGTCAGCAGGGCTTGCAGGAGGCTCTACTGACGCTGCAGCTACGATGAGAGGGATGAATCGCCTGTATGAGCTAAATAGACCGTTAAACGAGTTGTGTGAGCTTGGTATTAAGATAGGTACAGATATCCCTTTTTGTATTTTTGGTAAAACAGCATTATGCAGAGGTAAAGGTGAACATATTACGTTTCTGAATAAACCTCCATCAGCATGGGTTGTGGTGGCAAAACCAAATTTAGGTATATCTTCTCCGAGTATCTTCAAAAAATTAGACTTAAATCAGTCACATCATGTGGATACGACAGCTTGTAAATCAGCTTTAATTTCAGGAGATTATGAATTACTTTGCAAAAGTCTTTCAAACCGATTGGAACCTGTTTCGGGTAAAATGCATAGTGAGATTTTAAAAATAAAAGAAAATATGTTAGAGAATGGTGCGGATGGTGCTGTTATGAGTGGAAGCGGCCCATCTGTTTATGGACTAACACAAAAAGAACGCCAGGCAAGACATGTTTACAATGCAGTCAATGGCTGTTGTAATGAAGTGTATATAGTAAGATTATTAGGCTAGTGAGAAGGGATGAGTTAAATGCGCTATAAAAGAAGCGAACGAATTGTTTATATGACACAATACTTGATGAATAACCCTAATAAATTGATACCATTAACTTATTTCGTACAAAAATTTAAACAAGCGAAATCATCTATAAGTGAAGATGTTCAAATTATTAAAACCACATTCCAAAAAGAAAAATTAGGGACAGTGATTACCACAGCTGGGGCAAGTGGCGGTGTGACGTATAAACCAGAAATGAGTAAAGAAGAAGCGAGTGAAGTCATCGATGACGTTATCGCACAACTCCAAGAGAAGAATCGTTTGCTACCAGGAGGGTATTTATTCTTATCTGATTTAATGGGGGATCCGACGTTACTGAACCGTGTAGGAAAACTGATTGCTACACTTTATATGGACGAAGAATTAGATGCAATCGTTACGATTGCTACGAAAGGTATCTCTCTTGCTAATTCAGTAGCAAACGTATTGAATTTACCGGTAGTTGTCATTCGAAAAGATAACAAAGTGACTGAAGGTTCTACGGTATCTATCAATTATGTGTCAGGATCTTCTCGAAAAATTGAAACAATGGTGTTATCTAAGAGAACATTACCAGAGAATTCTAATGTCCTTGTAGTAGATGATTTTATGCGTGCAGGTGGATCCATCAATGGTGTGATGAATTTAATGAACGAGTTTAAAGCACATGTGAAAGGGGTATCGGTACTAGTAGAATCAAAAGAAGTTAAACAAAGATTAATTGAAGATTATACTTCCTTAGTTAGATTATCTGATGTAGATGAATACAATCAGGAATTTAAAGTGGAGAAAGGCAACAGTTTAACTAAATTTTCTTAAAGGAGCGATTACGACATCATGAAAACGATTAATACAACCAAAGCACCGGAAGCGTTAGGGCCATACTCACATGCAACAGAAATAAATGGTCTAGTATTCACATCTGGACAAATCCCATTAAATTTAAATGGAGAGATTGTTAGCGATGATGTAAAAGAACAGACGACACAAGTCTTAGAAAATTTAAAAGTTGTACTAGAACAAGCTGGATCGGATATAGATTCGGTTATAAAAGCTACTATTTTTATTGCTGATATGAATGAATTTCAAAATATAAATGAAGTTTATGGCAAATATTTTAATCATCATCAACCGGCTAGAAGTTGTGTTGAGGTAGCGAGACTACCTAAAGATGTTAAAGTAGAAATAGAAGTAATTGCACAAGTGAAGTAAGGATTTATAATTTTTAATAAAATTGTTAAGCTTCTAACAAAGAGATACTATGGGGGGCTCACTACATGAAAGTGACAGATGTAAGACTTAGAAAAATACAAACAGACGGTAGAATGAAAGCGCTTGTTTCAATCACTTTAGATGAATCATTTGTGGTACATGATTTACGCGTTATTGAAGGCAACACAGGTCTATTCGTCGCAATGCCAAGTAAACGTACACCAGATGGTGAATTCCGAGATATCGCGCATCCGATCAATTCAGAAATGAGACAAGAAATACAGGATGCTGTGATGAAAGTATATGAAGAAACTGATGAGGTCATCCCTGATAAAAATGCTCAATCATCAGAAGATACTAATGAGGAAGCTTAATTTAATTATTTGAGATTATTATAGTGAATTTAATATCGTTTTAAAGAAGATTGAATTTCTAAAATTGGGGAATTCAATCTTCTTTATTTATGTAAGCGTGACTAAAATATAAAATATTAAAATTATTTATAAAATGTAAAGGTGACAAAAATTATAATTTTGAAATTTATAATAAATAACTCAAACTTACATCGTTTTACTTAACTATATTATTATGAATGAAACAATTACATAAAGAAGTGATAGCGTATGTTTCGTTCATAATAATATGTTGAAAATTATCGATAATAAGAAAAATTACTTCAGGAAATGAAGCGGTTTACAAAACCTAAATAGATGACAAATACTATGCACTTTATTTTTAACAATCGTAATAAAAAACGCTTTAATAAAAAACATTGGCACTTTGAGCCTTGAAAGTGTGACTAGCGTTAAATTATAATAATAAAGAAGTGTATATTTTAATGGAGGGTTAACATACATGCAAAGACATGCAATAGTACTCGCAGCTGGTAAGGGTACACGTATGAAATCAAAGAAATACAAAGTACTACATGATGTCGCTGGCAAATCAATGATTGAACATGTCGTGGATAACGTTAAACAATCTGGCGTAGAACAGCTTGTAACAATCGTAGGTCATGGCGCAGAAAGCGTGAAAGAAACGTTAGGCAATGCATCTCTTTATAGTTTTCAAGAAGAACAATTAGGTACTGCTCATGCCGTTAAAATGGCTAGTGAACATTTAAATGATAAACAAGGTACAACGTTAGTAGTTTGTGGAGACACACCATTAATTACGACAGAAACACTTAAATCTTTAATTGAACATCACGAAAATAACCAATCACTAGCTACTGTATTAACAGCTACAGCAACGAACCCATATGGTTATGGCAGAATTGTACGTGATGCAGACAATCAATTAGTTAAAATAGTCGAACAAAAAGATGCAACAGATACAGAACAACAAATTAATGAAATTAGTTCAGGTGTTTTCGCATTTGATAATCAAATGCTATTTGAAAAGTTAGAGTTAGTGAACAACAATAATGTGCAAGGCGAATACTACTTGCCTGATGTACTTTCATTAATTTTAGAAGATAAAGGCACAGTCGGCATTTACCATACGAATGATTTTGAAGAAATTATGGGTGTAAATGATCGAGTGATGTTAAGCGAAGCAGAAAAAGCATATAGAAAACGTATCAACCAATTTCATATGAAAAATGGTGTAACAATTGTAGATCCATCCAATACTTATATCGGTGCAGATGTAACTATTGGAGAAGACACAATTATAGAACCTGGAGTTAAACTTGCAGGACATAGTGAAATTGGAGAAGATACAGTTGTAGGACAATATACAGAAATCACGAATAGTAAAATAGGTGATAATGTTACAATTAAACATTCAGTGATCAATGAAGCAATGGTTGATGATTATGCGATAATTGGACCATTTGCGCAACTTCGTCCAGGTACAGACTTAGGCAAAAAAGTGAAAGTCGGCAACTTTGTTGAAGTTAAGAAATCAGTCGTAAAAGCAGGAGCTAAATTACCTCACTTGAGTTATATTGGTGACGCAGAAATAGGTGAACGTGTGAATCTTGGCTGTGGTTCAATCACAGTAAACTATGATGGTATTAACAAATTCAAGACGATTATTGGTAATGATTCGTTTATAGGGTGCAATACGAATTTGGTAGCACCTATTACGTTAGGCGAGCGTTCTCTAATTGCTGCTGGCTCTACAATTACTGATAGTGTACCAGAAGACAGTTTAGCATTAGCGAGAGCTAGACAAACAACCAAAGAAGGTTATTTAAAAAAATAAAAGGTATATGTTTAGACATGCATGCTTGAACTGTTAAACTTAATGTAATTGAGTAAGTTGTTAGCCACAAAATGCTTTATATTGATAAACAATGTAAGTTTGCGCTTGTCTTTAAATGAAAACTAATTGAATGAATTAATTGGAGGACTATAAATGTTAAACAATGAGTATAAGAATTCTGCTTTGAAAATATTTTCTTTAAAAGGTAACGAACCTTTAGCCCAAGAAGTAGCAGATCATGTTGGAATTGAACTAGGAAAATGTTCCGTAAAACGTTTCAGCGATGGAGAAATTCAAATCAATATAGAGGAAAGTATTCGTGGTTGTGATGTATTTATTATTCAACCAACGTCGAACCCTGTAAATTTACACTTAATGGAATTATTAATTATGGTTGATGCTTGTAGACGTGCATCAGCAGCTAATATTAATATAGTTGTTCCATATTATGGTTATGCGCGTCAAGACAGAAAGGCACGTAGTCGTGAACCAATCACAGCTAAACTTGTAGCAAACTTAATCGAAACTGCAGGCGCAGATCGTATGATAGCGTTAGATTTACACGCACCTCAAATCCAAGGTTTCTTCGATATGCCAATTGACCACTTAATGGGTGTGCCAATCTTAGCAGAATACTTCAAGAATGAGTCAGGTATTGATCTTGAAGAGTGTGTTGTAGTCTCTCCAGACCACGGTGGCGTAACAAGAGCGCGTAAACTTGCAGATATACTTAAATCACCGATTGCTATTATTGATAAACGTCGTCCAAAACCAAATGTTGCAGAAGTGATGAACATTGTTGGTGAAATAGAAGGACGTACGGCTATTATTATTGATGATATCATTGATACAGCAGGAACAATCACATTGGCTGCACAAGCACTAAAAGATAAAGGTGCTAAAGATGTATATGCTTGTTGTACACATCCTGTATTATCAGGTCCAGCTAAAGAGCGTATCGAAAATTCAGCAATCAAAGAACTAATCGTAACAAATTCAATTCAATTAGATGAAACACGTAAACCAAGCAATACGAAAGAGTTATCTGTAGCTGGTTTATTAGCACAAGCAATTATCCGTGTTTATGAACGCGAATCTGTTAGTGTGCTATTTGACTAATATATTAGATAAATGTATAATGGTTTCGTTCGTGAATTCACGAGCAAAATAAACACTTGCAAGCAACATTATGTTGATGGGCAAGTGAGGGGCTCATATTAGAGCAAAACGAAAGGTGGAAAATGAATATGACTGCATTAAAGTCAATTATTCGTCAAGGTAAACAAACACGTTCAGACCTTAAAACACTAAGAAATACTGGTAAAGTACCTGCAATCGTTTACGGTTATGGTACAAAAAATACTTCTGTTAAAGTAGACGAAGTAGAATTTATTAAAGTTATCCGTGAAGTTGGACGTAACGGTGTTATCGAATTAGGCGTAGGTTCTAAAACAATTAAAGTAATGGTTTCAGACTACCAATTCGACCCACTTAAAAACCAAATCACTCACATTGACTTCTTAGCAATCAATATGACTGAAGAACGTACTGTTGAAGTACCTGTTCACTTAATTGGTGAAGCAGCAGGTGCTAAAGAAGGCGGCGTGGTTGAACAACCATTATTCAATCTTGAAGTTACAGCTACTCCAGACAATATTCCTGAAGCAATCGAAGTTGAAATCAGTGAATTAGAAATCGGCGGTACTATTTCAGTTGAAGATATTAAAGTATCAGGCGACTTTACTATCGAAAACGAAGCTACTGATTCAGTAGTTACAGTAGTAGCTCCGACTGAAGAACCAACTGAAGAAGAAATCGAAGCAATGGAAGGCGAAGCACAAACTGAAGAGCCAGAAGTTGTAGGCGAAGATAAAGAAGACGAAGAAAAATAATATGCTTCACGCTTCATTGTCAACATAAGTTGATGATACCAACATTGTAATATCTTATAAAAAGCACCGTGCTTAATACGTTAAGCAGGTGCTTTTTTATGTTATTATAGTGAATGATATGAAAAAATAATTTTTAATTGTTTATTAATTCAAATACATGAAAATGATATATATATAGTTAAGTGATAACAACAATTGGAGGTAACATAATGAAATGTATTGTAGGCCTAGGCAATATAGGTAAACGTTTTGAACAAACAAAACATAATATTGGTTTTGAAGTTATAGACTACATGTTAGACCAAAATCAATTCTCATTAGATAAACAAAAATTTAAAGGTGCCTATACGATTGAACGCATCGGTGGAGAAAAAGTCATGTTTATTGAACCATTAACAATGATGAATTTGTCGGGCGAAGCGGTAGGTCCGTTAATGAAATATTATGATATAGCTATAGATGATTTAGTTGTTTTATATGATGATTTAGATTTACCACAAGGGGAGATTCGCCTAAGACAAAAAGGCAGTGCTGGCGGCCATAATGGTATCAAATCAATGATTCAAGTACTAGGTACAGACCAATTCAAACGTATTAGAATCGGTGTAGATAGACCGTCAAATGGTATGTCAATTGTCGATTATGTGTTACAAAAATTTTCAAAACAGGAAATGCAAATAATGAATAAAGTAATAGAACATTCTGCACGTGCAGTTGAGGCTTATATAGAAAGTTCTCGCTTTGATCGTGTGATGAATGAATATAATGGTGAAGTCAAGTGAAATCAATAATTACTCAATATATAAATGAAGACAAACGATACCAAGAATTAAACGACGTATTTGGTAAAGAAAATGTACTAGTAACTGGCTTATCTGGAGCAGCTAAATCAACAATTATAGCCGAAAAATATTTGCACAGTACTAAACAATTATTAGTTGTTACAAATAATTTATATCAAGCAGATAAATTGGAAAGTGATTTGTTGCAATTTGTAGATGCAGACGAAGTCTACAAATATCCAATGCAAGATATCATGACAGAAGAATTCTCAACACAAAGCCCTCAATTTATGAGTGAGCGTGTACGTACACTAACGTCACTTGCTCAAGAAAAGAGAGGGTTATTTATCGTACCATTAAATGGTTTGAAAAAATGGCTCACTCCAGTTGAAATGTGGAAATCTCATCAGTTAACACTATTTGTAGGTGACGATATTGAAATTGATGAATTTTTAAATAAATTAGTAAATATGGGCTACCGTAGGGAAAGCGTAGTGTCACATATAGGTGAATTTTCATTACGCGGGGGCATTGTTGATATTTACCCGTTAATTGGGAAGCCAGTAAGAATTGAACTATTCGATACTGAAGTGGATTCGATTCGTGATTTTGATGTGGAGACACAAAGATCAAAAGAGAACATCGAAGAAGTCAATATTACGACAGCAAGTGATTATATTATCACCGACGATGTGCTTAAACATACAAAATTAAAATTAAAAGAGGCTTACGAAAATACACGCCCAAAAATTGAAAAATCAGCACGTAATGATTTAAAAGAAACTTACGAAAGTTTCGAACTTTTTGAATCAACGATGTTTGATCATCAAGTACTGCGTCGACTTGTGTCGTTTATGTATGAACAACCAGCGACTATTATGGATTATTTTAAAGATGACGCTATTGTTGCAGTTGATGAACATAATAGAATTAAAGAAACTGAGCAAACACTTATTACTGAAGTTGATGAATTTATGCAAAACCTGATAGAAAGTGGTAAAGGATTTATTGATCAAAACTTCTTACAATATGATGGGTTTGAAGCGTTATTGAAACATTATCCAGTGACGTATTTCACATTATTCACGGCGACAATGCCTGTTCAACTCAACGAAATTATCAAGTTTTCATGTAAGCCAGTACAGCAATTTTATGGTCAATACGATATTATGCGTTCAGAATTTCAGCGCTTCATCCAAAATGATTATACTGTCGTTGTTCTTGCTGAAACTGAAGTGAGAAAAGAACGTATTCAATCAATGCTTAATGAAATGCATATCCCAACATTTATCGATACGCCAAGTCAACGAAACGATGGGGGCAATGCGATCATTACAGAGGGTAGTTTATCAGAAGGATTTGAGCTGCCCTATATGCAACTTGTCGTCGTGACGGAACGCGAACTATTCAAATCTAAACAAAAGAAAAAACCAAAACAACAAAAGACACTAACAAACGCTGAAAAAATTAAATCATACCAAGATTTAAAAGTAGGAGATTATGTCGTACATGTGCACCATGGTGTCGGTAGATATTTAGGTGTTGAAACACTTGAAGTCGGTGGCGTACATAAAGATTATATTAAACTTCAATATAAAGGGACAGACCAATTGTTTGTACCAGTTGATCAGATGGATCAAGTTCAAAAATATGTAGCGTCAGAGGATAAGACTCCTAGGTTAAATAAACTTGGTGGTACAGAATGGAAAAAAACAAAAGCTAAAGTACAACAAAGTGTTGAAGACATGGCTGATGAGTTAATTGATCTATATAAAGAACGTGAAATGTCTGTAGGTTATAAATATGGTCCAGATACGGCAGAACAAAACGAATTTGAAATAGATTTCCCTTACGAACTTACGCCTGACCAAGGTAAATCAATCGAAGAAATTAAGCAGGATATGGAAATTGAACGTCCAATGGATCGATTGCTATGTGGTGATGTTGGTTATGGTAAGACAGAAGTTGCAGTACGTGCAGCGTTTAAAGCTGTTATGGAAGGAAAGCAGGTTGCCTTCTTAGTTCCAACGACAATTTTAGCTCAACAACATTATGAAACATTAATTGAGCGTATGCAGGACTTTCCAATCGAAGTTCAACTCATTAGTCGCTTTAGAAGTACAAAAGAAGTTAAAGAAACAAAAGAAAAATTAAAATCAGGCTTCGTTGATATCGTCGTAGGTACGCATAAACTATTAAGTAAAGATATTCATTATAAAGATTTAGGCTTATTAATTGTGGATGAAGAACAACGATTTGGTGTACGTCATAAAGAAAGAATCAAATCATTGAAAACGAATGTGGACGTTTTAACACTGACAGCAACGCCTATCCCACGTACATTACACATGAGTATGTTGGGCGTTCGTGATTTATCAGTGATTGAAACACCACCAGAAAATCGTTTTCCAGTACAAACTTACGTATTAGAACAGAATACGAATTTTATTAAAGAAGCACTAGAAAGAGAATTATCTAGAGAAGGACAAGTCTTTTATTTATATAATAAAGTGCAATCTATTTATGAAAAACGAGAGCAATTACAAATGTTAATGCCAGAAGCGAATATTGGTGTTGCACATGGACAGATGAAAGAAGGAGACTTAGAAGAAACAATGCTAAGTTTTATTAATCATGAATACGACATTCTCGTAACGACTACAATCATTGAAACGGGAGTTGATGTTCCAAATGCCAACACACTTATTATCGAAGATGCGGATCGTTTCGGACTCAGCCAGTTATACCAATTGAGAGGTCGTGTTGGACGTTCAAGCCGTATTGGCTATGCTTATTTCTTACACCCTACAAATAAAGTATTGTCAGAAACAGCTGAAGACCGTTTGCAAGCAATTAAGGAATTTACTGAGTTAGGCTCAGGCTTTAAAATTGCTATGCGTGATTTAAATATTCGAGGCGCAGGTAATCTCTTGGGTAAACAACAACACGGATTTATTGATTCTGTTGGATTCGACCTTTATTCACAAATGTTAGAAGAAGCAGTGAATGAAAAACGTGGTGTTAAAGATGAGAAACAAGATGCACCTGAAATTGAAATTGAACTCAATATTGATGCTTATTTACCTGCTGAATATATTCCAAATGAACAGTCTAAAATAGAAATCTATAAAAAATTACGTAAGATTGAAACTGAAGCACAACTCATGGATGTTAAAGATGAATTAATTGATCGTTTCAATGATTACCCAATAGAAGTAGAAAGACTGTTGGATATGATGGAGATAAAAGTTCATGCTTTAAATGCTGGAGTGGCACTTATTAAAGATGTAGGCAAAAATGTAGAAGTTTATCTGTCTGAAAAGGGAACGACAGATATAAATGGAGAAACGTTATTTAAACAAACGCAACCATTAGGCCGTGCAATGAAAGTTGGCGTTCAAGATGGTAAAATGAAAGTGACTTTAAATAAAGTAAGTAACTGGTTAGATAGTTTGAAATTCTTAGCGAAATGTCTAGAAGAAAGTATGGTTATATCAGATGAAATCTAAGGACGATAAGAATACGGCCTTCAACGGCGTAGTTGTTCTTACAATTGCACTTGTTATTGTTAAAATATTAAGCGCAATTTATCGTGTCCCGTATCAAAATATACTTGGAGACGAAGGGTTATATGCTTATCAACAAATATATCCGATTGTTGCTTTAGGTGTTATTTTAACAATGAATGCAATTCCAAGTGCTGTCACTCAAACGTTTGGCACACATGGAGAATCAAGACAATACACTAAAGTATTGCTTAGGTTACAACTCATTAGTACTGCATTTTTCTTGGTTGTTTTTATAGGTGCTAAGTGGGTGGCACTCCTAATGGGTGACACTAACCTCACACCAATGTTAAGAGCAGCAAGTTTTAGTTTCTTGTTTGTTGGTATATTAGGAGTGTATAGAGGCTACTACCAAGCGCATCAACATATGACTGTTCCAGCGATATCACAAGTTATAGAGCAAGTGATACGTGTTGTAATTATCATCATTGCTATTGTATTATTTATGACACAACAATGGTCTGTTTACACTGCTGGTACAGTAGCTATTATCGGTTCAGCAGTAGGTTTTTTAGCATCTAGTATATTCCTAATGCAAGGCAAGCCTTTTAAGCTCAAGCAAGCGAAGAAACCAAATGACAAGACAATAGTAGAGTGGAAAAAGTTATCAATGGCTATTATTATCTTTGCTGTAAGTCAGCTTATTGTCATCGTTTGGCAAGTGATAGATAGCTTTACGGTTATACATGCACTTCAGAATTCAGGCTTAAATTTTCAAGAAGCAACCACACAAAAAGGTATCTTTGATCGTGGTGCTTCATTTATACAAATGGGTTTAATTGTGACGACGACATTTTGTTTTGTGCTTATACCGATGCTTACCGATGCGATTAAAGCACGCAACAACATTCTGATTAATAGATATGCGAATGCCTCTATCAAGATTACAGTGATGTTTAGTGTGGCAGCTGGTATTGGATTAATTAATTTACTGCCGGTCATGAATAGTGTGTTTTTTAAAAACGATAGTCTGACTGGTACATTATCTCTCTATATGCTTACAGTTATATGCGTTTCGCTCATAATGATGGACATTGCTTTATTACAAGTGAAAAACCAAGTGCGTCCTGTGCTATTTGCATTTATCACTGGGGTGGTCAGTAAAATAATTCTCAATGTGATGTTAATACCACAATTATTAATGCTAGGTGGCAGTATCAGTACCGTTATTTCACTTATTATATTTACGCTCGTTCTACATTATCACGTACTAAAACACTATAAATTCCAGATGATGAAAAAATTCGTGATTAAATTGGGTGCTACGATGGTGATGCTATCAGTGGCTGTTCAACTAGGAATGTGGCTCGTACCTACACAAAGTAGAATCACAGGTTTGATTGAATTAGTCGTCGCAGCAATTATTGGCGTATTAGTAATTATTTTCGCTATTGTACGTATGCATTTATTGAGTTATAGAGAATTAAAACATTTACCATTGGGCGATAAACTTTATCATATGAAAAGAGGGAAACATTAATGTCAGGTAAAATAACAATTGTTGGCTTAGGTAACTACGGTATTGATGATTTACCTTTAGGTATCTACAAATTTCTTAAAAAACAAACAATGGTTTACACGCGTACATTGGATCATCCTGTAATTAAAGAATTAACTGCAGAAAATATACAATTCAAAAGTTTTGATAGTGAATACGAGGCACAAGCATCATTCGAGGGCGTCTATGAACGTATTGTGTCGCAACTCATTGAAGCGGCCCATAGTGATGATGTCATTTATACAGTGCCTGGACATCCACGTGTAGCTGAAACGACAACTGTGAAATTAGAAGCTCATGCGCAAGAACATAATGATCTTCAGGTTGAAGTTTTGGGAGGCAAAAGCTTTATCGATGATATATTTGAAGCGGTGAAGATAGACCCTAACGACGGGTTCACATTACTCGATGCGACAGCTATAAAAAAAGAGCAGTTAAATATTCGTACCCATACGCTCATTACTCAAGTCTATAGTCCTATGACTGCAGGTGATTTAAAAGTGACATTGATGGAACGTTACCATGATGAGCAAACAGTGTTTATCGTCGATGGCGCACAAAATAATGCTGCAAATGTAATAGAAACACCGCTTTATGAATTAGACCATCATGCATCTATTTTCAGTA
Source organism: Staphylococcus sp. FSL K6-3157 (assembly GCF_038005145.1). NCBI lineage: Bacteria > Bacillati > Bacillota > Bacilli > Caryophanales > Staphylococcaceae > Staphylococcus > Staphylococcus sp. FSL K6-3157. The sequence goes on along the minus strand of NZ_JBBOSM010000001.1, from coordinate 2,462,230 downwards.
ATTTGACAAGTGTATTCATTCCGAAAGTAGAAAAAGAAGAATCGTATTATAGTGATTTTTATTTTGCTGCGAGCATAATAGACCAGCTTGTTGATGACGAAACAGGCTGTCCTTGGGATAAAGTTCAAACACATCACACATTAAAACGTTATCTATTAGAAGAAACATTTGAATTGTTTGAAGCAATAGATAACGAAGACGATTGGCATATTATTGAAGAGTTGGGGGACATACTTTTACAAGTACTATTGCATACAAGTATTGGCAAAAAAGATGGATTCCTTGATATAAATGAAGTGGTTCAAAGTCTTTCAGAAAAAATGATACGTAGACATCCCCACATTTTTGGTGACGCCGAAGCGGAAAACGAAGAAGATTTAAAACAGATATGGTCAGAAGCAAAAGCAAAAGAAGGTAAAACGAAACGTGTTAAATTTGAAAAAGTATTTGCAGAGCATTTCTTGAAGTTGTATGATAAAACAAAAAATATGTCATTAGACGCAGATGCTTTAAGAAAAATTTTAGAGCAAGGAGGAAACAAATCATGAGATTAGATAAATATCTCAAAGTATCACGGTTAGTAAAACGTCGTACTTTAGCTAAAGAAATTAGTGATCAAGGACGTATTACTGTGAATGGTTCAGTAGCAAAAGCAGGCACTGACGTAAAAGTAACAGATGAACTTGTAATCCGATTTGGACAAAAAGTGATTACAATTGAAGTTACTGGTTTAAGTGAACATGCGACTAAGGAAAATGCGAAAGGTATGTATGAATTAGTCAAAGAAGAAAAGGTTAGTGGAGACTAGAAAAGGAGGTGACAAGCAATGAGTAAAAAAGTTGAGAACATAGGGAATACGTTCACTTCTGCTGAAAATAAAAAGAAACAACAGCAAAAAATGAGAAGACGAGTCGTACGAAAACGTATTACTTTATTTGGTGGCATATTACTTATCCTCATTATTATTTTAACTGTAATGCTTGTCACTCAAAAACAAAGTAATATAGACGACGCAGCTGAGCGTCAAGAAAAAGAACAACAATATCAAAAGCAACAAGATGAAGAACTTGCATTAAAAGAACAATTAAACAATCTTAATGATAAAAGTTATATAGAGAAAGTTGCGCGAGATGATTATTATTTGAGTAATGATGGAGAAGTGATTTTCAAGTTGCCTGGTGAGAAATCTGAAGAGAAATCTAAATCATCAAAAGATGATAAATAGTGAAATTTATCATTTAAGTAACAATACCATTGTTAATTTATGCAAACAGGCATATAATAGGGTTAAAATCGAAACAAATCGGGAGGATTTATTTACAATATGTCAATCGAAGTAGGAAACAAGCTTAAAGGTAAAGTCACTGGTATTAAAAAGTTTGGCGCTTTCGTCGAACTTCCTGAAGGAAAGAGTGGCTTAGTTCACATAAGTGAAGTTGCAGATAATTACGTGGAAAACGTAGAAGATCATTTATCTGTTGGAGATGTAGTTGAAGTTAAAGTGCTTTCAATTGCTGATGATGGTAAAATTAGTTTATCAATTAAAAAAGCAAAAGATCGTCCACGTAGACCTCAAAGTAAACCCAATTATAAAAAACCTCAACCAAAAGGTGAGGACTTTGAAAAGAAATTAACAGATTTCTTGAAAGATAGTGAAGATAAATTAACATCCATTAAACGTCAAACAGAATCTAGACGTGGTGGAAAAGGCGCGAAACGTTAATAAATATATATCATAAGACTGTTGAAATAGGAATTAATTTAACGACTTGAAAACAAAGTACAATAATTTTTCCAAAATTAAGTTTGATCGTAACAATCTAAGACTGTTTTCTTACTTGAGGAAACAGTCTCTTTTTTTTGTTGTATATAAGTCATAATATTACGAGCATTTGCATCGTTAAGGTAACATTATGGTCAAGGAGGTAGATAAGTTGAGAGTAAATACTGAAGGCTGGAATAAAAGTAATCACATTGTATTGGCAGTTTCTACAGGTGTGGATAGCATGGTGCTATTGCATCAATTGATTACGCATTTAGCTGATTCATATACTAAGTTGACTTGTCTACATGTAAATCACAATATTCGTCCTGCTGCAGCAGCAGAAGAACAATTTATTAAAGGGTATTGTGACAAGCATCAGATTCCATTGCATGTACAACATCTAGACTTGTCTGCTGTGATTGAAAAAGGTAATAGTATTGAAAGTGCAGCGAGAGCTGAACGTTATCATTGGTTTGATGATATGATGACCGAGTTAAAGGCAGATGTATTACTTACGGCACACCATCAAGATGACCAAATTGAAACGATATTTTATCGACTCATGACTGGACGCTCTACGAGAAGTAGCTTGGGTATGACATATCTTTCTTCAAGAGGTCACTATAATTTATGTAAACCCCTTTTAGAAGCCACGAAATCAGAAATACGTAACTATCAAACAAAACATAACGTTCCATATTATGAAGATGAATCAAATACAGAAAATCATTACGTCAGAAATGATATTCGTAATCGCATATTACCTGACATTGAAAGTAATAAACACTTATCTACAGAACAATTGCTAAAATTAAAAGACTGGCATGATGAACAATTAGAAGTTGTGCGAAACGAAGCTACAACATTCATCTCGGCATTCGTTGATTTTTGTAATGATGACAATGAAGTTACTTTTTCGAGAAAACAATTTTTAAATTTACGACATAGTGTCAAAATGGCAGTCTTGGATAAACTTTTTGCTGAATTACCATTAGATAAGTCGATTACTGAGAAAACTTACGATGAATGGTTTCAGCAACTTACTGAAAATGTAACACAATGCACATTATATGCGACACATGAATGGATAATTCACATCGCTTATGATAAATTTATAATAATGGCAAATTGTAAAGAAAAACTAGCTCCGACTAAGATTGATCAACCAGGTGCATACAACTATGGTCGCTATAGCATTGATATTACTAACGAATTTCCTACATTCGAGTATCCTATAGTTATCCGTACAAGAAAAGACGGCGACAAATTTGAACTGAATGGTATGAAAGGGCATAAAAAGATAAGTAGACTGCTTATTGATGAAAAGGTTATGCAAACTGAACGTAACCAAATGCCAGTTATAGTTAATGCATATAATGAGATTATTGCTGTTGGCACATTATATTTAAAAAATAGATACAATCAATCAATTTTTATACGAAATATGGGAGAGGAATGAAAACATGCGAGATGATTTAAAAGACATTTTATTGTCAGAGGAAGATATACATCAAATTTGTGAAGAGCTAGGTAAGAAAATAACAGAGGAATACAAAGGGAAGCCACTTGTTTGTATTGGGATATTAAAAGGGTCTGTTATGTTCATGGCAGATTTAATTAAATACATTGATACGCATTTAGCTATCGACTTTATGGATGTTTCTAGTTATCACGGAGGCACCGAGTCAACAGGAGAAGTAAAAATCTTGAAAGACTTAAGTGGATCTATTGAAAATAAAGATGTTTTAATTATTGAAGACATTCTAGAAACTGGTACTACATTAAAATCAATTACTGAATTACTTGAATCACGTCGTGTTAATTCACTTGAAATTGTTACGCTACTTGATAAACCAAACCGTCGTAAAGCAAACATTGAAGCAAAATACGTAGGTAAAAAGATACCTGACGAATTTGTAGTAGGCTATGGTTTAGATTACGCTGAACATTATAGAAATTTACCTTATATTGGTACATTGAAACCAGAAATCTATTCAAAATAAGCAGTACAATTTATTCGCGGAAAAAGTTGTTATATACTGTAAGTTACAGTCGAATTAAGTTAGTGAATGTGAAAAGTAGGGTTACACTTAAATCATTTGAAATTTAATACATAAACTTGAGGGTACGTGACAATATATAATATTCATTTAACTTTAAGCATAATAGAAAAATAAAACTAAAGGGTAAAACAATAAGAATTGTAAACATAACGCAAAAGTTGAAATAGTAGCCGAAAACTCGAGTGTTGTGTTACAATTTTTGTTAGTTTTATAATTGAAGTAGGAGGAAACGACGCATGCAGAAAGCCTTTCGTAACGTGCTAGTTATCGCAATCATTGGCGTTATTATTTTTGGCTTGTTTTCGTGGCTTAACGGAAATGGGAATATGCCAAAGCAGCTTACATATAATCAATTTGTTAAGCAGTTAGATAAAGGTGAGTTAAAATCACTTGAAATACAACCTGAACAAAACGTATATATGGTAAGTGGTAAAACAGATAAAGATGAAGAGTATTCTTCAACTATTTTATATAACAACGATAAAGAGCTAGAAAAAATAACTGATAAAGCACAAAGTCAAGACGGATTGAAATTTACAGTTAAAGAAGAAGAAAAGCAAAGTGTATTTGTAAGTATATTAACAACATTAATTCCTGTATTAATTATCGCACTTTTATTTATATTCTTCCTTAGCCAAGCCCAAGGTGGCGGCGGTGGCGGTGGTAATCGTATGATGAACTTTGGTAAATCCAAAGCGAAAACGTACGATAATCAACAAAAACGTGTACGCTTCACTGATGTAGCTGGTGCAGATGAAGAGAAACAAGAATTAATTGAAATAGTCGATTTCTTAAAAGACAATAAACAATTCAAACAAATGGGTTCTAGAATTCCTAAAGGTGTTCTTTTAGTTGGCCCTCCTGGTACAGGTAAAACATTATTAGCTCGTGCAGTTGCTGGTGAAGCCGGCACGCCGTTCTTCTCAATCAGTGGTTCAGACTTCGTTGAGATGTTTGTGGGTGTTGGTGCAAGTCGTGTACGTGACTTGTTCGAAAATGCTAAGAAAAACGCCCCTTGTATCATCTTTATTGATGAAATCGATGCAGTTGGTCGTCAACGTGGTGCCGGTGTAGGTGGTGGCCATGATGAGCGTGAGCAAACATTGAACCAATTACTAGTTGAAATGGATGGATTTGGTGATAATGAAGGTATCATTATGATAGCTGCTACAAACCGTCCAGACATTTTAGACCCAGCGTTATTACGTCCAGGTCGTTTCGACAGACAAATTCAAGTAGGTCGTCCGGATGTGAAAGGCCGTGAAGCAATTCTTCATGTTCATGCGAAAGACAAACCATTTGATGAAACAGTTGACTTAAAAGCAGTTTCAGAAAGAACACCTGGTTTCTCTGGCGCAGATTTAGAAAACTTATTAAACGAAGCATCATTAGTTGCTGTACGTGAAGGTAAGAAAAAAATCGATATGCGTGATATTGAAGAAGCGACAGACCGTGTTATCGCTGGTCCAGCTAAGAAATCTCGCGTAATCTCAGAAAAAGAACGTAATATTGTAGCGCACCATGAAGCTGGTCATACAATTATTGGTATGGTACTTGATGAAGCTGAAGTTGTTCACAAAGTTACAATCGTACCTCGTGGACAAGCTGGCGGTTATGCAATGATGTTACCTAAACAAGATCGCTTCTTAATGACAGAAAAAGAATTATTAGATAAAATCTGTGGTCTACTTGGTGGACGTGTATCTGAGGATATTACCTTTAATGAAGTGTCTACAGGTGCATCTAATGACTTTGAACGTGCGACACAAATTGCACGTCAAATGGTTACTGAATATGGTATGAGTGAAAAAATCGGAACGGTTCAATTCACAAATAGCAACAGTGGCCAAGTCTTCTTAGGAAAAGAAATGCAAGGCGACACTGAGTTTTCAGGACAAATTGCATACGAAATTGATAAAGAAGTGCAACGTATTATTAAAGAACAATACGAGCGTTGTAAGGCTATCTTGTTAGAGCATAAATCACAGTTAGATTTAATAGCTGAATCATTATTAACTGAAGAAACATTAGTTGCCGAACAAATCCAATCATTATTTAACGATGGTGTCCTACCAGAAGTAGATTATGATAGTGCCAAAGTTGTAGAACATAAAGATGATGACTTTGAAGAAGGAAAATACGGTAAATCTTACGAGGACGTTCGTAGAGAACAACTAGATTCAGATGATGAAACACAGGATAACGATAAAGAAAATGAACAACAAGACAACAATGACACTGAAGAAACAGGTCATGAACAAGCACCTAATATCGATAAACCTAGCAATCCGAACGATCCGAATGATCCAAGCAATAGAAATTAATAACTGAACTTAAAGCTTCTTTCTGCTATCATATTGATAGTAGAAAGAAGCTTTTTTAATAGCAAAATATAACAGAATAATTTATAAACAGATGTTTCGCAATTTCTACCTCGAACGATTACAATAAATTGCATTGATAAAAAGTGTAAAAACAATCTTAGAGTAAAGATAGAAAAACATTTTCAAAACTAGATGATATTAAAGGAGAAATAAACAAAATGACGAACGATTATATAGTTAAAGCATTAGCTTTTGGAGGACAAATTCGCGCTTATAGTGCGTTAACAACTGAAAGTGTTCAAGAAGCACAAACAAGACATTATACGTGGCCAACTGCTTCAGCAGCACTTGGACGTACGATGACAGCAACAGTGATGATGGGTGCAATGCTCAAAGGCAATCAAAAATTAACAGTTACAGTTGATGGAAAAGGCCCAATTGGTAAAATAATTGCTGACGCTGATGCTAAAGGGAATATAAGAGGGTATGTTACGAATCCTCAAACACATTTCCCTCTAAATAATGCTGGTAAATTAGATGTTAGCCGTGCAGTTGGTTCAGAAGGTGCATTGACAGTTGTAAAAGATATTGGAATGAAAGATTTCTTTTCTGGTTCTAGTGAACTCGTTTCTGGTGAACTAGGAGATGACTTCACTTATTACTTTGCTAAAAGTGAACAAGTACCATCGTCAGTAGGTTTAGGCGTATTAGTAAACCCTGACAATTCAATTAAAGCTGCAGGTGGCTTTATAATACAAGTTATGCCAGGTGCAGACGATGAAACAGTTGATAAACTCGAAGCTGCAATCAATCAAATGACACCAGTTTCGAAACTGATTGACCAAGGTTTAACGCCTGAAGAAATTCTTTTTGAAATACTAGGGGAAGAAAATGTACAACTATTAGAAAATCTTCCTACACAATTCGATTGTAATTGTGGGCATGAAAAATTCTTAACTGCTATTAAAGGTTTAGGCGAAGCTGAAATTCAAGATATGATTGATAAAGACCATGGTGCCGAAGTTGAATGCCATTTCTGTAGAAATAAATATAATTTTTCAGAAGATGAGTTACATGGATTAATAGAAAAAAGTAACTAAAAGGTTTAAACTAGGTGTTGAACTAGGCTATTGAACAAAAAAGTTGGTATATTAAATCTTCATAGTTGTATTTGCTGAAAAATCTGATAAAATATAAAGTATATCCGAGAGAAAAAGTAGGTTTTAAACTTTTTAATGAAAAGGAGCAATACTAAATGACAAATAAACCAGTAGATAATATCGTAAAAGCAATTGGCAATACACCTGTTGTTAAGTTAAACAACGTTGTGGGGGAAGATGCTGCAGACGTATATGTGAAACTTGAATATCAAAATCCAGGTGGCTCTGTGAAAGACCGTATTGCATTAGCAATGATTGAAGAAGCTGAACAAGCAGGTAAAATTAAACCAGGTGATACAATTGTTGAACCGACAAGTGGTAACACAGGAATTGGCTTAGCTTTTGTTTGTGCAGCTAAAGGTTATAAAGCAGTATTTACGATGCCTGAAACAATGAGTCAAGAACGTCGTAACTTGTTAAAAGCATACGGCGCAGAATTAGTATTAACACCTGGATCAGAAGCAATGAAAGGTGCAATCAAAAAAGCTAAAGAATTAAAAGAAGAATTCGGTTATTATGAGCCGCAACAATTCGAAAACCCAGCAAACCCTCGTGTACACGAATTAACAACTGGACCAGAATTAGTTGAACAATTTGAAGGCAAAACGATTGATTCATTCTTAGCTGGTGTAGGTACTGGTGGAACACTTAGTGGCGCGGGTAAAGTATTAAAAGAAAAATATCCAGACATTAATCTTGTAGCGATTGAACCAGAAGACTCAGCTATCTTAAGTGGCGGCGAACCAGGTCCACATAAATTACAAGGTTTAGGTGCAGGATTTGTACCAGATACTTTAGATACAAACATATACGATGAAATTATCAAAGTAGGTAATGAAGTTGCTATGGATATGTCACGTAGAGTTGCTAAAGAAGAAGGCATCTTAGGTGGTATTTCTTCAGGTGCTGCGATTGTTGCAGCGATTGAAAAAGCAAAATCATTAGGTAAAGGTAAAACAGTTGTTACTGTATTACCAAGTAATGGTGAGCGTTATCTTTCTACACCGTTATATTCATTTGATGACTAAATGATATATATTTAACAATTACCGGCCACATATTCATGTGAGTCGGTTTTTTGTGTATACATAAAGAAAACATAGTAAGCAAAGTATAAACAATACACTAGCATATGTGATTTCAAGTTTTGATTACTGAAAAAATTGAAAATTAACGTTATTATAGAATAGTAATTATAATACATAAGAGAAATCATTTATAAAGTGAAAGGAAGAAGAATAATTATGACGCATACAAAAATTATGGGCATATTAAATGTAACTCCTGACTCTTTTTCTGATGGTGGTAAATATAATACAGTTGAAAAAGCGATTAAGAGAGCAAAAGAAATGATGGACGAAGGTGTAGATATTATAGATGTTGGTGGGATATCTACCCGTCCAGGTTTTGAAGAGATAAGCGTTGAGGAAGAGTTGGAGCGTGTTGTCCCTGTTGTAAGTGCGTTGGCTGAATTAGATGTACAGCTATCTATAGATACCTATCGAAGTGAAGTGGCAGAAGCTGCAATGAAATTAGGTGCCACGATGATTAATGACCAATGGGCGGGACACTATGATGAACGTATTTTCAATGTAGTAGCGAAATACAATGGTGAGATTGTACTCATGCACAATGGCGATGGTCAAAGAACAGAACCGGTAGTGGATGAGATGTTGCTGTATTTATTAAAACAAGCAAATAAAGCGGAAATGGCAGGTATACCTCAACATAAAGTATGGATTGATCCAGGAATTGGCTTTGCCAAAACACGCGAAGAAGAAAAAGAAGTTATGTCACGTTTAGATGAACTGGTAGCTACAGGTTATCCTGTGCTATTAGCAACAAGTAGAAAAAGGTTCATAAAAGAAATGATAGGTACAGAAACAACGCCTACCGAACGCGATGAAAGTACGGCAGCTACTACTGCGTATGGTATAATGAAAGGCGTAAAAGCGGTAAGAGTTCATAATGTCGCGTTAAATGTTCGATTAGGACAAAGCATGGACTATTTAAAGGAGAATGACGATGAGCGACACAATATTTCTTAATGGTATGAGATTCTATAGTTATCATGGTGCGCTGCCAGCTGAAAATGATATTGGACAAATATTTATTGTCGATGTCACAATGAAAGTTGATTTGAGTATGGCTGGGCAATCTGATGAGGTTACAGATACAGTCCATTATGGTGAAGTTTTTGAAGAGGTAAAAGCAATCATGGAAGGCAAGCCTGTAAATTTATTAGAGCATCTAGCTGAACGTATTGCAAAACGTATAAATTCACACTATAATCGTGTAATGGAAACGAAAGTTAGAATCACTAAAGAAAATCCACCTATACCTGGCCATTATGATGGTGTAGGCGTTGAAATAGTGAGGGAGAATCTCTAATGGAATATGCTTATTTAGGATTAGGAAGTAATGTTGGAGAAAGAGCGTCACAACTTGATGAAGCAATCCGTATATTAGATAATACAGATGGCATTCAAGTAACGCAAAAATCCCCGATATATGAAACAGAGCCAGTAGGTTATGTCGACCAACCACAATTTTTAAATCAATGTATTGAAATTTATACATCCTTAACTCCACAAGATTTATTAAAAGAGTGTCTGCATACTGAACAGCAGTTACACCGAGTAAGAGATATACGTTGGGGCCCTAGAACTTTAGATGTTGATATTTTATTGTTTGGTAATCATATTATTGATGAAGAAGATTTGAGCGTTCCGCATCCACGTATGCTAGAGCGTGCATTTGTACTTATACCGTTAAATGATATAGCATCAGATTGTGTAGAACCTCATTCCAATAAAAAAATTGGAAGTATAGTAACGGCAGACGATTCAGTCAAAGAGTATAAAGGTTTATAGTTATAAAATATGTGGAAAACGGGAGTCGTATAGATATATAATAGAGTAATTCTTGCTCCTATGGCTAATGTAGATAACGTTACATTTAAGCGTACAGTTAAAAAAGAGTGTGGGCTTAATGTGTGCTGTATCTATATGGTAAGACTAGAAAAGCTTTGAAATAAACAGAACAACAAATGATAGATAACTATCAAACGTTCCAAGTGAAGATTGAAGCTAAAGAATAATAAAAATTAGAACAAGAAGCATAAAGGAGAGAAAGTAATGTCAGAAGAAATGAACGACCAAATGCAAGTCCGCCGTCAAAAATTACAAGAATTATACGATTTAGGTATCGATCCTTTTGGTCAAAAATTTGAACGTACTTCTACGGCTGCCCCATTGCATGAAGATTGGGACGCATATACAAAAGAAGAATTACATGACAAAGAAGATGAAAGCAACGTAAGTATCGCCGGTCGTCTAATGACTAAACGTGGAAAAGGTAAAGCTGGATTTGCTCATGTTCAAGATTTAACTGGTCAAATACAAATTTACGTAAGAAAAGACCAAGTAGGAGACGAACAATTTGAAGTTTGGAATTCTGCAGACTTAGGAGACATTGTAGGTATAGAAGGTGTAATGTTCAAAACGAATACAGGTGAATTGTCTGTTAAAGCTAAAACATTCACGTTGTTGACTAAAGCATTACGTCCATTACCTGATAAATTCCACGGTTTACAAGATATCGAACAGCGTTATCGTCAACGTTACCTTGACTTAATTACAAATCAAGATAGCACGCAAACATTTATTAACCGCAGTAAGATATTACAAGAAATGCGTAATTACTTAAATCAAAGAGGATTTTTAGAAGTAGAAACACCTATGATGCACCAAATTCCTGGTGGAGCTGCTGCGCGTCCTTTCGAAACACATCATAATGCTTTAGACGCAACATTATATATGCGAATTGCAATTGAATTACATTTGAAACGTTTAATCGTAGGTGGATTAGAAAAAGTTTATGAAATTGGACGTGTTTTCAGAAACGAAGGCGTATCAACAAGACATAATCCAGAATTCACTATGATTGAATTATATGAAGCGTATGCTGATTATCACGATATCATGGATATAACTGAGAATATGATTAGACATATTTCTGAAAAAGTACTTGGTACTGCTAAAGTAAACTACGGCGAAGAAATTATAGATTTAGAATCTGATTGGAAACGAGTTCATATGGCTGATGCTGTTAAAGAAGAAACAGGTGTGAACTTCTTCGAGGTGCAAACTGATGAAGAAGCTAAATCATTAGCTAAAGAACATGGCATTGAAATAACAGATAATATGAAATATGGTCATATCTTAAATGAGTTCTTTGAGCAAAAAGTTGAAGAAACATTAATTCAACCAACGTTTATTTATGGACACCCAATCGAAATCTCACCACTAGCTAAGAAAAATCCAGAGGACCCAAGATTTACGGATCGCTTTGAATTATTCATAGTAGGTAGAGAACACGGTAATGCATTTACAGAATTAAATGATCCTATTGATCAAAGAGCAAGATTTGAAGCGCAATTAGTAGAAAAAGAAGAAGGTAATGATGAAGCACACGAAATGGATGAAGATTTCATTGAAGCATTAGAGTACGGAATGCCTCCAACAGGTGGTTTAGGTATTGGTATTGATAGATTAGTAATGTTACTTACTGATTCTGCTTCTATCCGTGATGTATTGTTATTCCCTTATATGAAACAAAAATAGATTATTTAAAGCTTGGTTTAAACTAAGTAATAATTGATTTAATCATTTAAACTAGATCATATGTTACGATTTCACACTGGTGAGACGTAATATATGGTCTGTTTTTTGTTTTAATCTCTATAGAGATGCTAAAAATAAGAGAGAATAGAGGGTTTAAGTACTAAATAAATTAATTAAATTAGTAATAAGATACAATTAAGTATTATAATGCTATTAAAATATAATAATATACTAAAAAAGGTATGGTAAAGATAGATTCTATGTGATAAGATTATTCAAGTCGAGTTAAGGAAACGAAACAAGACATATATAAGCATTTAAAATATTTCTTTTTGAGAAATGTTCGAAAAGTATTGACATTAAAGTGAAAATGAATTAATATATAAAAGTCGTCAAAAACGACAAGCACTTTATACATAACTCAAGTAAAAGTCTTGTAAATAAATCTTTAAGATAGTGTAAAATTGACTATTGCAAAAGATTAACAAACAATGTATTATTAATTGAGTAAGTTAATTTGTCTGGTGGCAATAGCAAAGAGGTCACACCTGTTCCCATGCCGAACACAGTAGTTAAGCTCTTTAGCGCCGATGGTAGTCGGACTTACGTTCCGCAAGAGTAGGACGTTGCCAGGCTCTTTATTAAAAATTATGTGGAGAATTAGCTCAGCTGGGAGAGCATCTGCCTTACAAGCAGAGGGTCGGCGGTTCGAACCCGTCATTCTCCATCACTTCATGATAGCCGGCCTAGCTCAACTGGTAGAGCAACTGACTTGTAATCAGTAGGTTGGGGGTTCAAGTCCTCTGGCCGGCACCATTTCATGAGCCATTAGCTCAGTTGGTAGAGCATCTGACTTTTAATCAGAGGGTCAGTGGTTCGAGCCCACTATGGCTCATACAGTTTCATTTGCAGAAGTAGTTCAGCGGTAGAATACGACCTTGCCAAGGTCGGGGTCGCGGGTTCGAATCCCGTCTTCTGCTCCATTATTTTTGCCGGGGTGGCGGAACTGGCAGACGCACAGGACTTAAAATCCTGCGGTGAGAGATCACCGTACCGGTTCGATTCCGGTCCTCGGCACCATCATTTTTAATATAGCGCCCGTAGCTCAACTGGATAGAGTACTTGACTACGAATCAAGAGGTTACAGGTTCGACCCCTGTCGGGCGCACCATCTTTAAAAGTGTTAATCAATTAAATTATGTACGGGAAGTAGCTCAGCTTGGTAGAGCACTTGGTTTGGGACCAAGGGGTCGCAGGTTCGAATCCTGTCTTCCCGACTCTTTAAAATTTATATGGGGGCTTAGCTCAGATGGGAGAGCGCCTGCTTTGCACGCAGGAGGTCAGCGGTTCGATCCCGCTAGTCTCCACCATATTATTTAAATGAACATTGAAAACTGAATTGCAATATGTCAACGTTAATTCCGAACACAACATTAAATTGTTGGTTCAAACGTGTTAGAGATAACACACAAATTAGTATTTTATGAGCTAATCAAACATCATAATTCATTTATGGAGAGTTTGATCCTGGCTCAGGATGAACGCTGGCGGCGTGCCTAATACATGCAAGTCGAGCGAACGGATAAGGAGCTTGCTCCTTTGAAGTTAGCGGCGGACGGGTGAGTAACACGTGGGTAACCTACCTATAAGACTGGAATAACTTCGGGAAACCGGAGCTAATGCCGGATAACATTTGGAACCGCATGGTTCTAAAGTAAAAGATGGTTTTGCTATCACTTATAGATGGACCCGCGCCGTATTAGCTAGTTGGTAAGGTAACGGCTTACCAAGGCAACGATACGTAGCCGACCTGAGAGGGTGATCGGCCACACTGGAACTGAGACACGGTCCAGACTCCTACGGGAGGCAGCAGTAGGGAATCTTCCGCAATGGACGAAAGTCTGACGGAGCAACGCCGCGTGAGTGATGAAGGTTTTCGGATCGTAAAACTCTGTTATTAGGGAAGAACAAATGTGTAAGTAACTGTGCACATCTTGACGGTACCTAATCAGAAAGCCACGGCTAACTACGTGCCAGCAGCCGCGGTAATACGTAGGTGGCAAGCGTTATCCGGAATTATTGGGCGTAAAGCGCGCGTAGGCGGTTTCTTAAGTCTGATGTGAAAGCCCACGGCTCAACCGTGGAGGGTCATTGGAAACTGGGAAACTTGAGTACAGAAGAGGAAAGTGGAATTCCATGTGTAGCGGTGAAATGCGCAGAGATATGGAGGAACACCAGTGGCGAAGGCGACTTTCTGGTCTGTAACTGACGCTGATGTGCGAAAGCGTGGGGATCAAACAGGATTAGATACCCTGGTAGTCCACGCCGTAAACGATGAGTGCTAAGTGTTAGGGGGTTTCCGCCCCTTAGTGCTGCAGCTAACGCATTAAGCACTCCGCCTGGGGAGTACGACCGCAAGGTTGAAACTCAAAGGAATTGACGGGGACCCGCACAAGCGGTGGAGCATGTGGTTTAATTCGAAGCAACGCGAAGAACCTTACCAAATCTTGACATCCTTTGAAAACTCTAGAGATAGAGCCTTCCCCTTCGGGGGACAAAGTGACAGGTGGTGCATGGTTGTCGTCAGCTCGTGTCGTGAGATGTTGGGTTAAGTCCCGCAACGAGCGCAACCCTTAAACTTAGTTGCCAGCATTTAGTTGGGCACTCTAGGTTGACTGCCGGTGACAAACCGGAGGAAGGTGGGGATGACGTCAAATCATCATGCCCCTTATGATTTGGGCTACACACGTGCTACAATGGACAATACAAAGGGCAGCTAAACCGCGAGGTCATGCAAATCCCATAAAGTTGTTCTCAGTTCGGATTGTAGTCTGCAACTCGACTACATGAAGCTGGAATCGCTAGTAATCGTAGATCAGCATGCTACGGTGAATACGTTCCCGGGTCTTGTACACACCGCCCGTCACACCACGAGAGTTTGTAACACCCGAAGCCGGTGGAGTAACCATTTATGGAGCTAGCCGTCGAAGGTGGGACAAATGATTGGGGTGAAGTCGTAACAAGGTAGCCGTATCGGAAGGTGCGGCTGGATCACCTCCTTTCTAAGGATATATTCGGAACATCTTCCTTGAGAAGATGAAGAGGAATGACATTGACATATTGCATTCAGTTTTGAATGCTCATTACGAGTATTCATTGCGTTATTTTGTACATTGAAAACTAGATATGTAAGTAAAATTTATGATTTTACCAAGCAAAACCGAGTGAATTAGAGTTTTAAAAAGCTTGAATTCAAAAAAATAGAAATAATCGCTAGTGTTCGAAAGAACACTCACAGATTAATAACATTTTAGGTTTTCAACCGATTTTATCGTGTTGAAGGTCGAAAAGATTAAGTTATTAAGGGCGCACGGTGGATGCCTTGGCACTAGAAGCCTACGAAGGACGTTACTAACGACGATATGCTTTGGGGAGCTGTAAGTAAGCTTTGATCCAGAGATTTCCGAATGGGGAAACCCAACACGAGTTATGTCGTGTTATCGATATGTGAATACATAGCATATCTGAAGGCAGACGCGGGGAACTGAAACATCTTAGTACCCGCAGGAAGAGAAAGAAAAATCGATTCCCTGAGTAGCGGCGAGCGAAACGGGAAGAGCCCAAACCAACGAGCTTGCTTGTTGGGGTTGTAGGACACTCTATACGGAGTTACAAAAGAACAAATTAGACGAATCATCTGGAAAGATGAATCAAAGAAGGTAATAATCCTGTAGTCGAAAGTTTGTTCACTCTTGAGTGGATCCTGAGTACGACGGAACACGAGAAATTCCGTCGGAATCCGGGAGGACCATCTCCCAAGGCTAAATACTCTCTAGTGACCGATAGTGAACCAGTACCGTGAGGGAAAGGTGAAAAGTACCCCGGAAGGGGAGTGAAATAGAACTTGAAACCGTGTGCTTACAAGTAGTCAGAGCCCGTTAATGGGTGATGGCGTGCCTTTTGTAGAATGAACCGGCGAGTTACGATTTGATGCAAGGTTAAGCAGTTAATGTGGAGCCGTAGCGAAAGCGAGTCTGAATAGGGCGTTGAGTATTTGGTCGTAGACCCGAAACCAGGTGATCTACCCATGACCAGGCTGAAGTTCAGGTAACACTGAATGGAGGGCCGAACCGACTTACGTTGAAAAGTGAGCGGATGAGTTGTGGGTAGCGGAGAAATTCCAATCGAACCTGGAGATAGCTGGTTCTCTCCGAAATAGCTTTAGGGCTAGCCTTAAGTAATGATTATTGGAGGTAGAGCACTGTTTGGACGAGGGGCCCTTATCGGGTTACCGAATTCAGACAAACTCCGAATGCCAATCAATTTTATCTTAGGAGTTAGAACGCGGGTGATAAGGTCCGTGTTCGAAAGGGAAACAGCCCAGACCACCAGCTAAGGTCCCAAAATATATGTTAAGTGGAAAAGGATGTGGCGTTGCCCAGACAACTAGTATGTTGGCTTAGAAGCAGCCATCATTTAAAGAGTGCGTAATAGCTCACTAGTCGAGTGACACTGCGCCGAAAATGTACCGGGGCTAAACATATTACCGAAGCTGTGGATTGTCCGTAAGGACAGTGGTAGGAGAGCGTTCTAAGGGCGTTGAAGCATGATCGCAAGGACATGTGGAGCGCTTAGAAGTGAGAATGCCGGTGTGAGTAGCGAAAGACGGGTGAGAATCCCGTCCACCGATTGACTAAGGTTTCCAGAGGAAGGCTCGTCCGCTCTGGGTTAGTCGGGTCCTAAGCTGAGGCCGATAGGCGTAGGCGATGGATAACAGGTTGATATTCCTGTACCACCAAATTTCGTTTTAAGCGATGGGGGGACGCAGTAGGATAGGCGAAGCGTACTATTGGATTGTACGTCCAAGCAATGAGACTGAGTGTTAGGCAAATCCGGCACTCTTAAGGTCAAGTTGTGATGGGGAGAGGAAATTGTTTCCTCGAGTCGTTGATTTCACACTGCCAAGAAAAGCCTCTAGCTAGAATTTTGGTGCCCGTACCGCAAACCGACACAGGTAGTCAAGATGAGAATTCTAAGGTGAGCGAGCGAACTCTCGTTAAGGAACTCGGCAAAATGACCCCGTAACTTCGGGAGAAGGGGTGCTCTTTAGGGTTAACGCCCAGGAGAGCCGCAGTGAATAGGCCCAAGCGACTGTTTATCAAAAACACAGGTCTCTGCTAAACCGTAAGGTGATGTATAGGGGCTGACGCCTGCCCGGTGCTGGAAGGTTAAGAGGAGTGGTTAGCTTCGGCGAAGCTACGAATCGAAGCCCCAGTAAACGGCGGCCGTAACT